>NZ_JAPPVG010000006.1:0-150868 GCF_028680365.1 Pseudomonas sp. MIL19 | reverse complement strand
CGAATCGTGTTGCGCGCCAACCCGGTGCGCTTGGCTATCTCATGCAGCGACAGCTTGTCGCGGAAATACATCCGGCGGATTTTGCCCATCATTTCCATACTGATCACCCTGTGTTCTCCTGCTCAAAAATTGAGCAGAAGCAGTTGAACACCTGGGTCAGTTTTCAGTCGGCAGAACAGCCTCTACTGGGTCAGTTTTCGGTCAGCGGCAACACGCTTGCAAGTAAAGCCTCGCAGATCTGCGCTGAAGTGGGATCATCCTCACCGCAGCGAGTCCGATAAAAGTAGCGTGCACGAGTTTGGTATTTTCGCGCGATCATGCTGATAGATTGTTACATCCCCGCATATCGACATCTTCTGGAGGGCCTGCCTAGATGGCAAATGGAATCGTTATCTAAAGCAGTCAGCCCTATAGAAACTTAAAGTCAGCAGAGCAGTAAATCTCTGCTGTTGAGATAACTTGGCCACATACGATGGGAATATTTAGGGTCCGGCCGTGCAGGTGTAATTCATTCGATTCTATTTGCAGGCGCTATTTTGGCTAGTGCCTGATAGAGATCAGTCGGCGATATCGGTTTGTGAAGCAGTTTCAAACCGCTTTGTAGCGCTTCACGTAAGCGTTCTGGAGCTGTATCGCCAGTTATGATCAAGGCTGGAATGATGGTGCCCATTACTTCCCGTATCTGGGCAATGGCATTTGCGCCGGTATGATTTTCACGCAAGCGATAATCGCTGATGAGCACCTCTGCTGGCCACTGCTCGACAAGTTCCAACGCTCCACTAGTGTGCTCTACTGCTTTGCAATCGCATCCCCAGTCTGAAAGTAAATGTACCATGGCCTCGCGTACCATCTCGTCATCATCAATGATAAGAATACGTAAGCCTTGTAACAGCCCAGTTTGAAACTGAGAGTCTTTGGGAGAGGCTAATGTATCGCTAGTTTCACCAGATGTAGCTAACGGCAGGCTAATGCGGAATACGCTTCCGCGTCCGGGGCGGGACGATAACGTCACGCTGTGATCAAGCGATTGAGCCAGGCCTTGAGTAATTGCAAGACCCAGACCGAGACCCTTGAGCCGGTCACGCTCGGGATTACCCAACTGATGGAACTCCTGAAATATTTCACGCTGCTGCGAAGGTTCGATTCCGATACCGGTATCGAATACGTCAATCACGACTTTTTTGCCGCGTTTGCGGCACCCGACCAGCAAGCCACCTGTTTCGGTGTAGCGAATCGCGTTAGTGATCAGGTTGCGTAGCATCAATTCCAGCAGGTTCTCGTCGGAATACACCGCCAGCTGGGTCTCCCGGCAGCGATAAACGATTTTCTTGTTGTCGGCCTGACCGCCGAGCTCGTTTTCGAGCTTGTGGAGTAGTGGTTGCAGGCGGAAAGAACGTGTTTGTGGCTCGATTACCCCGGCTTCGATGCGTGAGAAGTCCAGCAAGGTGTTGAGCATCTGCGCCGAGGCTTGGCTGGCGGCGCGGGCATTGTTAAGGATTTTGTGTTGAAAGTCTGACAGATCGCTCCTGGTCAACACTTCGAGGAACAGTTCCTGGGCATGTACTGGCTGACGCAAGTCATGGCTGGCTGCAGCGAGAAACTTTGATTTCGCCAGGTTGGCTTCTTCTGCCTTGCCGCGTGCCAGTTCGGCGTTCTCGCTTTCCACCTTAAGACGTTCTATCAGATCGAGGTTCTCGAAGCGCAGTATTAATGATTGCCGGGAGGTGCGTTGGGCCAGCATAGCCTGGGCAGACTGACCGGCTACGAACAGCGCGCAGCCGACACTGAGAATGGCGAAGGAGGAATCTTCCAGTGTCAGCAGCCTACTGCTCATGGCGGCCAGTTGGGCGAGCTGCATGCTTAGGAATAAGGGAAATACGGGGGCTAGCAGCGATACGGCGTTGCCGCTGACCCCGGCCAGCGAGGCCATAGCCAGTAGTTGCTCGGCCAGGCTGGTATGACCCATCACAATCCATACCAGCGATCCCCAGGCCACGCCTTCAAGGATCTTGATGACACACATGTAATGGATGTGCCGAGATGTGTTTTCCGCGTTTATCCCGCGGCGTAAAGCAGCGCGTGCATAACCAACACTGATTACGCGGCTCACGATGACCGCTGCAAGCCAGCTTAGTACAGCGTTGTGGTTCTCCTCGCTGTGGAAAACCAGGGTGAGAGTCAGTGCCAGTGCGCTGCCCAGATACAGCGAGCTCTTCATGCTGCGGAACACCAGCCGCACCTGCTCTGTGCGGATGTCCTGTTCCAAATTGCTAGGGAGTGGCGCTGCTCTCAATTGATTAACCCCTGACGACGCGCCACGAATGCAGCTTCCGAGCGGCTAGACACCTGCAGGGTTTGAAGGATGGCCTGGACGTGACCGCGTACAGTATTTTCCGACAGATTCAGGCGCCGACCAATCAGCTTGTTGGGCAAGCCCAAGCACAACAGCTCTAGGACTTCGGATTGCCGTGGGCTAAGCCTTGGCTTCTTGTCTGGGTTGGGTACTGGGGTGCTTGCTGGCAGTTGGCCGGCAAGTACTTGGCCGACCAATTCAAGCATGCGGCTGGGCGTTTCTAATTTGCTGATGAAACCATGCGCCCCGCGTGCTAAAGCTTCGTCCTGAATGTGCTTATCCTGATTCGCGGAAACTATTACGACTTTGGAGTGAGGCCATTTGCGCTTGATCAACGCAATGCCGTCCAAACCATTCAGCCCTTGAAGTTGAAGGTCAAGCAGGACCAAGTCAAAAGCATCATCAGATTGCAGCAGTGCTTGCTCAAGTGAGGCCGCTTCTGTAATTTCGATATCAACCAGCCCTGCAGCCAAGACCATACCGACTCCGTATCGGAACAGTGCATGGTCATCGATCAGCATTAGATGAGTTGTCATGATGCTCATTCAATCGCGTACTTGTGAGCCTTGGCAAGTAATCAGTCCAAATGGACTATTTGCCAAATGACCAGTCGGCGCTAGTCTGATTTTTACAAAAAAAGCCATCAAAGTCTGCGAGGTCGTCATTTATGACGTGCAGCGGTATTGACTTTGTGGATGCCGTTACGAAGTGAAAGGGAAGGTGCTTTGATATGCCGGTAAACAGTCGCTCGAATGCAGTGGTCCAACCCTTGGAAAAGGTTGACTCCTTTGAGGCCTTTCGTCCGAATCGAATCACTGCAGCGTTGCTCATGGCGATCGGTGGGATCCCGGCCTGGGCGGCAGCGGACGCCGGCACTAATAACATCACCTTGCATACGGGAATGCCCACCGCCACCAGCATGGTGACCAACGGCGCGGTGACTGACATCACCACCAGCACGGTGAGTGGCAATACTGGCTTCAACTCCTTCGGCCACTTTAACGTCAACGCCGACAAAACCGTCAATCTGCACGTGCCTGAAGGCAAGGCCAATCTGGTCAACCTGGTGCACGACTCGCGCACGGTGATCAACGGTACCCTGAACGGCCTCAAGGACGGCTCCATCGGTGGCAACATCATTTTCGCCGACCCCCATGGCCTGGTAGTCGGCGCCTCTGGTGTGGTCAACGTCGGTAGCCTGACGGTCACGACCCCCAGCCCTGCACAGATGAGCCAGTTGGCTGCCACCATGACCAACGGCAGCGATGCCGATGGCACGGCGCTTGCGGCCGATTTGATGGCCGGCAAGTACAACGGCGGCTCCGGCGACGTCAGTATTGAGGGGCAGGTTTATAGTGCCGGCTCGGTCAATCTGTTCGCCGCAAGCGCGGTGGTGGCTAGCAATGCGCAAGTGAATGCCGGTGCTCAGGTGTTCCAGGCGACGGTCAACACTGACGGTCTGGTCGATGCGACGGCGGCAGTCCGCCAGGGTAGCATCCTGATCGTCGGCAAGAAAGACGTGACTATTTCCGGCGAACTGCGCGCGCTGATGGCCGATGGCGGCGGTGGCGGCGTGCAGGTCAACGCACCGGAGCTGAACGTAGAAGCCACCGGCAAGATCAATACCCGCGCCCTGGCTGGCTCCCAGGAGGCGTCCGGAAACATCACCCTGCAGGCATACAGCGACCTTGGCTTCAGCGCCGTAAACGCAGATGGCAGCGCGATTGACGACGTCGACCAGCTGGAAGCGGCAATCAAGCGCCAGAGCAAGGCCAACCTGGGCTCCGCCCACAGCACTGCCAGGGTCAATATCAAGGCCGGCGCGGAGCTGGACGCGGGTCACGACCAGGCCGACAAGGCCGGCAATGTGCGCGTCGAGGCCCTCGCGGTGGACCGCCAGCTGGGCGGCTACGCCCAGGCGCATTCGTCCATCGACATCGGCGGCACCCTGATCGGCAAGGACGTCACCGCCCGCTCCGTCACCCAGGTGAGCGTTGATTCCGGCCTGCTTGGCGATTTCTTCGACACCGCCGAGCTGCAGGCGATGATCGACAAGGTCAAGCTGCTCAATGCCGGCTGGACCGATGAGCGCGCCGCCGAGCACGTCTACACCCTGCTGGTGGAGGCCAGCAGCCATGACAAGGGTGCGGTGCCACCGTCGAACTACAGCGAATTCATCACCATGCTGCCATACGCCACCTTCGCGGTGGCCGAGGGGACGTCGCGGGTGACGGTTGCCGGTACCGCCGACATCCAGGCTTCGGGTGACCTGCACCTGGCCGCGGAAACCACCCGTAACGTCGATACCGCCAACTTCTCGCTGCCGGTGATTACGTCAAAACTGCCGTTCAACGCCGGTATTGCCTATGGCCGGCTGGCCGGTGAAACCAAGGTCGAAATCCTCGACAACGCCACCATTGCCGCCGACGACATGTCGCTACTGGCCCACAGCCAGGACAGCCTGGCCGTGGAGGGCAGTGCCTCGACCACGCGTGATGGTCAGGGCAGCAACGCCACGACCTTGTCGGCCGCCTTCAGCATGGCGCACACCGATCTCACCACCACTGCCTCGGTGGCACGTAACGCGCGTCTTGGCGGTGTTGCTGGCGATGTCAGTGTGACCGCCCTGACCGAACAGAGCCTGAGCAACACCGCGTCCTCCAAAAGTGTCGGACAAGGTGCCATGGGGGGGCCGGCCGTCGCCCTGTCGCTGTTCAATAGTGACACCCGTGCCCGTTTCGATGCTGATCTGGACGCCAACTCCCTGAGCGTCAACGCCGCCAACATGGTTTCCCTGCAGTCCACCAACGCCAGCGTGCAGGCCGGCAAGGCCATGCTCGACAGCCTGAAAGCCAAGGTGCTCTCGCAGGAAGACTTCAAGAAATTCACCACTGCCATTGGTAACAAGGTCAAGACCTTCCTGGGCATGGAAATCAAGCCCGATGCGGGGCCGGTTGAAAGCAAACTGCGCTTCGCCTCTGCCGTTGCCGTGGGCATTGCCAATCATCAGGTCGAGGCACGGATTGGCGGCGGTGATCAGGCGCTGCCGCAGAGGCTGGTGCTGGACGGCGACCTGACGGTCACCGCATTGCAGCAGCAGCGCAGCCTGCACAATGGTGCCGAGAGTAAGGTGCTGGCCGACGCCGAAAAGGACGACGGCACCAAGATGGGCATCAGCGTCGCGGCCTCCTACAACCAGCTGACCCAGCACACCCGGGCGCTGATCGCGGACAACACCAGTGTCAACGCCAGCCATATCGGCGTTGCCGCGCGCAATATGCAGGCGCTGGATCTCGCCGGCCTGGATCGCTGGAACTCGCTGGACCAGGTGTTTGAGAATCTCAAGACGCATGTCCCGGGCGCTGCGGCTATCCCGGGAAAGATCGCCAGCGTCTATGCCAATGCCACCAGCAATTCCGAGGAAACCGGTCTGGCCGGCTCGGTGGCGGTGCTCAACACCGATATCGATGCCATCGCCTGGGTCGGTGACAACGTCAGCCTGACCGCCACCGCGACCGGCAACAACTGGCAGGCCAATCCCTATGGCTTCCTGCCGGTCATCAGGGATAAGGACAACAACGAAGACAAGGCACGCAAGGCCTTGCGTGAGTTTGTCTGGGCCTGGGACTCGGCCGTGGATGTCAGTGCCGCCAACCAGATCCAGCAATTGGCGATTGCCGGCAACATTTCGTTAGCCCTGTTCGGCAACAGCTCCGATGGCAAGGCCGTCGGTGGCGGTGTCAACGTTCAGGTCAGCAACAACCAGGCCAGTGCCGGTATCGGCGCCAATGGCACGGTCAAAGGCAAACGGGTCGATGTCACGGCCAGCCAGGAAGAACTGATCATCGGCGTCACGCCGTCGGCCGGCAAGGGCGCCAGCGTTGCCGGCACCGGCGCGGTGGTGGTCAGCGTGGTGAATTCCGACGTCAATGCCTCCATCCACAACAGCACCGTTGTCCAGGCCGAGCAGGTCGGCATCACCGCCGATCACCAGTTGGGTCTCTGGAGCGCGGCGGGCGCTCTCGCGGTGTCCAACGAAACCGGCATCGGCGCCGGTGTCGCGGTCAACGTGCTGCACACCGACGTCTTGGCGCTGGTCGGCGACAACCGCAGCCTGCGCAGCAGTGCGCTGGGTGTGGGAGCCGCCGGCAATGGCAAGGCCACTTGGGTGGTCGATGAGCTGCTGGTGAATGCCGAGAGCACCGGCCAGGTCGGTGCCTTTAGCGTCGCTGGCGCTGTCGCGCGCACCGCCGAAGAGCAGCAGAAGCAGGATGAGGCCGATGCCGACAGCGCCGATAAGGGCGTGATGGGGGCGGTCGAGGAGATTGGCAAGGGCCTGCTGCAGATGGTCTTTGGCGATGCCTCGGCGGGCCTGCAAAACGGCATCGCCGGCGCCAAAGACGGCGCCACCAGCATCAAGGACACCATCGTCAGCGTCCCCGGCAAGATCGGCGAGGTCGTTGATAAGATCAAAGGTCTGTTCGATGACAAGCCTGACCCTGGCACCGGCAAGACCAAGCAATCGCTGGCGCTGGCTGGCTCGGCCAGCGTCAACGTGGTGGGTCAGAAGACCCGCGCTCAGCTGGGTGATATCGTCCTTGATCCGCGCGATCCGCCAAGTAAGGGCAGTAAGGTCACGGTACTGTCACTCAATCAGACCAACCAGCTCAGCGGCTCGGGCAGTGGTGCCTTCACCCTCGCCGGTGGCCAGCGCAGCCAGAGCAGCGCGGCCATTGCCGGTGCGATCGCCTACAACCACCTGTATAACCTGACCCAGGCGCAGCTGAAGAACGCCACCCTCAACGACAACGACCTGCTCAAGGTTCAGGCCGCCAGCGCCGGTGACCAGGTCGCCATGGGCCTGGGCATCGCGGCGGCGACCGCTGGCAATAACAACACCTCGGTGGCCATGTCGGTCTCCGGCGGGGTGATCACCAACACTACCGCGGCGTTGGTGCTAGACAGCATCGTCAAACAGCGTACCGGGCTGAATCAGGGTATTGCCGTCACAGCCTACGACCGTAGTCGTACCCTGCTGGGTGGCGGTTCCTTCTCACTGGCCACCGGTTCCAACGGCAGCGCCAGCAGTGTCGGCGGCTCCCTGGTGCTGGCGGTACAGAAGAACAAGCTGTCTGCCGATTGGCTCGGCAGCACGGCAACCGGTTTCAATCGCCTGGATGTCTCGGCTAACAGTGCCGCGCGCTTGCTGGCAGGTGCCCTTGCCGTCGCGGTGACCACTGGACAGAACAGCAATTCTGCCTCGGGCGCGATTTCCCTGGTGATCGTCGATAACGACGTGCGTGCTAAGGTCGACAAATCCGACACAGGCGATTCCTCCCTGAGAGGTGGTGACGTCAACGTTAACGCCCAGAGCGTTACCGGCCTGTCCGCGCTGGACGGCCTGTTCTCCCAGGCCGGACTGACCGCCCTGAGCCATACCGAACTGGACCTGGATGGCGCGCAGACCACCCAGCAAATCGACGGTGGGATCGATACCCAGGATGATCTGTTTGCCGAAGACGGTTCGACCACCGGCAATACCACCGAACAGAAACTGTTCAGCGGGCAGATTGCCGGTGAAGCCGTGCTGGCGATCGCCGGTAACGTGGCTGCCAGCAGCGGCAAAACCTCGGTCGGCGGCGCGGTCAGCGTGGTCTATACCGGCAGTGATTACAGCGCCAGCCTGGCCAATACTGAGGTGGACCTTACCGGTGATCTGAGTGTCAATGCCGGCAACAGCACCGACGTGCTGGCGGCGGCGATTGGCGCGGCGGGCGCCAAGGAAAATGCCGTTTCCGGCTCTGCCACGGCGGTGGTTGCGCGTGGCAGCATCAATGCCAACGTCGATATGACTGGCAAGACCCTCAAGGCCAACAACCTGACGGTCAAGGCCGCCAAAGGCGGCGGCGCCTACTCGCTGGCCGGTAACATCACCGCCAGCTCCAACAACGCCTCGGTGGGTGGTGCTGTCAGCCTCAACGACATGCAGCAAAGTGCGGCAGCTAGCGTGCAGAACGGTACCTACATACTCACCGGTGACGCCGATATCGGTGCCGCCCTGCAGAGCCGCATCATGACCGCGGCACTGTCCGGCCAAGTGTCCGGCAGCGGTTCGGCGGTGGGTGGTGCGATCACCTTCAACCGCATCGCCGACACCACCACCGCGCGTCTTAACAACGCCATCATGAGCGCCCGCGACCTGTCGATCAGCGCCAGTCAGCCGGGGCTGGGCGCGAGCATCTGGTCGGTGGCCTTCAACCTCTCGGCCGCCGGCGGCAGCGCTGGCGTCGGCGGGGCCGTGGCGGTCAACCTGATTGATGCCGAACGCAGCGCCAGCCTGACCGAGAGTGATGTGAAACTGACCGGCTCGGCCGATCTGACCTCCTCGCTGGACGGCGAGATCTGGGGCCTGGGCATCAACGCCGCCGGTGGTCAAACCGCCGGTGTCGGAGGCTCCGTCGTTGTCAACGTGATCGACGGCGAAGACAAGACCCTGATCGACAACAGCCGACTGGTAACCACCGGTAGCGGCAAGACGTTGGATCTGGACAGCAGCGCCGGCAATGGTCTGACGATCGCCTCGCTCACCGGTTCGGTGAAGGGCGGCGGTACCGCGGCGGTAGGCGGCGCGATTTCGGTCAACCGGATCGGCGCCGATCGCATCGCGCTGATTCGCAACAGCCGCGAGGTCAGCGGTTTCTCCCACGCCAGCCTGGCCAGCGGCGCGAAACAGAACATTTACGCGATTGCCCTGGCTGGCGGCGGTGCCGGCACCGTGGCGGTCAACGGCTCGTTCTCCAGCAACGTGTTGCAGGGCACCGAACGCGCGGCCATCGAAGGCAGCACCCTGAATCTGGGCGCGCTGGATCTGTCGGCAGCGCTCGGCGATCGGACCATTTGGAGTCTGGCCGGGGCCTTTGGCGGCGCCGGGACCACCGCCGTCGGGATTGCCGACACCAACAACATCATCCTTTCCAAGCGCTTGGCCGAGGTCATCGACAGCGATCTGACCGTCGGCGGCGCCCTGACGCTGGCCAGCGGTGGCTCCTCGAAGATCCGCTCCATGGCGGTGGGTGCCGGTGGTGCCGGTACCGCGGCGGTTGGCGGCTCGCTGGCGATCAACGTGGTCGAAGGTGAAGAACGCGCCGAAATCAAGGGTTCCGACGTCGAGGCCGGCTCCCTGCTGGTCGAGGTCAGCCGTGGCGAGACCGATATCAAAACCCTGGCGGGCAACGCCCAGGGCGCCGGCACTGCAGCGGTGGGGGCGGCCATTGCAGTCAGTACCATCAACCAGAAGCGCATCGCGCGCATCATCGACAGCACGATTGAACTGGGCACTGGCAATGGGCGGGTCGAAGCCGCCACCGCTGGCCATATCCTCACCCTGGCCGTGGCCGGTGTGGGCGGCGGCAGCGCCGGCGTAGCCTTCTCCAACACCAGCAACAACATTGCTGCGCAGACCCGTGCCGAGGTCAGCAACAGCGGCGGCAGCGCCGGCAATCTGGAGATTCTGGCCAGTGACACCTCCAGCATCCATGCAGGCTCCGGTGGCGTCGCCGGTGCCGGTTCCGCCGCCGTTGGCGTGGGTACCGCAATCAACCGTGTCGCCAGCGAAATCCACGCCAGTATGACTGGCAACCTTGGCGCCGGCTGGGCGCTGCGCAACCTGCGTGTCGATGCCAACTCCAAGGCCAACATCATCGCCGGCATCCTCGCTGGCGGCGGGGCCGGTAATGCCGCGGTCTCCACCGTGGCGGCCACCAACATCATCCAGACCCTGACCCAGGCACGTATCGGCGGCGGGGCGCAGGTGCTGGCGCAGAACAATATCGCGGTCAGTGCGCGCAACCTCGACAGCATCCTGGGATCGGCGGTGTCTGCCGCCGGCGCCGGCAATGCGGCCATTGCTGCACTGGCCACGGTCAACGTGGTGGAAACCAACACCAAAGCCTATATCGACGGCAACACTACGTCGGTCAGTGCGCTGGCCAAGGATGCCAACGACAGGCTGTTGGTCGATAACGGCGCGCTGAACAACGCCCCGGGCGACGACCACGAATGGATCCAGGCCGAACAGTTCAATCCCTACCCGAACCTGTCGATCCGTCAGCACCAGATTACCGGGCTGGCGGTGCAGGCCAGCTCCATCCAGCAGGTCGGTCAGATCGCCCTGTCGGCCAGTCTGGCGGTGGTGCCGCTGGCCAGCGCCGCCGTCTCCGGGGTGGTCAACACCACCGTGCTGGGCGGCAGCACCCTGGGCTATATCGACGGCGCGCGGATCAACCAGGCCGCGGGCGCGGGTACCGCCCAGAATGTCCGGGTCGGTGCCAACAGCCACAGTTACACGGCTGGCTACCTGGCTGCCGTGGCCGGCGGCCCGAGTGCTGCGGCAGTCGGTGCGGGTGTCGACAACACGATCATCAGCCGCCTGACCCAGGCGCGTCTGACCGGCGTGCAATTGAACAGCCGGGGTTTGACTGAGGTATCGTCCGGTTCGGGCCAGTATGTCTCGACCATCATCGCCAGCATTGCCGGCGCCATCGTGGCCCCGGGCATCTCTTCCAGCCTGGTCATCCTCAAGGGTGAAACCGAGGCATTGGTCAATGGCGCCAGCCAGCTGGATGTCGGTTCGCTCAAGGTCAGCGCCAGCGCCCTGCAGCGCCTGGCACCGAATGCCACCAGCCTGACCGGCGGTGCAGTAGCGGTGTCCGGCGCCCTGGCGACCCTCTACAACCAAAGCGTCACCCGCGCCTGGCTGGGCGCAGACCTGAACGCTGCGACTGCTGCCCGCACTCGCGTGCTCAGCGGCGGCACCGAGGTGACGGCCAACAACAGCACTGGCATCGCCATGAATGTGGCCAGTGCCGGCGGCGGCGGTATGGCAGTCGGGGGTTCGATTGGCATCGCAGTGGTGGAAACCACCACCGAGGCTGGTGCCAGTCAGGTTGACTTTGGCCAGGCCAGCCGGCCGCTCGGCCACCTGTCGATCAGCGCCCAAGACAACCTGAATGTCCGCAACACCGTCGGTGCGGCAGTGGCGGGTAGCACCAGTGTCGGTGGCAGTGCCAACGTCCTGGTGGCCAACAGCGCCACCCGTGCGCTGTTCGATCGCTCGACCCTGGTCGGTAATCAGTTCACCCTCAGCGCCCTGCGTGAAGGCGACATCCGGTTGAACACCGTCACCGGCTCCGTTGGTACCAGCGCCCTGGGCGGCAGTATGGGACTGCTGCTGCTGGGTTCCGGCGCCACCTCCGTGAGCGCCGGTGATGAAAACGTCAACGCCATGGATGAGCTGGACAAGGGTGGTAACGGCAGCCTCAGCCAGGCCAATAGCATCAGCCAGGCCGACAAGACCGGTGATCTGACCTACGACGCCTACGAGTGGAACGACAGCACGCAGAAATACGAGCTGGTGAGTAAAACCGATTCGGCGACCAAGACTCGCGTCAACAGCAACAAGACCGACCTGGGGGATCGTTTTGAAGCAGGTAGCCTACGCAAGCACGAGACCCTGGCTCGGGCCAGTGACAGCAGCATCGTCACCAGTGGCGCCACTCGCATCAGTGCCGAGGATAAACTCTACAGCCGCAATCTGACCGGTGCCGCTGCTGTCGGCGGCGCTGCGGTTGGTGGCGGTTTTGCGCTGACTCTGTCCAATGCGCGGGTGGCTGCCGAGCTGAATGGTGGCAGCAGTCAGTCCGCGTCTCTGGATATCAACGCCCGGGCGAGTACCCTTGCCGGCCATGATGATGCAGTCGAGGTCGAAGCCTACGCTGGAGGTGCCGGTTTTGGCGTCGGTCTTGGCGCAGCATTGGCCATCGGCCAGATGCGCAACGACATCAGCAGTCGCATCAGTGGTGCGCATACCAGCACGGGCGCAATCAACCTGAATGCCAGTGACCTGCTCAACCTGGATATTGATGCCCTAGGTGCCAGTGCCGGTGCTGCTGCGGTTGGCATCGTGGTGGCGAGCGGCGTTCGCGACAGTAACGTCAAGGTGCTGGTTGCCGATAATGCCCAGCTGACCGGTAATGCGGTCAATCTGAGCGCACGTGGCGAGGGTGGTATCAATGTGTATGGTCTGGCTGCCGCGGGTGGTCTGGCTGTTGCCGGGACCGGTGTGGCCTCGATCGCGATCGAGCGCACCAAGGTGGAAGCACGGGTCGGCGACGATGTGATGGTGGATGGCGGCACGGGCGGCGTATCCCTCAGCGCCAGTGTGCTGCCACAACTCAATGCCTATGCACTGGGTGCGAGCGTAGCCGGTGGTGTTGCCGTCGGCGCGTCCTATGCCCGGGCACAAACGGCTAATACTGTTAAGGCGAGCATTGGCAACCGTGCTGATGTGCGCGGCAGCGGTGGATTACGCCTGAAGTCGGCGCTTGAATACAACCGCAGCGGCAGTGAGATTGATCCCGATAAGGCCAACGTCCGGGCCCAGTCCATTGCCGGTAGCGGCGGTCTGTTCCTCAGCGCCAATGCCACCATTGCCGAAGCTTTCAATACCGCCACCGTCAGCGCACTGACCGGTACTCACCTGAAGCTGCCATCAGGGCGTATCGAAATTCTGGCTGATGGTCGCAGTCATCAGTATGCCGATGCGCTCGGCGTAGCGGTGGGTGGTCTGGCAGTAGGTGCCTCGGTGGCCAAGGCCGAATCGGACAGCACTACCCTGGCGAGCCTGGGTAACTTTGCCAGCGACCGCAATGGCGCTGCGGTGATCAGCGATCTGCTGGTCAATGCCAACGCCGAAGATATCAACCAGGCCAAGTCAGTGGCTGGCAGTGGCGGTGTTATCGCCGGTAATGCGTCAATAGCCAGTACCCGTACCAAGGGCTCGGCAACCGCGGAAATCGGAGATTCGGTGCAGATTGCTATGCGTAATCTGTCGTTGACGGCCGAGTACCGGGCGATCTTTGGCACCCATGCGAACTCGGTGAATGCCGCTCTGGCTGGCGCCAGCGGTGCCGGTGGCGAGAACCGCGTGATCGCAAACAGCCTTGCGCGTATTGGCCAGAACAGCCGACTGGCGGCGCAGCAGGATCTGATTATCACGGCCAACAACAATATCTTCAGCCGTCACCTCGGTGCAGCGGCCTCCGGTGCCGGTGGCGGCGTGATCAGTGGGCAGGCGGTTTACAGTGATACGCGGATCGACAGCAAGGCCCATGTCGATGTGGGTAACAGTGTCAGTCTATTCGCCGGGTTGAATGCTGCCGATTACAGCGCTCGCCTGTTACTGCGTGCCTTTACCCGTATGCAGGTGAGCGAGTCTGTGACCCTGAGTACGGGTGGCGCAATTGCCGGTGGCGGCGTGGGCGTGGACAGCCAAGCGAACCTGAACAACACCGTGACCATTGGTGCCAACGGCGCGCTGTTCTCCAGCGGTTCGCTCGGCGCCGGCACCTACAGCCAGGCCGGCATGTCTTTGGAAGCACTGGCCAGCACCTGGGGCGTAGCCGGTTTGGCTGATGCGCGCGTCGATGGTGACCTCAATTCCAACCAGTTACTGTCGGTTGGCAGCAACACCAAGCTGGAGGCGCTGGGCAACATTACCCTGAGCGCTGGCGACGATCCGGAGGGGCTGTGGCAGAACACCCTGCAGCTCAATTCGGTAGCGCACAGCTCGGTACGCGGCCTCATTGCTATTCCCGCCGCGCGGGCTGATGCCGATATCGTCAACCAGGCCAACACCGTGCTGGCGTCCGGCAGTCAGGTGCTGGCCGCGCGCAATGTCCGGGTCGGCAGTTATTACGGCCTGGTCAGTGCGCTGGCCGACGGTGAAGCGCGGGGTTATCAGTTGGGTTTCATCCCGGTGACCAGCCGCAATAGCAATGCGAATATCAGCCGTAACATTGCCGCTACCCTGAACGGCACACTACTGGCTGGTCGTTATAACGAGCTGCTGATCAATATTGCTGCCAACGGCACGCTGACCCAGTCGGCCGGCCTGTCAGTCAGCGCGGTAAAACTCAGCAACTTCAACCCGCGTCAGTTCCTCAATACCTTTGCTGACATGGATGAAGTGACCCGTGCAGTGATCGAGGGCACGATTTCCGGCAGCAACGTCGGCGCCATTGAGCTGGGTGACATGCTCGCGGCCGGCGGTACCGTCACGGTTAATGCTGACAGTCTGTCCGGCAACGGTACCCTCACGGCCAACGGTGGTCCGCGTATCCAGGTGATCAACCAAAGTGCCAACTATCTGCTGGTTGGCAATGCCCTGATCCCCGACCAACCCGGCGGCCGGGTGTATTTCACGGGTGCGGCCTCGCGTTCGCAGTTCAATGGTCAGGTTAATGAAGTGGCCGCTGACCGGCGTGCCGAGATCCGTATCGACAACAGTTTTGGCGGTAATGTCGGCAACGTCAGTTTCGGCCCGGCGATCTTCCTGGTTGGCGATATTCTCAACCAAGGCGGCCTGATCCATATCTCCAATGCCAAGGGCTCGCTTGGTCAGTTTGGTCTGACCTATGGCCAGCAGGTACTGGTGGAAGTCCCGAATGGTTCGATGACGGTTTTCCAACCAAATAGCTACTGGTCAGTCAATAGTAATCCGTTCTCCGAGTGGCGCTCCTTCGCCGGGGTAACCGGCTCGGCCAACGTGGCTCTTGAACTGATTGCCAGTGATGTTTACGGAAACGGCGTTTTTAACAATGGGACATTGTTGACGCTCAGCATGATGTACCGTGCCGGCATCTACAGTGACTCAGATGGCTCCAGTGTGCTGTTGTTCGGTGGTTGTCTGCCGGCGTCGATAGGGTCAGCTCTGAACTGCAGTGAGGCCACAGCGAAATCCTTTACCGGTAGTGCTTTCCAGTTCAACGGAATGGACAATACCGACTCCTGGGTGCCGATTATTAACTACCGCTCCCTGTACAAAAGTGCAGTCAATTACGAACAGGCCAATATTGGCAGCGGTGGCGATGGTCGGCGTGTTGTGGGTGGTCAGGTTGGTATTCAAGCACGTTATATCGATATCAACGGTACCATTAGCAGTGGCATGAAGACTGACCGCTCGGTCCGCATAAGTGCCGACCTAGATGCTTGGATCAGCCAGCATGGCTGCTCCAACGGTTTGTGCGTCGAGGCCGTGGATATTCCCACGCATCTGCTAACGGCCACCAGTGGTCAGCGGATCGGAGCCAAGTACGACTTTGTCAATCAACGCATTCAACTGGATGATGTCAACGCCTCCGGCGGTGGCTTCATTTATATGCGTGGCGGCATCATCAGTACCAATACAGCGGGTCGCATTGAGGTCAACAATGGCTTCGGTAACGTGGTTATTGACAACCGTTCATCGCATCAACTGCAACTCGGAAATATTGATACCGGGGTGGGTTCGGTGGGTATTGTGCAGATCGTGGATACCTTCAAGACCACAACAGGTGGCCGGACTCTGAGTACCTGGTATGTGCATGATCAGAACAGCGGTTTGAGCGTGTATGACAACCGCAATGGTGCCAATTCGGTTCTGGGTGCCTATCGTGTTTCCAGCTCTGCGGCCAGTTCGACCACCTATAATCCGGCTGCCAATCTGCGCTTCGAGTGGTACCAGCAAGCTAACCTGTCGCGGGAAATTATCCGGGATGGTGATAATTTCTCGGCCAGCAACTGGGTCTGGAATGATGTCACGCCAAACGATCCATGGACCGTCTCCTCGGGTGCAGTGGTAACACGTGCGCTTGATAATGTTTATGAACAGCGCATTAGCGGCAGCTTGGGAAATACCTACGGTATCGGGGTCAACTACCACGGTTGTGGAGACAGCATCGGCTCCGGCTGTCACTGGGATTTCGAAGCCAGTGGTCGCTACCCGGCCGGTCACGCACGGGCTGGCGAGTATTATTCGTCATGGGACTACCGTTTCCCTCGCTCGGCCACGCTGCGTATCGACCACTCGGTCAAGGCCGACAACCCGTTCCAGATTGCCTTTGTCGGTAATTCGGCCGGTTTGATCGATGCCAAGACCAATAACAATCTGATCATTGGCGGGCGACTGAATAACCCCGGTGGGGTGACCCAGCTGAATGCTGCGGGCAACATCATCAACGGCAGTGACGGCAGCAGTTTCAGCCGTGAACTGCGCATGACCGCCGGCGGCTATATTGGTCAGGATGGCCGTGCCGTGGTCGCCGGCTTTGCCAATAACGGAACGTTGCAGGCCACCTCTGGCGCCGCCGGCATCAACCTGAATCTGACATCCAATGTGTTGCTGCGCAGCATCAATGCCGGTAACGGTCTGGGTGATGTGGTTCTGCGGGTAAATGGTGACCTGGGTGCGATAGGTGGCTTGTCTGCAGGTGCTGCACATGTGCTCGGGCGCAACCTTGACCTGTACGCGACAGGTGCCATCGGCAGCACTGCTGTGCCGTTACGGGTCATTGCCCGTGAACAGGGGACGGCCTCTGGCGGCAGTACCCATGGCAACCTGAATGCCTTTGCCGTGCGGGATGTGTTCATCAATGAAGTTGAGGGTGACGCCTGGATCGGCCAGATCATTTCGGAAACCGGTGACGTCTGGCTGAAGGTCGATAACGGCTCGCTGTACGATTCCGGTCAGCGTCTGGCCTCCGATACCCTGAACGAAAGCCAGCGCCAGCAGATCTGGGAAAAACTCAAGCTCACCAGCGCGTACGGAGCTGAGGACAATATTCTGCAGGGCACAGTCAAGCCCTTCCAGGATCAGGTGGTTAGTCAGTACCGTGAATACTGGCGCCTGCGTGAACTTGGCAGTCTGCAAGGTGATACTTTCGTGCTGGCCGAGGAAAGTCTGGACTTTTACCGGCCATTGGCTGAGTTGCAGGCGGGTCGCACCGGGCTCAGCGATGCCGAGGTGCAGGGCTTTGCCGACGAGCGCTATCACGGTCATGCATTATTTTTCGCAGGCGTCTTTGGCGAAGGCTGGACACAGCAGACGGACTTCCAGACCCAACGCAGCGATTTCAGCTACACCGCGACTGCCGCGCAGATCGAAACCTTGACCCGCGATGCCATCTGGACTGAAGGCGAGCTGCGCTACGCCATCGATTCCACTGCTCTGGGTTCTGCCGCCAGCACGCCTGTAGGGGCAGCAGACCCTAACGTTTCCGGACGCAATGTAACGCTGATCACCAGCCAGGATATTGGCCGCCTGGCCGACAGCCTGCTGATCGACTTTGCCGCCCTGCGTGCCGGCAACCTCACTGTCCAGCAAGCGGCAGCACTGGCGATAGCCAACGCGCCGGGCGATGTGGAGCTGATCCGTGACGAACAAGGGCAGCTGGTCAGCCTGCTGGTCAACCGTACCCAGCCTTTTTATGTGGCGGCCCGCGAACGCTTTGATGCCACGACGGGTGGGGCGTTGTACCTGCAGTCAGCCGGTGATCTAAATATCGGTACCGTGATCAGTGGCGGCAATGCGCGTTTGGCCGCTGCCAGCAGCATTCTGGCGGCCACTGGTACAGGCATTTTGAGCATTGGCGGTGATCTGGTGCTCCTGGCGGGCACTGGTAATCTGGGTACGACTGACACGGATGCAATGCTTTCTCTGGATGTGGCCGGGCGGTTGTTGTCGGCCTCGGCTGGCCAGCACATTGGTCTGCGCTGGCTGGGTGACGACTTCCGCATTGGTCGTATCTTCGCGGTTGGCGATCTGCGCCTGGATGCCCCCAACGGCAGCTTGTTGGGACAGTTTGAAGGTCTGACGGTGACAGGTCAGAGCATCCGGCTGAATGCCCGTGACAACATTCTCGGTCTGAATGGTGCTGCGCTGGTGATCGATCAAGCGTCGCTGGATGGCGAGCTGGATGCCAGCGCTGGCGGCGACATCCGTTTGAGCGACACGGGTGCATTACGTGCGGGTCTGATCCGTGCCGGCGGCAACCTGTATCTGGACGCCCAATCGACCCTGAGTGGCCGCGACCTGCAGGCCGGCGGTGACTTGCAATTGAATTCACCAGAAGCCACGGATCTGCAGCGTTTGTCAGCTGGCGGTGATCTGTTGGTCAGCGCCCTTGGTGCCCTACGTCTGCGGGACCAGGCCATTGCTGGCGGCAACGCCACCTGGCTCGGTGCCAGCCTGTCCATGGATGCCGACAGCCTGATCCAGACGGGTGGCTTGCTGGCCATCAACACCGATGGAGACATGTCACTGGGACAACTGTTCCGCGCTGGTCAGGCTGAAGGCGATCTGTTCAATCTGCAGGCTGGCGGTCGCATCGACGCGAACGGTGATGGCCAGACTAATCTGCGTGCCGAGCGCGCAGGGTCGGCCGTCATGCTGGCTCAGCAGGGCATCGGCAGGGTCGACCAAGCGTTGCGGGTAGATATGCCCGAGCTGACCCGTACTGAAACCCGTCAAGGTGACATCTATCTGCGCAATCTGAGCGCGCTGAGCGGCACGCTGATGCGCGCTGAAGCAGGCAACATTGTGCTTGGTAGTGCGGGTCAGAGCTTGAACCTGGGGCGTTTGCAGGCCCTTGGCAATATCCAGTATCAGGGCGGTGATCTGCGGGTTGATCAGCTTGACGCAGGTGGCTGGTTGCAGACCCAAGTATCAGGGGATATGTACCTGAGGCAAGCACAGGTCGGCGAATCGGCTGAGCTGGACGTCACCCGCTCGTTCGGTATCGATCAACTAGCAGCCGGAGACAACTGGAAATTGAACGCTGCCAGCGCACAAATTGGCACTGCGGACATTACCGGTGATAGCGATGTAACTGTCAGTGGTCAGTTGGATCTGAATCGTATGGCCGGCCGCAACGCCCTGTTCCAGCTGGGCACCGCGAACATCGCTGAGCTGAGCCTGGGTGGTGACCTGGATCTGTCCGTTGCTGGCGCCCTGAGTCTGCTCAAGGCCACCACCGCTGGTGCTGCCCAACTGCACCACAGCGGCGTAGCGGGTACCAGCCTGCGCTATGGCGAGCTGAATATTGGCGACAGCCTGACCGTCACCGGCAACGGCGACTGGATCGGCGACACTGCTCTTGCGGGCGGGCCGGTGCGCTTCAATGTGGGCAGCGCCGATCTGGGCCGTCTGCAGAGCACCGCTGGTGATCTGCTGCTGAATGTCGCGCGGTCGTTCTTCGTCGATGAACTGGCTGCGGGTGGCAACTGGCACCTGAGCGCTGCCAGCGCCCAGGTTGGCACCGCGGACATTACCGGCGATAGCGATGTGACTGTCAGTGGCCAGTTGGACCTGGGTCGTCTGACCGGTCGCAACGCCCTGTTCCAGTTGGGCGCCGCGAACATCGCTGACCTGAACCTGAGCGGGGATCTGGATCTGTCTGTTACTGGTGCCCTGAGCCTGCTCAAGGCCAACACCGGTGGGGCAGCCCAACTGCACCACAGCGGCGCAGCAGGTACTGCTCTGCGCTACGGTGCGCTGAACATTGGCGACAGCCTGACCGTCATCGGCAACGGCGACTGGATCGGCGACACCGCCCTGGTGGGCGGGCAGGTCAGCTTCGATGTGGGCAGTGCCGATCTGGGCCGTCTGCAGAGCACCGGTGGTGACCTGCTGCTGAATGTCGCGCGGGCGCTTGCAGTAAATGACCTGCACAGCGACAGCAAGCGGGTAGAGGTCAATGCAGGCGGCGCGCAGCTGGGCAATGTCAATGCTGCGACTACGCTGTCGGTCCACACCACTGCTGATGCCCTGCAGATTGGCACGGGTATCAGCGGTGGCGATCTGACCCTGACAACCCTGGCCGGCTCGCTGGCCAACATCCAGTTCGGCCTACTGGCCGATCCGGCCACGCCGAACGTGCTGGTGCCGTCACACCTGAAGTCCGGCGCGAATATTCTGGTACGCGCTGATGGCGATGTACTGGGCGGTAACGCCCAGGCTCAAGGGCTACTGCAAATTTTTGGTCGTAACCTTCGCTTGGGTCGCGCGCAGAGCCTGCAGGGCGATGTCTTCCTGCAGGTCAACGGTGATGCCAGCCAAGGGCATGGCAACATCAGCGCGCTCAAGGTAGAAGCCGAAAACGATGTCGGTATCCTGGCTACTGGCAATCTGGATATCGTTAATGTCGACCTCGTCGGTGCTAACTCGCTGCGTGCTGGACGCGACCTCACCGTGGGCATTGGCGGTAATCTGAATGTCACCGGTGTGGCCGAAGTCGGCCGCGACCTGACCTTTACCGTCGGCGGCGAGATTGACCTGGAAGCCATCAGGGTCGGGCGCAATGTTCTGCTGACCTCCGGCGGTGCAGTGAACCTCACCCAGGGCATTGAGGCGGGCGGTGCAGTGACCATCACTGCAGCCGGTGGTGGTATCACCATGGGCACCGGTATCCATTCCAGCGGCCTGTTCGAGGGTGCGGCAGTGAATGGCGATGTGCTGCTCAACGCGGCGGGCGACATCAGTATCCCGACCATCGTTGCCGGCAACGGCTTGATCAGCGCCTCAGGCCACAACCTGAGCCTGAATCAACTCACCGCCAGTGGCGATGTGGGCTTGTTGGCCAGTGGCGCCATCCGCGTGGGCACCAGCCAGAGCGGTGGAGATCAGAGCTGGCATGCTGACGAGGACATCGGGTTCACCCGTCTGCTGGCGGGCGGCCAGGTGCTGCTCGACAGCATCCTCGATACTCGCGGCAATGAGCTGGTGGCAGATCAGGGCGTGACCATCAATGCCGGCTGGCGCAATGCTGTGGCCGGTCCGGGCAGCATCGACGTCGACCGGATTCAGGCGCCGACCATGAGCCTGTGGGCGGGCAATCTGATCCGGGTAGCGGATGCCGGCATCGGCCAGAGCGCCGATTTACATGGCCAGGATATCGAGCTGTATGGCCAGCACACCGGTGCAGGCCAGTTGAACCTGGATATCACCGGCAGCGGCGATGCCATCGCCAATCGTCTGGTTCTCGGCTTGCAGGCTGGCCAGGTGCAGATCGCCCAGTTACACGTTTCGGACAGCCAGGTGCAGATGAGTGGTGCCCAGTTGGCGATCGACGATGCCCAAGGCGTGGATCGCATGCGTCTGCAAACCTCACAGGCGATAATCCTGATGAACAACGCCAGCCCGGCTTATCTGGGCGGCGCTGACATCCAGCTCTACGAGAAGGATCGTGCCTTCAGCTTCGCGCAGAACCAACTGACCAGTACTACCAACGCCTATGTACTGCACCGTGCCTACACGCACCAAGTACTTGTGCCGAACTTCATGGAAGATCACGAAGGCGCCGGTGGCATTCAGTACCAGGGCATGACCGCGGCACGCTATGGCGAGCAGTTCCTCTCCAACGGGTTCACCTTAGCGCGACTGGCATCGCTACTTGATGCTGCTGCATTGCGCGTCTCCGGCGGTGGCTGGGTCGCCAATTGGCAGCTGCAACCTGCTGAGCTACGCATCAATCTCGACCTGCCAGAACAGCCGTCGACCAGTGAAGAGGTAAGCAAGTGGGAAATTTGATCAAGGGTCACTGGGCCGGGCTGAGCGTTGTCGGACTGTTGGTCGCGGCGCAGGCCCAGGCGGCCCCACTTATTCCCGCGGGTGTGCCGGGGCAGATCAATCCAAGTCTGCAGCGTAATCAGCAGGAGCAGATCCAGCGTCAGCGTGAAATTGAGGAGCGTGCCCGGCGTATTGAGGTGCCGGCGCTGCAGGGTGAGATAGCGCCATCGCAGGAGTTGCCCTCGGGTGATGAAAGCTTTGTGTTACAGGGTATTCACTTCAACCCTTCGGTGTTCATTGATCAGGCACGGTTGCAGGCATTAGCCAGCGACTATGTGGGTCGTAGCATTAGCTTCAAAGACATCAACGAGCTGTTACGCAAGATCAATGCGATCTACGAGTCGGCCGGACAACTGACCGCGCGTGCTGTGGTGCCACCGCAAAGCATCAGCAATGGGGTGCTTAGCATCGTACTGGTCGAGGCGAAGATTGATTCGCTCGGCTGGCAGAAAGCGCCTGAGTACGTAGATGAAGCGTTCTATCGGGAACGCATCGAAGTGACGCCGGGGGAAACACTGGATAGCCCAGCGCTGATGGCTGCTATTTCGCGTTTCAACAGCACTTCACCGGGGCCGCAGGTCAGTGCCAGTCTGGTGCCCGGCCAGGGCTTCGGTACCACCCGGGTCGATCTGCAGGCCTTCGAACCCGATCCTTGGCAGTGGTCAGTGTTTCTCAACAACTACGGCAGCGAAGGCACTGGCCGCGAGCAGTATGGCGGCAGTTTGACCTGGTTTTCCCCGACCGGCGTCGCCGATGCGTTGAATGCCGTGGTGGTCGCCACTTCTGGTTCGGAATATGGCAGCCTGCGCTACAGCCGTCCGATCAACCGTCACAACGGCGTTGTTTATTTCGAGACCGGCACTAACACCATGAGCATCGAGAAGGGCCCCTTCGCTGCGCTGAATATCGAGGGTGATTCGACCTCCTACGGCCTGGGTTACGACCAGCCCTGGTGGGTCGATAAGAACTGGACCTTGCTGGGTGGTATCGCTTACAGCCACCAGACCTCCGAATCGACCATTGATGGCCTGCTGCTAAGCGAGGTGGATATTGATGACGTGATCCTCAAGGGGCAGGTCGAATACCGTGACGGGCCCTGGTATGGCCGCTATGAGCAACGCCTGCGCCAGGCTTCGGCGGACAATGCCGTGAACGGCGAAGGTGATAGCTACCAGTTGCTCAATGGTGTTGGCTACTTGAGCCGCGACATCCAAACCGACTATCAACTGGTTAGCCGATTGTCTTGGCAGTTCGCCACCGACACAGAGAGTCTTCCTTCCGCGCTGCTGTATCAGTTTGGCGGCATCAGCAGTGTGCGGGGTTATGAGTCCGGGGTGATTGCTTCGCCCCAGGGAATAACCCTTAACACTGAAGCCTACTGGCGTTTCAATGACAATTTACAACCATTCGTGTTCTTCGATTACGGTCGGGCGATGGAGCTTGGTACGGCTGATGTTGACCTGATGAGCGTGGGTATTGGGCTGAACTTCAATTGGGGGCGGCATGTCAGCCTGAGCCTGGTCGCGGCCAACACTCTTAAAGATGTAACACCAGATCAGGATAGCGGCCAGGTTCTGGCGCAATTGATCATTCGATAAAAATCAAAATAGGGAGACAAGAGGTAATGACCACGATGCTGCTTTATAAGGAAATCAAGGCGCTCAACCGCGACGAGCACAAGGGCCTGAAAATCAAGCCGGCGACCGACTGCGCTTTTGCAGCGAGTACCCATCTGGTGCCGCTGGCGGGCCTGGAATTCTTCCAGGCGGCGCGACATTACCCGATCGTCTTCATCGGTTCAGACGAGCAGCTGATGCCGATTGCCCTGCTGGGTATGGCCGAAGGCCAGAACAGCTACCTAGATGCATCCGGCCAGTGGCAGGCCAACACCTATGTGCCGGCGTTTGTACGCCGCTATCCGTTCGTGCTCGCCCAGGACGAGACGGACAACTTCACCGTCTGTTTCGATGCCGCTTACGCCGGCTGGAATGAGGAAGAAGGCCGTGAGCTGTTCAACGGCGAGGGCGAGAACACCGAATACCTCAATGAAATGATTCAGTTTTTGCAAAACTTCACCCATGAAATGGAGCGCACTCGTGATCTGGTCAAGGCCCTGAACGAGCTGCAGTTGCTTGTTCCCCGGACTTTGCAACTAACTCACTCCAGTGGCGAGAGCTTTGTGCTGCGAGACTTTCAGGCCGTTGATGAAACGCGCTTTGCCGAACTCACTGACGAGCAGGTACTAGAATTGCACAAGAAAGGAGTTTTGGGCTGGATTTATGCTCACCTGATGTCGCTGGGCAATGCCAATCAGTTGTTCGACAACTTCCTGAAAAACAAGGCTCAGGAAGATAATTCGGCGGTGCAGCTTCATTGAGTATGTCTAACCGCATCTCCTAAGTAATGGACTGATGGGTAGGTAAATGTCTGCTCATCATCCACTAGCGATGATGGTTTTGGGCTTGCTCACCTGCGATCTTTGCTGAGTGAAGGCGCGCCACTGACTGCGTAGCGGTTTGCCTGCCGGGGAGCATCCGCGAACCAGTGCTTTCGAGTCGCGGCTGGGAACTCGATTTGACCGATATTCTTCTCCCTTCCGAAGCGGTGGGTGTTGGCGCTGATGGAAAATTGACCCACCCTGCCGATTGAAATTTGACCCAGGGCGGATTGCTGATTTTTTTACCAGCAACTGTGGATAAGTCTACCAGCGCAGCTGCTGTTGCCCCCACTCCTTCGCTAGCCCAGTTCAGTTGTTTAAGACCTGCCACACGCAGCCATGTAGCAGGCCGTCGTCGCCATGAAATCAGAACGGCTCATCGTCCTCCGGTTCTTGGCCGCCCTTACGCTGTAAGCGTCCAGCCAAGTCACCTTCCGAACTCCAGCATTAAGGGCGATGGTGTCCGCGTATTTTTAAGCGGACGCGATAGCCCTTATCGCCGGGATTCCCATGCGCCAACGAAGCTCTTACCCCAAACCATTCAAGGCCCAGGTTGTTCAGGAGTGCCTGCAACCCGGCGCGACCGTCTCCAGCGTTGCCATCCGCCACGGCATCAACGCCAACGTCATTCGCAAGTGGCTACCGCTTTATCGAGATCAACTGCCAGCTGCGTTGCCGGCATTCGTTCCAGTGAGGGCTGCGCCTAAACGGTCGACTGAAGCATCGGTGATGATCGAGCTACCGCTTGGCGAGCAAGCGATCACCGTCAAATGGCCAGCCTCCGACCCTGAAGGCTGCGCCCGCTTTGTCCGTGGGCTCACCCAGTGATCCGCATCGATACCATCTGGCTCGCCACCGACCCCATGGACATGCGCGCGGGTACTGAAACCGCGTTGGCCCGCGTGGTGGCGGTGTTCGGTGCCGCGAAGCCCCACTGCGCCTATCTCTTCGCCAATCGTCGCGCCAACCGCATGAAAGTCCTGGTGCATGACGGCGTGGGTATCTGGCTGGCCGCACGACGATTGAACCAGGGCAAGTTTCACTGGCCAGGCATCCGCCACGGTTCGGAAGTCGAACTCGACGGCGAGCAACTTCAGGCGTTGGTTCTGGGTTTGCCCTGGCAGCGCGTTGGTGCAGCCGGCGCAATCACAGTGCTGTAGCACCAGCCATTAGCCCATCGGTGTATCTGCGCTGAGCGCCTGCTCTGGCACAATCAGCGGCATGACTTCCTCGCCCAATCTCGACCAACTGACAGCTGAGCAACTGCGCGCCCTGGCCGCGCAGTTGCTCACGCAGGTCGATTCGATGGGCAAAAAGATCCACCGTGATCAAACCATCATCGAGCAGCTCACCCACGAAATCGCCTGGTACAAGCGGCACAAGTTCGCCAAGCGCAGCGAGCAGCTGAGCCCTGACCAGGGCAGCCTGCTGGATGACCTGCTCGACACCGACATCGCCGCCATCGAGGCGGAGTTGAAAGCCGTCAATCCTCCGGTCGCTCCAGCCGAACCGCGCCAACAACCCAAGCGCACAGCGCTGCCCGCGCAATTTCCGCGAACCGTGATTCGTCACGAGCCGGAGAACACCCAGTGCGCCTGCGGCTGCCAGCTGCAACGCATCGGTGAAGACGTCAGCGAAAAGCTGGATTACACGCCGGGCGTGTTCACCGTTGAGCAGCACGTGCGTGGCAAATGGGCCTGTCGCCAGTGCGAAACCCTGATCCAGGCCCCCGTGCCGGCCCAGGTGATCGACAAGGGCATCCCCACCGCCGGCCTCCTGGCTCACGTGATGGTGGCCAAATTCGCCGACCACCTGCCGCTGTACCGGCAGGAGAAAATCTTTGCCCGTGCCGGCCTGGCCATCGCTCGCTCGACACTGGCCCAGTGGGTCGGACAAACCGGCGTGCAGCCCCAGCCGTGCTGGTGAGCATGCGCGCAATTTTCTGGGTCAGTGGAACGGCAAGCTGGTCTGCGACGACTTCGCCGGTTACAAGGCCAGCTTCGAGCAGGGCATCACCGAAATTGGCTGCATGGCCCACGCCCGCCGCAAGTTCTTCGATCTTCACGCGGCGAACAAAAGCCAGTTGGCTGAACAGGCACTGCACGCGATGGGCGGTTTATACGAAATCGAGCGGCAGGCACGGGACATGAGCGATGAAGAGCGCTGGCGAATACGGCAGGAAAAGGCCTCACCGATCCTCGATACGCTGCATGACTGGATGCTGGCCCAGCGTGATCTTGTGCCCAACGGATCAGCCACGGCAAAAGCCTTGGATTACAGCCTCAAACGCTGGGTAGCGCTGACGCGCTACCTGGAGGATGGAGCTGTGCCCATCGACAACAACCAGGTCGAGAACCAGATCCGGCCATGGGCACTGGGGCGCTCGAACTGGTTGTTTGCCGGGTCGCTACGCAGCGGCAAACGCGCGGCGGCGATCATGAGCCTGATCCAGTCGGCGCGGATGAATGGACATGATCCGTATGCCTATCTCAAGGACGTGCTGACACGACTGCCGACGCAGCGGGCGAGTGAGATCGGCCAACTACTGCCGCATCAGTGGGTACCTGCCTGAATCACGCAAGGTGAGTTCGGCGGACGCTTACGGCAGGCTTCGTTCAGTGACCTGCTTGACGGCTTCGATTTTAAATTCTTCGGGATAACGCGAGTTACTCATGGAACCTCCTAATTGGCCGTATTATGAGTCTTGGAGGTGTCTACGAAACTAGGAGCGATTCAGTTTGCAACTTGGCTCAGGACAGCGTCGAGGATGGCTAGCAACTCATCGGCCTGCTGCTGGTCGATGGTCAGCGCGGGGCTCAAACACAGGGTGTTGTTGTAGTCGGCAAACGAGCGATTGGTGCGCCCGATGATCAGGCCTCGCGCCATGCAGGCGCCCGCCACTTGCATGGCAACACGCTCGTGCACGGGCTCGCGAGTCGTCCGGTCGGCGACCAACTCGATTCCCATAAACAGCCCCTTGCCGCGTACGTCGCCGATCAGCGCATGTTTGTCCTTGAGTGCCAGCAGGCCGGTCATCAGGTATTCGCCCATGTGCGTGGCGTTCTCCAGCAGACCCTCATCTTCGATGATGCGCAGGTTTTCCATGGCCGCGGCTGGGCCGGCGGTGCAGCCGCCAAAGGTGCTGATGTCGCGGAAATAAGCTTCTCGATCATCCGCCTCGCCACGAAAGGATTCGAACACTGCCTCGGTGGTTACCGTGCATGAAATCGCCGCGTAGGCCGAAGCCACGCCCTTGGCCATGGTGACGATGTCGGGTTGGATGCCATAGTGCTGGTAGGCGAACCAGGCGCCGGTGCGGCCCAGGCCGCAGACCACCTCATCGATGTGGATGAGGATGTCGTACTTGCGGCAGATCGCCTCGATGGCCTGGAAGTAGCCCTCTGGCGGGGTAATTACGCCGCCGCCTGCGGTAATCGGCTCCAGCACCACGGCGCCGATGGTGTCCGGGCCTTCGCGCAAGATCACCTCTTCCATTGCCTTGGCGGCCAGCTCGCCGTAGTTGTCGACTTCACCGAACTGGCTGCGGTATTCGCAGCAGTGCGGGAATTCGACGAAACCTGGGGTGAAAGGACCGTACTGCATGCGCCGTTCTTCCTGGCCGGTAGAGCTAAGGCAGGTGATGGTGGTGCCGTGGTAGTCGCGCTCGCGGTAGAGAATCTTGTGCTTCTTGCCGCCGTATTTACGGTGGGCGATCTGCCGCACCATCTTGTAGGCCTTCTCGTTGGCTTCGGAGCCGGAGTTGGAGTAGTACACCCGGCTCATGCCCGGCATCTTCTCGATCAGCGCCTCGGCAAAGCGCGCGGCTACCGGTGTGCCGGCAGTGCCGGCGTAGTAGTTGAGCTGAAGCAATTGTTCACGCACCGCGTCGGCGATGCTCTGGCGTCCGTAACCGACGTTGACGCACCACACGCCGCCGGAGGTGGCATCCAGGTAGCGCTTGCCGTTGACGTCCCAGATGTATAGGCCCTCACCACGCGTCATCATCGGTGGGGCAACGTTGTCGAAGGCCTGGTGCTGGGTGAGGTGGTGCCAGACGTGGCGGCGGTCAAGTTCCTGCAGGCTAGTAGCGTGTGAAAGATCGTTCATGGCTAGGGCTTCCGTTGCAATGGGCGCGTCTGTGGTGAGGGCACGATAGGTGCAGCGCGCAACCACTCGATAGAGCCAGTGGCGCGCATTGATGGAGCCAGTTGTCTATTCGCGGTGGATGGCGAAATTGTTCCAGGCCTGGCTGACCGGCATCAGTTCGAGGCTGTTGATGTTGATGTGCGCCGGCTGGTTGAGGATCCAGAAAATGGTCTCGGCGATGTCCTCCGGTTGGATCGGGCTGGCGCCGCCGTAGGTGGCGTCGTAGCGCGCCTGGTCACCGCCGAAGCGCACCAGCGAAAACTCGCTCTCGCACAGACCCGGCTCCAGGTTGGTGACGCGCACACCGGTGCCCTGCAGGTCGCAGCGCAGGTTTAGCGAAAACTGCCGAACGAAGGCCTTGGTTGCGCCGTATACGTGGCTGCCGGGATAGGGCCAGTTGCCGGCAATCGAACCGAGATTAACGATGCCAGCACCGGCGCCGTGGGTGATCAGGCGCGGCAGCAGCAGGCGGGTGCTGTAAAGCAGGCCCTTGATATTGGTGTCGACCATGGTGTCCCACTGGTCAAGGTCGCAGACCTGCGCTGGTTCGGTGCCGAGCGCCAAACCAGCGTTGTTGATCAGCCCGCGCAGGCTGGAAAACTGCTCGGGCAGGTTGGCGATGGCCGTCTCCATGGCGGCTCGATCGCGCACGTCCAGCACCAGTGGCAGCACTTCCGTTTGCCCGGACAGCTCGTCGGCTAGTTCCTGCAGGCGGTCTTCACGGCGACCGCTGATGATCAGTGACCAGCCTGCCTGAGCGAAGCGGCGGGCACATGCAGCGCCGAAGCCGGAGGTAGCGCCAGTGATAAATAGAGTGGGTTGCATGTGGAGTCTCCTAAGTTTGAAGCGGTCAGCTGTGCCACCAGCCGAGCAGGCCGAGGGTGGCGAGAGTCAGTAGCAGCCATTGCGTGGCGCGGGCGGCGATGGGCGCTGAGATCTGGCGAAACAACTGCTGACCGAGCCATAGACCGAGGGCCAGCGGCGGCAGTAGCAAAAGGCTCTGGCTGGCGGTGGCCTGGGTGACGGCGCCACTCAGGCTGAGGCCAGCGAGGGCGGCCAGGTCGACGACGCAGAAGAACAAAATCAGCGTGGCGCGCAGGGCTGTGGGGTTCAGCTGTAATTGGCTCAGGCAGGCGACCAACAGAGGCCCGCCTATAGAGAAGGTAGCAATCAGTGCGCCGCTGACGCCGCCGACCAGGCTCAGTGATAGCGGTCCTCTGCCAAGGGGTAGGGCGATGCGCGACAAGCCAAGCAGGGCCAGTGCGCCGACCAGCAGGTAGACGCACAAGGTTAGCCAGTGCGGGTTGGTGCCACTGAGCACGGCGATACCGCAGGGTACGCCGAGCAGTGCGGCAAGCAGCAGGGTGCGTAATAGGCTGCGGTCGGCCTCTCGCCAGGCGCTGGGCAACAGCAGCAGGCTGCTGGCAATTTCCAGGCAGAGAATCAGCGGCACAGCCCGCTCCAATGGCATCAACAGAACCAGGCCGACGACCGCCACCGCCGCAAAGCCGAAGCCGGTGAGTCCGCGAATGATGGCAGCGACGAAAACCAGGAGGCTCGCCAGAATTGTGGGCTGATCAACGATCACGGCCGGCTCCAGTCCAGAAGTGTTATCCACTCTAATGGGCGGCCGAGTGTGCCCTTAGTGCCAGGCGCCTATTGTTATGGTGCCAGCGCGCTGCGCTGCATTTCCTCCCAAGCAGCGCCGAGGGCCGCAATGCCCGGCTCGATCAGCGCCTCGGCGATGGCGCCGTAACCCAGGCGAAAGAAGTGTTGCGGGCGTTCCTCACCGAGGAAGTGAATATCGCCGGGCTCGATCAGCACGCCACGCTTGGCCGCCAGGCGTTGCAATTGCCAGGCATCGAAACCCGCCGGGCCTTCGACCCACAGCGCCGAGCCGCCCGCCATGCCGCTGGTCTGGCAGGCGGGCAGGTGCTCGGAGAGGGCGCTACTGATGCACTGCCACTTACGTGACAGGCTGTCGCGCAGCCGGCGAATGTGTGCGTCGTAGTGCCCCATGGCGAGGAACAGGGCAAGGATGCGTTGATTGTTGGCCGGTGGGTGTCGGTATTGGTAGCGGCGCAGGGCGCGCAGCTCATGGATAAGCTCCGGGGCAGCGACGATAAAGCCGAGGCGGATGCCCGGCAGTAGCCCCTTGGTCAGGCTGCCGAGGTAAATCACCCGGCCACTGTCATCGAAGCTCTTGAGGGCCGGGTGATTACCGCCCAGATAGTTCTGCTCACTGTCGTAATCATCCTCGATGACCAGAAAATCGTCCTCCCGCGCCCGTTCAAGCAGCGCCATGCGCCGGTACACCGGCAGGGTCACGCCGGTCGGCGACTGGTGGCTGGGTGTGCAAAAGATCATCTCGCAGCCGCGTAGTTGCTCGTCGACCACCAGGCCCTGGCGGTCGATACGCAGTGGGCGCAGGTTGCATCCGGCTAACTGCAGGATGTTGCGGGCGTCGACGTAGCCCGGGTTCTCCAGGCCAACCGGTTGGCCCTTGCGTCCGAGCAGGCAACTCAGCATGTACAGCGAGCTCTGGGTGCCCACGGTAATAAGGATTTCCTCGGCGCCGGCCTTGATGCCGCGCCGTGGCAGTACGCGCTGGATGATCTGCTCCACCAGCAAGGCATCGTCCTGCATCACCTGATCGTCCACCCAGCTGCGCATGTGCGCGCCGGAGGCAGCAATGCGTGCGCAGTCGCGCCAGCGCGCAGTGGTCTGCTCGTCGTGTTCGACCTGGCCATAGATGAAGGGGTAGCGGTACTCGCGCCAGTTGCGTGGTTTGACGATGGCCTTCATGGCCGATGGTTGCAGCTGCAGGCGTGCCTCCCAGTCAGGGGCGTGATCCGGACGTTCGAATAGGTGCTTTGGCCTGGGCGGGATGCTGACGTTGAGCTGCTGGCGGAGGAATTTCTCGTTAATGAAGTAGCCGCGCCGGTCGGAAGGAATGAGAAAGCTGTCCTGCACAAGTTTGTCGTACACCAGCACTACGGTATTGCGCGACACCGCCAGCAGCTTGCTCAGCTCACGCGACGAGGGCAGCGCTTCGCCGGGTGGTAGCGCACCGTCGAGGATGGCCTGCAGCAGGTTTTCCCGCAGCTGCTCCTGAAGACTGCGCCCCTGCTCGAAGGGGCGGAAATAACGTTCCAACATGGGGCGGGCTCCGCGGGTATTGCACTAAAAGGATTCAGTGGCAGGCGCTTAAGGCAGGTGCGACGCGGCTTGTGCGGCATCTGGCCTCAAGCTTTCTGGTGTCTGGATCTAAAGCAAGGAGCAAGCCGGCACTAAGATCGCATGGCATCTGGAACTTCCCGCGCTTATTGGAGATACGCCATGCTGAAGAAAGCTCGCCGCTTGTTGTTGGCCCCTGTGGCCGCGTTGTCCCTAGGACTGGTTGGCACCGTTCAGGCTGAAACCGTCACCATTGGCATACAGAGCATGTATGCGCCATGGAAGGACGCGATTGCCGAGAAAGAGTTCGAGAAAGCCACCGGTTGGGACATCCAGTGGCGCAACTTTGACAGCGGTGGCGATGTGATGCTGGCCATGGCTTCGGGTGACGTGCAGATCGGCGTGGCTGGTAGCAGCCCGATTGCTGCCGCCGTCAGTCGTGGCATCGGTATCGAGGTGTTCTGGGTGCTCGACAACATCGCCAACGCCGAGGCGCTGGTGGTGCGTAACGGCAGCGGTATCAGTGCTCCGCAGGATTTGGCCGGCAAGACCCTGGCCGTACCTTTCGTCTCCACCACGCACTTCCATACCTTGTTTGCCCTGGAGCAGTTCGGCCTGGCGGGCAAGGTCAAGGTGGTCAACCTTCAACCTTCGGACATTCCGGCGGCCTGGGAGCGTGGCGATATCGATGCAGCCTTTATCTGGGACCCGGCGCTGGGCAAGCTCAAGCAGAGCGGCAAAGTGCTGATCAGCTCCGGCACCTTGAGTGGCTGGGGAAAAGCGACCTTCGAGGCACTGGTGGTCGACAAGGAATTCTCCAGCAAACACGCCGATGGCATGACCGTCTTCACCAAAGTGCTGCAGAGCAGCACGGCCGACTACGTCAAGGCGCCTGAGTCTTGGAACGCCGCGTCACCCAAAGTGGCCAATGTTGCTCGTCTGTCGGGTGGCAAGGCTGCGGAAGTACCTGAGGTGTTGGCCCTGTACGAGTTCCCCCTGGCTGCCGAGCAGTCCAGCGCTACCTGGTTGGGCGGTGGTAAAGACGGTGGTGCGGCCAAAGCCCTGGCGGCCACTGCCGAGTTCCTCAAAGAGCAAAAGAAAGTCCCGGCGGTACTGCCGGACTACAGCGTTGCCATCAATGCGAGCTTTGTCGAAGCGGCGAAGTGATTGCCTGAGCCGCCGGTGCGAGCGGGCGGCTCTTTGATTCTCAAGGGGACTTGTTATGAGCCACAGCCTGAAAATCCATGATGTGTCTGTCGTCTACCCGAGCCAGCAGGGCGGCCAGCCGGTGACTGCACTAACCGGCGTCAATCTGAGCATTGAATCGGGTGACTTCGTGGTGGCGCTGGGCGCTTCGGGGTGCGGTAAGACCACCCTGCTCAATCTGATGGCGGGCTTTATCCGCCCCAGCAGCGGGGCGTTAACCCTGGGCGACTACCGGGGCCAGGTGCCACAGATGATCGAGCCGAACTCGCAACTGCGTGACCAGATTACCGGGCCGGGTGCCGAACGCGGCGTGGTGTTCCAGAAGCATGCCCTGATGCCCTGGTTGAACGTGTTGGATAACGTCGCCCTCGGCCTCAAACTGCGTGGCGTTGGCCGGCGCGAGCGCGAAGAGCGCGCCATGCGCTTTCTAGAGCTGACCGGGCTGCAGGACTTCCGTAGCCATACGATTTATCAGCTGTCCGGCGGTATGCAACAACGTGTGGGTATCGCCCGTGCGCTGACCAACGACCCGCACATGCTGTTGCTCGACGAACCGCTCGGTGCGCTCGATGCGCTGACTCGCGAGCGCCTGCAGGAACTGCTGCTGGAAATCTGGCAGAGCACCCGCAAGATGATGTTTTTTATCACCCACGACGTGGAAGAGGCTTTGTTCATGGGCACCCGGCTGATCATCATGTCGCCGCGTCCCGGGCGCATTACCCATGAATTCTCGCTGGACTTCGGGCGTCGTTTTCTAGAGTGCCGCGATGCCCGTGCGGTCAAATCCATGCCGGATTTCATCGCGATGCGCGAGCAGGTTCTGAGCATTATCCACGGTGACGAGGAGGCGGCATGAGCATGTTCGATCAGCAGCAACGCCAGGCCGTCATGCGGACGTTACAGGAGCTACGCCGCGGCCAGTCGGCCAAGCCTGGCGAGCAGTACGGCGCGCCGGGTAACGGCTCCAGCCTATTGCTCAGTTGCATCACCGTGGTGGCGTTTCTCGCTTTGTGGTTTGCCGCCACCAACCTGGGCTGGGTCAAGCCGCTGTTCCTGCCTTCACCGCAGGCGGTATGGGAGCAACTGATCGCCGTGTCGCAGGATGGTTTTGCCGATGCCTCGTTGCTGGCGCATATCGGCTGGAGCGCCCTGCGTGTCTTCAGCGCCTTTGCGCTGGCGGTGCTCACGGCGATTCCGCTGGGCATCATGATGGGCGTCAACCGTGTCGCACGCGGCATCTTCGATCCGTTGGTGGAGTTCTACCGTCCGTTGCCGCCGCTGGCCTATCTGCCGCTGGTGGTGATCTGGATGGGCATCGGCGAAGGCTCGAAAGTGTTGCTGATCTACCTGGCGATGTTTGCCCCGCTGGCGCTGAGTGCGCGTGCCGGGGTGCGTTCGGTGGCGATCGAGCAGATCCATGCTGCCTACTCAATGGGAGCCAGCCGTAGTCAGGTGCTGCGCTATGTGATCATGCCTGCCGCGTTGCCGGAAATGCTCACTGGTATGCGTATTGCCATTGGTTTCGGCTGGACCACCCTGGTCGCTGCCGAGATGGTCGCCGCTACTGCGGGCTTGGGCTTCATGGTGCTTAGCGCGTCAAAATTCATGGTCACCGAGGTGGTTATCATGGGCATTTTGGTGATCGGTCTGATGGCGCTACTGTTCGACTTTGCCATGCGCTGGTTGGAGCGACGCCTAGTGCCTTGGAAGGGTAAGGTCTAGTTAGTCGTAGACGTTTGATCGATTGCGCTCCCGAACTTGTGTGTCGGTGATGAAGCTAGCGCCAACGGCGATCGCTATAGATCGCCGCTTTATTTCTTAGATCACCACAATCATTTGCTGCCGTTGGTTTGCCCTAAAGGGGTTCCCAGAACCCTGCATTGCCGCTAGTTTCGAACGCTTAACTTGTTGTTATATTTCACTTTTAAGGCTGTAGAGTTGAGCCAGCATAGCGTCGCTGACCACAGCGAATGATCACCTCACCGAAGGCTTCGATCAGCGAACGGGATAAACATCGGGCCTTTTGTTGAGGGCTGCGGATGCCCGCGCACTAGTTAAGGCCCAGGCGTTTGGCCAGGCGGATCAGGTTGGCGCGGTCGAGGCCCAGTTCGCGCGCGGCGGCTGCCCATTTGTGCTGATGACGGCTGAGGGCCTGGCTGATCAGCTGTTTCTGGAAGGCGTCGACGGCCTCGCGCAGCGGCAAGTTGTTAGGGCTTGAAGCTGGGCTGCTGGACGCGGGAAGAGGCATGTCAGGGTGTTGCTCTGGTAGGTCGAGGTGGTCGCTGTCGATGCTGAGAATGCGCGGGCGTTCGCGGCAACCGGCGATCGCCTTGAGCGCAGCGCGGCCGATCAGGTGTTCCAGCTCGCGCACATTACCTGGCCAGGTGTAGCTCAGCAGGCTGGCTTGTGCGGCCTGGGTCAGGCGCACGCTGCGCAGCCCCAAGCGGCCGCGGTTTTCCTCAAGGAAGTAGCCGGCCAGGAGCAACACGTCACGTCCGCGTTCGCGCAGCGCAGGCACCTTGAGCGGGTAAACACTGAGGCGATGGTAGAGGTCGGCGCGAAAGCGTCCGGCGCGCACTTCTTCGGCCAGGTCGCGGTTGCTGGCAGCCAGTACCCGCACGTTGACCCGCTGCTCCTGGTCGGCCCCCACGCGTTGCAGCTGGCCACTTTGCAGTACGCGCAACAGCTTGGCCTGAGCGGGCAGCGGCAGTTCGCCGATTTCATCGAGAAACAGGCTGCCGCCATCGGCCAGCTCGAACTTGCCGCGGCGTTCGTTGTGCGCCCCGGTGAAGGCGCCGCGTACATGGCCAAACAGTTCGCTTTCCACCAGGTTATCCGGCAGCGCCGCGCAGTTCAGGCTGATCATGGGCCGATTGGCGCGCGGCGAGGCGGCGTGCAGGGCTTCGGCCACCAACTCTTTGCCGACCCCGGTTTCGCCACTGATGAGCACGTTCAGCTCGCTGTTACCGACCAGGGCGATTTCCTGCTGCAGCTGTTTGAGCACTGCGCTCTGGCCGATCAGTTCACGCGGGCGCTGTTGCACTGCGGCCTGCTTGTAGGCCTCGGCCAATTGGTGCTGGTCTTCGGCGCGTTGCAGCAGGGCGTTGATTCGCTCGCTGGCCATCACCGTGGCGGCTGCGAGGCTGGCGAAGGCTTGCAGGTTGTCCAGGTCCACCCGGCCAAAACTGGCGGGGTCGAGCGAGTCGAGGGTCAGCAGGCCCCAGGGCTGATCTTGCACATAGAGTGCGCAGCCGAGGCAGTCATGTACGGGCAGGTGGCCGCGATGACCGTCGACCAGGCCGTCATAGGGGTCTGGCATGCCGCAGTCCGTGGCAAAACGCAGTGGCCCGCGTTGCGCCAGCAGCGCTTGCAGGCGTGGTTGTTCGCTGAGCTTGAAACGCCGGCCAAGGGTGTCGGCACTCAGGCCCTCGACCGCCAGTGGGATCAATACCTCACCGTCGAGTTTGAGCAGGGCCACGGCGTCGCAGGGCAGCAATTGCCTGAGCGCTTGCAGCAGGCGCCGGTAGCGTTCGGCCTCGGGCAGCTCGCGGGACAGGTCGGCGACCAGGGGGATCAGGGCGGTGAGCAGTGGGTTTGCTGTCATAAGGACACGCTAGAGGTCATTAAGACTCAAAATAGTTGTTGTCATAAAGACACATATATTTATAAGTCATTGAATTTAAACAATAAAAATATTGGCATGCTTCCTGTAATAGTCAGGGTGATATGAACCGAACCACTGCGCAAGTGCAGTGTGTCGCCCCGATGAGGAAGCCTGCATGTTGACCCCTGAGCAAACCGCCCTGATTAAAGCCACTGTCCCGCTGCTGGAAACGGGCGGCGAAGCGCTGACGCGGCATTTCTATGAACTGATGCTCGGCGAGTACCCCGAGGTGCGTGCGCTGTTTAACCAGGCGCACCAGGCCAGTGGCGGGCAGCAGCGCGCCCTGGCCAATGCGGTGCTGATGTATGCGCGGCACATCGACAAGCTGGAGGCACTCGGCCCGCTGGTTGGGCAAATCGTTAACAAGCACGTGTCGCTGCAAATCCTGCCCGAGCATTACCCGATTGTCGGCAGCTGCCTGCTACGGGCGATTCGCGAAGTGCTGGGGGCTGAGATCGCCACTGATGCGGTAATCGACGCCTGGGCCGCCGCCTATGGCCAGCTCGCTGACATCCTGATTGGTGCAGAGGAAGCGGCTTATGCCGCGAATGCCAGCGCTGAGGGTGGCTGGCGCGGGGCGCGCGAATTCCGCCTGAGTCGCAAGGTGGTGGAGAGTGAGGAGATTGTTTCGCTGTACCTGGCCCCGTCCGATGGTGGCGTTGTGGCGGACTTCCAGCCCGGCCAATACATTGGCCTGCGCCTGCTGCTGGAGGGCGACGAGCAGCGCCGCAATTACTCGCTGTCGGCGCTGAGCAATGGCCGCGAGTACCGCATCAGCGTTAAGCGCGAAGTGGGCGGCAAGGTTTCCAACTACCTGCATGACCAGCTGCAAGTCGGCGATAGCTTGGAGTTGTTTGCCCCGGCCGGCGATTTCGTTCTGCGCGAATCGACCAAGCCGCTGGTGCTGATCAGCGCGGGCGTCGGCATCACGCCGGCGCTGAGCATGCTTGAAGCGGCGCGTGACAGCGGCCGTGATATTCACTTTATCCACTGTGCCCGGCACGCTGGTGTGCATGCCTTCCGTGACTGGGTCGAGGCGCAGCGCAGCGAGCGTCCGCAGGTGCGTCATTACGTCTGCTACAGCGAGCCGCGTGACGGTGATGTGGGTGATGCCGAAGGCTTCCTCAGCGTTGAACAGTTGGCCGAGTGGCTGCCTGAACAGCGTGATCTGGATGCCTACTTCCTGGGGCCTAAGCCGTTTATGGCGCAGGTCAAACGGCATTTGCACAGCCTGGGTGTGCCGGCTGCGCAGAGCCATTACGAGTTCTTTGGCCCGGCCAGTGCGTTGGACAGTTAATCAGGCGACCTGGGCGCTCGTGGGCTGGGGGCGCAGTGCGCATGAGCCGCGCGTAGCGGCCTGAGGGTGCTGCGCCATCTAAATAGGGATAAGCAGGCCTTTGCGCCGGTAAGCATCGATATCAATACCAAAGGCCCCGCTGCTGTGTACTTCGTGCACGCGGTAGGGCCTGTCGTTGCTGTCCTTGGCCATTTTTGCCAGTTCTATGATGCGTTCTTTGCACGCTTTTTTATCCGCATCCAGCACCCGCAGCACCTTGGGCTTGAGCTTGTTGCCGGGGTAACAGCCCACGATGATGCCGACCTCACCATTGGTCATCTCAACGATTTCTCCGGGTGGATAGATGCCGATCATGCGCGAAAAGCAGCCCACAATCGCTTCATCGAAATGGCTATCGACGGCTTCCAGCAAGATACACAGCGACGCCAGGCTGGATTTACCTTTGCTGTAAACGCGGTCGCTATTAATCGCGTCATAGCTGTCGGCTACCGCAATGATCTTGGCGAAATAAGGAATCTTGCTGGCATCCAGGCCGCGAGGGTAGCCCTTGCCATCCACGCGCTCATGATGGGAGTAGGCGACGTCGACCGTGGCGGGAGTCACCTGCTGGTTACTCATCAATAGCTTGCGCCCTTCCGCCGCATGGCTCTGCATGATGCCGTGCTCTTCATCCGTCAATTTGCCGGGTTTGTTGAGTATCTCATTGGGTATTTTGACTTTGCCGACATCGTGGAGCATGCCGCATATACCGATTTGTTCAAGTTGATAAGCCGGCAAACCCAGCGCCCTAGCCAGGGCAATCGACAAAATAGAGACGCGCAGTGAATGCTCGGCGGTGTATTCGTCACTGTTTTTGATGCGAGCCAGCCAGAGCATGGCTGTTGGATTGCGTAGGATGCTTTCAACGCAATCCTTGACCACGGCCTTCACCGCATCGACGTCCAGTTCCTGGCCCAATTTGACGGCCTGAAGAATCCGCAGAGACTCCTCTCGAGCGGCATGCCATACAGGCGCTGCCTGCTGTATCTCCAGGTTGAAATCGACCTTGGCTATCACCGGCTGCAGTGGCGCAGTCGCGCCTGCGTTTTCCGCTATCTGCTCGCTTACGCTTAAAGAGCGCCGCGCATCCACCCATACGTAACTGCATTGCTGTTGAAACAGGCGGATTTCCTGCTGTTTTTGAATTCTAAATCCCTGAAAAAGAAAGCTGGTATCCGTCCATGGTCGATCAAGCTCAACCACATACATGCCGATTGTCAGCTGCGCTGCTTCGACTTTGATGCGGTCTGTTGGGGAGTCATCGGCCATGCAGGTGCTCCGGTGCGGGTCTCGATTGCTGGCTATTAGCCACTATCGATGCCAGGAACAGCAAATTACTTTTGTCTATTGAGCAGCCGCCGGCGGGTTCCGCAGCCAGTGGGGCTCAGGTAGGCCAAGTGGTCTGCCCCGCGTGGCGCGTGCTGGCGCATCGACCGGTGTTGGCGAGTTGGTGTGAGCATTAGGGTAGCTGCCTAATTGCGCCGCCACACAATGAACTAATACGCGTGGGGGGATTAACGGCGGGCGAGTACCCGCTCAGAGCACGCCGGCTGCACGCAGGGCAGTGATCTGCTCCGGGCTTAGGCCCAAGTGCTGGCTGAGCACCTGTTCGGTGTGTTCACCGAGCAGCGGCGGTGCATTGCGGTAGGTCACAGGCGTCTCGGACAAGCGCAGCGGGCTGGCCACTTGCGGGGTGCTGCTGCCCAGGCTGTTGGGCAGGTCGATACGCAGGCCGCGTGCCAGAACCTGCGGGTCGGCAAATACCTGGGCCAGGTCATTGATCGGCCCGCAGGGTACGCTTGCCTGTTCGAGCAAACTGATCCATTGCGCCGTGGTTTTGAACACCGTGGCCTGGCGCAGCAGTGGAATCAGTTCGGCGCGATGAGCAACCCGCGCCTTGTTCGAAGAAAAACGCGGGTCGTCGGCCAAAGCGGGAAGGTCGGCAACCTCGCACAGTTTACGGAACTGCCCATCGTTACCCACGGCGATGATGAAGTCGCCATCGGCCGAGGGGAAATCCTGGTAGGGCACGATATTCGGGTGGGCGTTGCCCAGGCGTTTAGGCGAAACGCCTGTGTTCAGATAATTCATCGCCTGGTTAGCCAGGCAAGCCACCTGCACATCCAGCAGGGCCACATCAATATGTTGGCCAAGCCCCGATTGCTCACGCTGGTTGAGTGCCGCCAGCACGCCGACGGTGGCGTACAGGCCGGTGAGAATGTCGGTGAGGGCGACACCGACTTTCATCGGGCCGGCGCCTTCTTCGCCGTCGGGCTTGCCGGTCAGGCTCATCAGCCCGCCGAGGCCCTGAATCATAAAGTCATAGCCGGCGCGTTTGGCGTAAGGCCCGTCCTGACCAAAGCCGGTGATCGAGCAATAAATCAGCCGCGGATTAAGGGCTTTCAGCGAGTCGTAATCAAGGCCATAGGCCGCCAGGCCGCCGACCTTGAAGTTCTCCAGCAGCACGTCGCAGTTTTGCACCAGCTCGCGCACCAGGCGCTGGCCATCGGGCTGGGTGAAGTCGAGGGTGACCGATTGCTTGTTGCGGTTGGCGCTCTGAAAGTAGGCCGCTTCGCGCGAGTCGTTGCCCTCGGCGTCCTTCACATAAGGTGGGCCCCAGTGGCGGGTGTCATCGCCGCTGCCGGGGCGCTCGACCTTGATCACTTCAGCGCCCAGGTCACCGAGAATCTGCCCGGCCCAAGGTCCAGCCAATACACGAGACAGATCGAGAACGCGGATATGCGAAAGGGCGCCGGGCATAGCGAAGATTCCTGCGTAGGGTGGATCGGGGCGCGTAGCTGGCGCTTTATCCATCCACCATGCGGTAGAGAAGGTGGATGAAAAGAGCGTCATCCACCCTGCGGTCCGAGGGCGTTTGTGGGCAGGTTTAAAAGAACGCCTGCAGGCCGGTCTGCGCGCGGCCAAGGATCAGCGCGTGAACGTCGTGGGTGCCTTCGTAGGTGTTGACCACTTCCAGGTTAACCAGGTGGCGGGCCACGCTGTATTCATCGCTGATGCCGTTACCGCCGAGCATGTCGCGGGCCATGCGGGCGATGTCCAGGGACTTGCCGCAGCTGTTGCGCTTCATGATCGAGGTGATTTCCACCGCTGCCGTGCCTTCGTCTTTCATCCGGCCCAAACGTAGGCAACCTTGCAGGGCCAGGGTGATTTCGGTCTGCATGTCGGCGAGTTTTTTCTGGATCAGCTGCGTTTGCGCCAGCGGGCGGCCGAACTGTTTGCGGTCCAGGGTGTATTGGCGGGCGGTGTGCCAGCAGTCTTCGGCGGCACCGAGGGCGCCCCAGCTGATGCCATAGCGCGCCGAGTTGAGGCAGGTGAATGGGCCTTTCAGGCCGCGCACGTCGGGGAAGGCGTTTTCTTCCGGGACGAATACGTTGTCCATGACGATTTCGCCGGTGATCGAGGCGCGCAGACCGACCTTGCCGTGGATCGCCGGAGCGCTGAGGCCCTGCCAGCCTTTTTCCAGCACGAAGCCGCGGATCTCGCCGGCATCATCCTTGGCCCAGACCACAAATACATCGGCAATCGGGCTGTTGGTGATCCACATTTTCGCGCCGGTCAGGCGGTAGCCGCCGTCGACCTTCTTCGCACGGGTGATCATGCTGCCAGGATCGGAACCGTGGTCCGGCTCGGTCAGGCCAAAGCAGCCGATGTATTCGCCGCTGGCCAGTTTCGGCAGGTATTTCTGTTTGGTCGCTTCGTTGCCGAATTCGAAGATTGGCACCATCACCAAGGACGACTGCACGCTCATCATCGAGCGATAGCCGGAGTCGATGCGCTCCACTTCGCGGGCGATCAAGCCGTAGCACACGTAGTTCAGACCGCTGCCGCCATACTGCTCGGGGATGGTTGCACCGAGCAGGCCGGTGTCGCCCATCTCGCGGAAGATTTTCGGGTCGGTCTGCTCGTTACGGAAGGCCAGTTGCACGCGCGGCTTCAGCTTGTCGGCCGCGAACTGTTGGGCGCTGTCACGCACCATGCGTTCTTCTTCGCTCAGTTGCTGAACCAGCAGCAGCGGGTCGATCCAGTTGAAGCTTGCCTTAGCCATCGCGAACACCTCGAAATCAGACTGTGAGAGGGCGGGTATCTGCGCAAGCGAGCCGCGCCCAGCGGTAAGTGGCCTTGATCCTAGGCGGCTTATGTTGGCCAGGCAAACGAGTAATACGCACCCTGTTGTGCGGTTTGCTCACTTCGAGATAGGGTTATTCGGCTTTTTACAGTGAATAAAGTGAGGCTGACGCACATATGCGCCGCAAGATTCCCAGCACGGCCGCCCTGATTGCTTTTGAGTCAGCCGCGCGCCATCAGAGTTTTACCCGGGCGGCCGATGAGCTAAGCCTGACCCAGGGCGCGGTCTGCCGGCAGATCGCTGGGCTGGAAGCCTTCCTTAATATTGAGCTGTTTCGCCGTTCACGGCGTGGGGTGAAGCTGACCGAGGCGGGCCAGTCCTATGCACGGCGGGTGGCTGGGCAGCTGGACGCCGTGGAGCGCGACACCTTGGCGGTAATGGGCCAGCAAGGGGCGATGAGTATCGAACTGGCCGTGGTGCCGACCTTCGGTACGCAGTGGCTGCTGCCACGGCTGAAAGACTTTCAGCACCTGCACCCGGAAATTACCGTCAATCTGACCAACCGCACGCGACCCTTTCTGTTTGCCGATACCGAGTTCGATGCGGCGGTGTACTTCGGCGATGGCGACTGGTCCGGTACCCAGGCGCACCTGCTGATGGGCGAGAACCCGATGCCAGTGTGCAGCCCGGCGCTGCTGGGTGAGCAGACGCACTTTAGCGGTGAACAAATGGCCAGCCTGCCGCTGTTGCAACAGACCACCCGGCCTTACGCCTGGCGTCAGTGGTTCAACGCCCAGGGTATCAGTACCGCGCGGGACATGGCCGGGCCGCGCTATGAGCTGTTCTCGATGCTGGCTCAGGCGGCCATGCATGAGATGGGCGTGGCGTTGATTCCGCCGTTTCTGATCCGCCGCGAGTTGGATGAAGGACGGCTGGTGATTGCGTCTGATAAGCCGCTCGCGGACAGCGGCCGGGCTTATTACTTGATTGTGCCGGAACGCAAAGTGCAGTCGGCGGCGCTCGCGGCGTTTCGTGATTGGTTGGTCGGCGAGGCGGCGCGTTACCGCAGCGCCTAGGTGTTTCAGGGGCAAGAACGCGGGTTCGCATCCGCATCGTTTGCACAGTAAAAGCGACTGGGTAAACGCCCGCCTGCTTGAGCATTTGTCAGCGAATTAGTGGTCGATCTGTGCATAAACACATGCGCGGATACGGCCTTATGCCGCCTTAAGTGTTAGGTAGTGGATTGTTTTACAAACTACATGAGAATCAGGCGCTAAAAACCGCTAAGGCCCATGCCTGCTGGTGTGAAGGCTATTTTTTACGCTGTGTTCGCTACTTTCTACATATCAGAAGATTCGATCGGCTGTCATCCACCATACGCATGGGTTTTTCCTCTGTAAGCAGCGTGATTGAAGGGCTAAGCCAGAAACGGCGCGGCCTGTGGTCGGTATGAAAAGTAGTCATAGACCTATAACTTGTAGTAATGCGATTTTCTTACTCCATAACTTCTTGAAGGGACTGTCGTTCGCCGGCAGAATGCGGGCCCCGCCACTTTTCGACGGGTTTGTGCTGATCCTCCCTAATGCCCGCGTGCCATCCGCAGTGCGCCGGTTCACCAAAAAGATCACGCAGGAGAATTGAAGTGCACATCGGTGTTCCTCTCGAAACCCATGCTGGTGAGACGCGCGTTGCCGCAACTCCCGAAACCATCAAGAAGCTGATCGGCCAAGGCCATCAGGTGACTGTACAGAGCGGTGCTGGCGTTAGCGCGAGCATTCCGGACAGCGCCTATGAAGCCGTTGGTGCAGCCATTGGTAACGATGCAGCTGCCTTCGGTGCCGATCTGGTGCTGAAAGTGGTCGCTCCGACTGACGCTGAACTGGCGCATATGAAAGCCGGTGCTGTATTGGTGGGCATGCTCAACCCGTTCAGCAACGAGACCATCGCGCGCATCAATGCTCGCGGCGTCACCGCCTTCGCCCTGGAGGCCGCCCCGCGTACCTCCCGCGCGCAGAGCCTGGACGTGCTGTCGTCGCAAGCCAACATCGCCGGCTACAAGGCCGTGTTGCTGGCGGCGCATCACTACCCGCGCTTTATGCCAATGTTGATGACCGCTGCCGGTACCGTTAAGGCCGCGCGCATCCTCATCCTCGGTGCCGGTGTAGCTGGCTTGCAGGCCATCGCTACGGCCAAGCGCCTAGGTGCGGTGATCGAAGCGTCCGACGTGCGTCCGGCGGTTAAAGAGCAGATCGAATCGCTCGGCGCCAAGTTCGTCGATGTGCCGTTCGAGACCGATGAAGAGCGCGAATGCGCCCAAGGTGTGGGCGGCTATGCCCGGCCGATGCCGGCGTCGTGGATGGAGCGTCAGGCCAAGGCGGTGCACGAGAAAGCCAAGCTGGCTGACATCGTCATCACCACCGCGCTGATCCCAGGCCGCAAGGCGCCGACCCTGCTGCATGCCGCCACCGTGGCGGAGATGAAGCCAGGCTCGGTGATCATCGACCTCGCTGCAGCGCAAGGCGGCAACTGCCCGCTGACCGTGGCTGAGCAAGTGGTGGTAGAGCACGGTGTGACCATCGTCGGCCATAGCAACCTGGCGGCTCTGGTGCCGGCCGATGCTTCGGCGCTGTACGCACGCAACCTGCTGGACTTCCTCAAGCTGGTCATCGACGGCGAAGGCAAGTTCCACCTCAACCTTGAAGACGACATCGTCGCCGCGTGCCTGATGTGCCGTGACGGCAATGTCGTGCGCACCAACGGCTAAGGGGAGTACCGCACATGGATATGATTTCCGACGGCATCTACAACCTGATCATCTTCGCCCTGGCCATCTACGTGGGTTACCACGTGGTGTGGAACGTGACCCCGGCGCTGCACACCCCGCTGATGGCGGTGACCAACGCGATTTCCGCGATCGTTATCGTCGGCGCCATGCTGGCCGCCGCTTTGACCGTGACCCCACTGGGTAAAACCATGGGCACCCTGGCTGTGGCCCTGGCTGCGGTCAACGTGTTTGGTGGTTTCCTGGTAACCCGGCGCATGCTGGAAATGTTTAAAAAGAAAGCGCCTAAAGCTGCTGCTGGGGAGAAGCACTGATGAGTATGAATCTGATCACTGTTCTCTACCTCGTTGCCTCGATCTGCTTTATCCAGGCACTTAAAGGTCTGTCGCACCCAACTACCTCGCGTCGTGGCAACCTGTTTGGCATGCTCGGTATGGGTTTGGCCGTACTGACAACCGTTGGCCTGATCTACAAGCTCGGTGCTGAAATCGCCACCGCCGGTATCGGCTACGTGATCGTCGGCCTGCTGGTCGGCGGTACTGCCGGCTCGGTGATGGCCAAGCGCGTAGAAATGACCAAGATGCCTGAGCTGGTCGCCTTCATGCACAGCATGATCGGCCTGGCCGCGGTGTTTATCGCTATTGCTGCCGTGGTTGAGCCGCAGTCGCTGGGTATCGTTGCAGCGCTGGGTGATGCGATTCCAGCGGGTAACCGTCTGGAGCTGTTCCTCGGTGCTGCCATCGGCGCCATCACCTTCTCCGGTTCGGTGATCGCCTTCGGCAAGCTCTCGGGCAAGTACAAGTTCCGCCTGTTCCAGGGCGCACCAGTACAGTTCAAGGGCCAACATTGGGTCAACCTGGCCATCGGCCTGGCGATTCTCGGCCTCGGCCTGGTGTACACCTTTACCGGTGACCTGACAGCCTTCGCCATCCTGCTGGCGCTGGCCTTTGTGATTGGCGTGCTGATCATCATCCCGATTGGCGGTGCAGACATGCCGGTCGTGGTGTCGATGCTCAACAGCTACTCGGGCTGGGCGGCGGCCGGTATCGGTTTCTCGCTGAACAACTCGATGTTGATCATTGCCGGCTCCTTGGTGGGCTCAAGCGGCGCGATCCTCTCGTACATTATGTGCAAGGCGATGAACCGCTCGTTCTTCAACGTGATCCTCGGTGGTTTCGGCGGTGCTCCGGCAGAAGCCGGTCCGGCGGGTGCCAAAGAAGCGCGTCCGGTTAAATCCGGCTCGAGCGACGATGCGGCCTTCCTGCTGACCAACGCCGACACCGTGATCATCGTGCCGGGCTACGGCCTTGCGGTGGCCCGTGCCCAGCATGCGCTGATGGAGCTGGCCGAGAAGCTGACCCATCGCGGCGTGACCGTGAAGTACGCGATCCACCCGGTTGCCGGGCGTATGCCCGGCCACATGAACGTGCTGCTGGCTGAGGCCGAAGTGCCTTACGAGCAAGTGTTCGAGATGGACGACATCAACTCCGAGTTCGGCCAAGCCGACGTGGTGCTGGTGTTGGGCGCCAACGACGTGGTCAACCCCGCGGCGAAGAACGACCCGACGTCGCCGATCGCCGGTATGCCGATTCTCGAGGCTTATAAAGCCAAGACTGTGATCGTCAACAAGCGCTCGATGGCCAGCGGCTATGCCGGCCTGGACAACGAACTGTTCTACCTCGACAAGACCATGATGGTCTTCGGCGACGCCAAGAAGGTCATCGAAGATATGGTTAAAGCGGTCGACTAAATCTCACTGCTGCGTTGTCGAAAAAGCCCGGCTCAAGAGCCGGGCTTTTTTCTGTCTGGTCGATCAAAAATTGGTTTTTCCAGGCGAAAATCTGAATAACAGGTCAACTGTAATAGAAGTGCAATCTGTAACTGTACCTGTACTAAATCACTGCTGAATAAGCATTTATTCAGGTGTTTTATCTGCCATTAATTGTTTTTCAGGCTAAAGAACTTATGGGCAGTACAGTTGATGCTAAAACAGGCCAAACAGTTACAAAGCAAGCTATCTATTGATGCTGCAATTCAATTCAGCTGTGGCTACTGCGTGCAGAGGGCGGTAGCAATAATGCTTGCATCGCAACACACCACTGACCCGCCACAAGCGGAAGGATGAGCACCATGGAACGTACCCTCAGTTCCGACCTGTTTTTTGATCACAGCCAAGCCACCGGCTCCAGCGCTCTGCCGCTGCGCATATTGTCTTCTGTTTTGCTTTGGCAGCGCCGTGCTGTCAGCCGCCGTCAACTTGCTCGTTTAGATGCCCGTCTGCTTGCAGATGCCGGAATCAGCGAAGCACAGCGTCAGGCCGAATTGAGTAAGCCTTTCTGGCGTTAAACGCCGCCAGACACCGATTTCTGCTCCTCCCTTTTATGGGATTTTTGAAGCTCCAGCGCCCTGCGTGCTGGGGCTTTCTTTTTGTCTGCAGGATTATTTATCCGTAACAGTCTGCTGTGCGTGCAGCGGTACAGTTTGGATAAAACTCCAACTGCGCCATAACAATTTACAGGTGCTGTCTCTGCCCGCTCCACGCCTTAGCGCGCATCCTAGGTTGCCATCTCTGTTGGTTGACAAGGAATTGCGCCATGGAACGCACGCTCAAACGCCGGCCCTCACTCTCTGCCCAGGACAGTCGTCCGCTATGGCTGAAGCTCTATGCCACGCTGTGTGGCTGGCAACGCAATCGGCACACGCGTAAGCATTTGGCGCACCTGGATAGTCGTCAGTTAGCGGATGCCGGGATCAGTGAGGCACAGCGTCAGGTTGAGTTGGAAAAGCCGTTTTGGCGCTGATCGGCCTGGCAACCAACTGGCCCGCGCCCGGTCTACAATGAACTCAGCCCGACTGTTGGGCCTTTTCAGGAGCGTGGATATGAATGCGATAAAGACCTTTAGCCTGGCGGCACTCTTGGCGCTGGCGGGTACGGCTAGCGCCACCAGTTTTGTGGTGACCACGGATGCAGTGGTGGGTGCGATTGGCGCAACCTCGGACGCCAGCTCCGATGTTTCCTCTTCATTTGGTGATGACAAGATTGTGCTCGCCGCGCGTGATGACGCCGCCGCTTTTGTAGCGAGTCAGGGCAATATCCGCGGCGTGCGTCTGGAGGCCGCGTTGCAGCATATCCGCCAGCAGTTGCCGACCTTGGTAAGCGACGATATGCAATTGGCGAGCGCAATCCTCAGTCTCTGAGTGGGGGTGATGCCAGCGCTTAGCTACAAGCGCTGGCGGAACTGTGTGGCAGAATACTCGTCCAAACCAACCCCGTCGGGTTGATGGTTGTTTATTGGAGATGCGTATGCGCCCTACCTTACTCGGTGCTGTAGTTGCGATTGTTCTGTTGAGTGCCACTGCCCAGGCGCAAACCTTGGTGGCGACTAGCAACATCATCGTGCGTGCACTGGATCGCACCCTGGATTTCACGTCGGATACCACCACCTCAGTTCGCGATTCGAAAATCGTGTTGGCCGCGCGTGACGATGCGGCCAGCTTTGTGGCCAGCCAAGGGCAGATCCGTGGCGCGCAACTGGAAGCGGCCATCGTCACCATTCGCAGCCAAGTGCCTGAAGCACAGGGTGCTTCTGATCTGGTCTTGGCCGAAGCCATTCTGGCGCTGTGAATTGGCCGCGTACCTGGCTACTGTTACTGGCAGTATTCGCCAGCACCACTAGCCAGGCCGGGCTGAGTCTGCAGCTGAACGACGCGGCACTCAGTGCCCGCGAACGTCAGGCCAGCCAGCAGCTGTTGCAAGAGGCGCTGGAGGCGTTGCCGCAGCGCTTCAAGCAACAACTCGACCGCCGCGTCAGTGTTCGCTGGGGCGACATGCCTGCAGAGGTCTATGGCCGTGCCGGACGTTTCAGCGGCATCGAACTGAATGCCGCGCTGCTGCCAGCCTTGAGCGACGGCAGCAGCGCTTCTCACCAAACCGCTCGCCCACATGGCAGCGTGCGCCGCGAACTGCTGGCGACGGTGCTGCACGAACTCACCCATCTGTATGACCGCGCCCAGCGTTGGCCACAGGCGGACAGGCAGCTGCAACGCCAGTGTCGCCAGCGTGAGCAGAGCCTGGGGGCTGTCGGGTTGCCTGATTATTGCCGGGGTCAAACGGCGCGGCGTTTTACCCTGAGTGATGATCCGCTGTTGCTCGACCTAGCGGGCTGGCCGCAACAGGTTGGCAGGCGTGGTGAGCGCGAGCACGAGAACCACCAAGTGGCGCGTAGCCCAGACCGCTATGAGTTGACGAACCCGCGCGAGTACCTCGCGGTGAACATGGAGTACTTCCTCCTCGACCCCAGCTACGCCTGCCGCCGACCTTCGCTGGCGCGCTACTTGAGTGCACATTTCGGCTGGTCGCCTGCTGGCCAAGAAACGTGCGCAGGTGGCTTGGCCTATCTGAACGCCGGGCGCGACTTTGCCCGCCAGCCGCTCGGCAGCATCGACCCGCAGCGGGTCTATCAGGTGGATTATTTACTCGCCGAAGCCAACGACGCGCTAGCTAGTCGCTGGGGGCACAGCATGCTGCGCCTGGTGATCTGCGCGCCCGGCCGGCCGCTGGGGCCGGATTGTCGGTTGGACCTGCAGGAGCATCTGGTGCTGTCTTACCGTGCCTTTGTCGGCGATGTGCAGCTGTCCAGTTGGGATGGCCTGACCGGGGCTTATCCTTCACGGTTATTCGTCCTGCCGCTGGCCCAGGTGATTGAGGAATACACCAAGGTTGAGCTGCGTAGCCTGGCCTCGGTGCCGCTTAAGCTTGAACGTCCGCAACTGGAGCAGCTGGTGATTCGCGCGGCTGAGCAGCACTGGAGTTATGACGGCGATTACTGGTTCCTTTCCAACAACTGCGCCGTGGAAACCCTCAAGCTGCTGCGTAGCGGCAGCCAGCACCCCCAGCTGCATGCACTCGACAGCATCATGCCCAACGGCCTGTTGGATACCCTGGCCGCCCGTGATTTGGCTGACCGCAGCGTGCTCGCTGACGATGCTGAGGCGTTGCGCCTGGGGTATCGCTTTGACTCCTTCCGTGACCGCTATCAAGCCATGTTTAGCGTGTTGCAGGCGCAATTGCCAATTACCCAGGCGCACGTTGAGGATTGGTTGAACTTGCCTGCGGCGGAGCGCCAGCCCTGGTTTGCTCAGGCCAATCTGCGCACCAGCGCGGCGCTGCTGCTGCTTGAGCAGGCGGCGCTGCGCCGACAGTTGCTGCTGGCCCAGGATGAGCTCAAGCGCCGCTACCTGAGCGGGCGCGAGAGCGCTGATCCTGAACTCAATACGGCGGGTGGTGCGCTGCAGCAGATTCTCGCCAACAGCGGTTTTCTCAGTCGTCCGGCGGAGTTACTCGAAGGCGGCTATGGCCTGCCGCAACGCGCCGAATGGCAACGCTTGGAAGCCGAGAGCCAGGCGCGCCAGCAGCAACTGCGTCAGCTTAGCGATAACCTCGACCAGGAAGTGCGCACCTTATTGGAACCTGCTCGCCTGGCGGAATTACAAGCAGCTGAAGCCAATCTGGCACAGCTCGGTCAACACCTGCGCACGTTGCACAAAGCCAGCGGCGGTTTGCAATTGCCCTAGCGAGAACGCCCAAGATCAACGCCGGCCTTGCGTCACTCCATGCGCCTGCTCAAGATGGCGGCTTGCTTGTGGCTGGAGGTTGCCGTGCAGGAATTGTTGCTGGCCTTGTGGCCGCTGTTTGCGTTGATCGTGGCCGGTTTCTACCTGCGGCGCTGGGCGTTTCCCAGTGAGGCATTCTGGCCCGGCGCTGAGCGTCTGAATTACTTCATGCTGTTCCCGGCGCTGCTGTTCAGCAGCCTGGCCAAGGCGCCGCTGGATAACCCTGCGTTGCCGCGCTTAGCGTTGGCGGTAATGCTGGCGCTGGGCATCGCCTGGCTGGCGCTGCTGGTGGTACGCCGCCTGCGCGGCTGGCCGGCGGGGCGCTTCGGCGCATTTAGCCAGGGCATTCTGCGGTTCAACACCTACCTCGGCCTGGCAGCGGTGGGCAGCCTATTTGGCCAGGAAGGCCTGACTCTGGCAGCCATCATGCTTGCCTTGATGGTGCCGACGGTGAATGTGCTGTCGGTCTGGTCGCTGACCGCCGAGCGTGGCGTCAGTGCGCGCAGCCTGTTATTACCGATCCTGAAGAACCCGCTGATTCTTGCCTGCCTCGGTGGTGCCTTGGTCAACCTCAGTGGCCTTGGTTTACCCGGTGGCAGTGATCGCCTGCTCAGCTTGTTGGCGGCTGCCAGTTTGCCGTTGGGTCTGCTGTGTGTGGGCGCGGCGTTGAAACCCGAGCAATTGACTGGCGAGATTCCGGCGTTGCTCGGCAACAGCCTGCTGCGCTTGTTAGCCATGCCAATGCTGGCGTGGGCTGTGGCCTATGGTCTGCAATTACCGACGATGGAAAGCACGGTATTGGTGCTGTTCTTTGCCTTGCCAACCGCGCCAACGGCGTATGTGTTGACCCGGCACTTGGGCGGGGACAGCCACTTAATGGCGGGGATTATTACCCTGCAAACTCTTTTGGCGGCGGCCAGTCTGCCGCTGTTGTTGCTATTGTTCGTGGGCTGATGCAGGTGCTTGGCGCGGTGTCGGACTGACGACTGGGTTTGGTGGTGCAGCTAATTTACTGTATTTATATACAGTAAATTATGGAGCCCACTCATGCCTGTTTCCTTGCCGCCGCGCGGTCGCGGTACTGCCAGTAACCCGCATAATCGCTTTGCCCCGCAGCGCATTATCGCCAGCGATGACGGCTGGTTTCAGGAAGTGCCGCCCAGCCGGGCGACTGAGGTGCACAGCGAAACCGCAAAAAGCATCATCACCCGTAACCAGTCGCCGGACCTGCCCTTCGACCGTTCACTCAACCCCTACCGTGGCTGTGAACATGGCTGTATTTACTGCTACGCCAGGCCCAGTCACGCCTATTGGGATCTGTCGCCGGGGCTGGATTTCGAAACCAAGCTGATCGCCAAGACCAATGCCGTTGCGCTGCTCGAACAGCAGCTGAGTAAGCCTGGCTATGTATGCGCGCCGATCAACCTGGGCTCCAACACCGATCCTTATCAACCGATCGAGCGCCAGCACCTGCTGACCCGCAACAGCCTCAAGGTGCTGCTCGACTATCGCCATCCGGCGACCATCATTACCAAGGGGGCGCTGATTCTGCGCGACCTCGACCTGCTCACTGAGCTGGCGCAGCAGCGCCTGGTGGCGGTGATGATCAGCCTGACGACTCTGGATGATGAACTGAAACGCATCATGGAGCCGCGTGCAGCGGCACCGGCAGCACGTTTGCGAGCGATTCGGGTATTGCGCGAAAACCGCATTCCAGTCGGTGTCCTGTGTTCACCGATGATCCCCATGATCAATGACATGGAGCTTGAGCATCTTTTAGCGGCGGCCAAAGAGGCCGGCGCGCAAAGCGCCAATTATATGCTGCTGCGTCTGCCGCGTGAGGTGGCGCCGTTGTTTACGGAATGGCTGCACGCCCATTACCCGCAACGTGCCGAGCATGTGCTCAGCCTGATCCGTCAGAGTCGCGGTGGTGCGCTGTATGACAGTCGCTTCGGTCAGCGTTTTCGTGGTGAGGGCGCTTTTGCTGAATTGCTCGCACAGCGCTTTGCCTTGGCCAGCAAACGCCTTGGGCTGAATCGACGCGAGACGTTCAACCTCGACTGCACGCGTTTTTGTCCGCCGGGCGGCCAGCTGGCGCTGCTCTAAGCGGCGCGCAAGCTGGGTGGTTGCCGTTAGGGCCTGCGGCAGTGACACTTGGCATGTGACTTGCCAGCCTGCTTGGCTGTCGCTTTAGCAGGTTTTTTCAGGTTCAGAGGTCGCAAACATGCCATACAAGCATCAGTTGATCCCGCTGCAAGGGCGCACGGGCAGTGAAACTGCCGAGGAAGCCCTGCAGAGTATCGTCGATGGCTTCAAACGTTTTCGTTGCGAGATCTTCCCGCAGCAGGAAGATCTGTTCAAAAAACTGGCCACCGCGCAGAGTCCGCGGGCAATGTTTATCACCTGCGCCGACTCGCGGGTGGTGCCTGAATTGATCACCCAAAGCTCGCCGGGCGATCTGTTCGTCAACCGCAATGTCGGCAACGTGGTGCCGCCCTACGGGCAGATGATGGGCGGGGTTTCCACGGCGATCGAGTATGCGGTGATGGCCTTGGGCGTACAGCACATCATCATTTGCGGGCATTCCGATTGCGGGGCAATGAAAGCAGTACTCAACCCGGCTGAGCTGGAGCGCATGCCCACGGTAAAAGCCTGGTTGCGCCATGCTGAAGTGGCCAAGACGGTGGTGGCAGACAACTGTGGCTGCGCCGATCACAACACCCTGGGCATCCTCACCGAGGAAAACGTGGTGGCGCAGCTCGACCACCTGCGCACCCACCCTTCGGTGGCGTCTCGTATGGCTTGCGGGCAGGTGTTTATCCACGGTTGGGTGTATGACATCGAAACCAGCGAGATCAAGGCTTACGACGCGGAAAAGGGCGAGTTCCGTCTGATCGATGATGGGCCACTGCCGATGGCCACGCCGCGCCCGCGCTACCTGCCGAGCTAGTCGGCAGCCGCGCGGATGTTAGGGTTAGCCCGCTGCGCGGGTTTCATCCAATTGCAGTTCTACCCCAAGCTGGCGTGACAGGCACGGCCAGCGCTGCCACGCCGCCTCGGTCTGCGGGCTGTGCAGGCGCTCGCGATAGGTTTGCACGGAGTTCTGGGCAAAGCTGGCGTCGTCGAGCATGCCCTCGACGGCATGATGCACAGCCTCATCCAGTTGATTGGCAAAGGGCTCACCGATCAATTGGTGAGCAATCAGATTAGCCACCGTGGTATCCAGCGGAATCAACGGGGCGCCCAGGTGGGTGATATAGCGATCATTCACTTCTTCGACCAAGCGGTGGGCCAGATAGGCTTCATCGAGTAAGCCTTCCAACCCCTCATGGCCGGCCATCAGCGCGGGTGGCTGCAGAAAGAATTGCTCGGCAATCTTCAGCACCGGCTTGATCTGCGCCTCGATCCCGGCTTCCTGCGCGACTTGCTGGGCGGCCAGTAACAATTCTGGCACCTGCTCGATATAGGCGCTGACAAACTGCTGCAGCACGCCGGAGGTGTCTTCGCTGGGTAGGCGGATGGAGGGGTGTAGCTGCCCCGCGTGTGCCTGCATCTGCTTGCTCAGATGACCCGTACTGGCTTCGTGTTGGTGTGCACGCTGGATCAGCGCGTGCAAAGCGGCGATGTTCATGACTGCTCCTGAAGTGAGGACATGGACGAGAACCTTAGTTGGCTGAGCGTAGCTGCTAAGACTCGATTGTCATAATTATTAAACATTTATGCGGACTGGCTATAAGTAGTCGTCGCCACTCCGGTCTATCCCACGCCAACCGTGGTCTTTAGCGCGTGCACTTGCAGTGCGTTGCTCTTTTCGGCTTTCGCGTTGCCAGGTGCAAGTCCCTGTCTATACTCGAACTCGAAAGGCAGTACCTGATAACTCCGAATCAGCTGCGGCATGGACAGTCTTCCTAGGCATTTTCCCCGAGAAAATGCCTGATGGCTCAGCCTCTGACCGGTTCGGCGGGATAACAAGAATAATTAAGGGGAACCCGCAATGATGCGACATCCACGAGTCTGGATGGGCCTCCTGTTGTGGTTGGTATACAGCTCGGCACACGCCAGCTGGGGCATCAATATGACGCCCGGTGCCACCGAGGTGAGCCGCTCAGTATTTGACTTGCACATGACCATCTTCTGGATCTGCGTCGTCATCGGCGTGATCGTATTTGGTGCCATGTTCTGGTCGATGCTGGTCCACCGCCGCTCCACAGGTCAGGAGCCCGCGCACTTTCACGAAAGCACCACAGTCGAGATTCTCTGGACGGTCGTACCGTTGGTGATTCTGGTACTGATGGCCATCCCGGCGACCAAAACCCTGATCGATATCTACGACTCCAGCGAGTCTGAACTGGATATTCAGGTCACCGGTTATCAGTGGAAATGGCACTACAAATACCTGGGTGAAGATGTCGAGTTCTTCAGCAACCTGACCACCCCCAAAGATCAGATCAACAACAAGGCCACCAAGGGTGAGCATTACCTGCTGGAGGTAGACGAGCCGCTGGTGGTGCCGGTTGGCACCAAAGTGCGCTTTCTGATTACTGCCGCCGATGTCATTCACTCCTGGTGGGTGCCGGCGTTGGCGGTGAAAAAGGATGCGATCCCGGGCTTCGTCAATGAGTCCTGGACGCGCATCGACGAGCCCGGCATCTACCGTGGCCAATGCACCGAGCTGTGCGGCAAGGACCATGGGTTTATGCCGATTGTGGTCGAAGCCAAGTCGAAAGAGGACTACGCCACTTGGCTCGCCGAGCGCAAACAACTCGCGGCTGCCGAGAAGGAGCTGACCAGTAAAGAGTGGAGCATGGATGAGCTGATGGCGCGCGGCGAGAAGTCGTATCTGACCAACTGTGCGTCTTGCCATCAGCCGACGGGCGAGGGGCTGCCGCCGATGTTCCCGGCGCTTAAAGGCTCAGCGATTGCTGTCGGACCTGCGGCCGGTCATATCGATATCGTGGTCAACGGCAAGCCAGGTACGGCCATGGCGGCGTTCGGCAAGCAACTCTCGGAAGTCGATATCGCGGCGATCATTACCTACGAGCGCAATGCCTGGGGCAATGCGGTCGGTGACATGGTCACGCCAAAAGACATCCTCGCGTTCAAACAGGCTCAGGAGTAAGGACATGAGTGCAGTGATCGATCCGGGCCACGCAGGCCACGGTCATGCCGGACATGACCATCACCACGGCCCGGCCAAAGGCCTGATGCGCTGGGTGTTGACCACCAACCATAAAGATATCGGCACCATGTACCTGTGGTTCAGCTTTGCCATGTTCTTGCTGGGCGGCATCATGGCGATGGTGATCCGTGCCGAGTTGTTCCAGCCGGGCTTGCAGATTGTGCAGCCGGAGTTCTTCAACCAGATGACCACTATGCATGGTCTGATCATGGTCTTCGGCGCTGTCATGCCGGCGTTTGTCGGCCTGGCCAACTGGATGATTCCGTTGATGATTGGCGCGCCGGACATGGCCCTGCCGCGCATGAACAACTTCAGTTTCTGGCTGCTGCCAGCGGCCTTTAGCATGTTGGTTAGCACGCTGTTTATGGAGGGTGGTGGGCCGAACTTCGGCTGGACTTTCTATGCGCCGTTATCGACGACCTACGCACCGGAGTCGGTGACCTTCTTCATCTTTGCCGTGCACTTGATGGGCTTCAGTTCGATCATGGGCGCGATCAACGTGATTGCCACCATCCTCAACCTGCGTGCCCCCGGCATGACCCTGATGAAGATGCCCTTGTTCGTCTGGACCTGGCTGATTACCGCGTTCTTGCTGATTGCTGTAATGCCGGTGTTGGCGGGTGTGGTGACCATGATGCTGATGGACATTCACTTCGGCACCAGTTTCTTCAGCGCGGCTGGTGGTGGTGATCCGGTTTTGTTCCAGCACGTGTTCTGGTTCTTCGGTCATCCCGAGGTATACATCATGATCTTGCCGGCATTCGGCGCGGTCAGTGCAATTATCCCGGCGTTCGCCCGTAAGCCGCTGTTTGGTTACACCTCAATGGTCTATGCCACGGCGGCGATCGCGTTCCTGTCATTTATCGTCTGGGCGCACCACATGTTCACCGTGGGCATTCCGCTCACCGGTGAGCTGTTCTTTATGTACGCGACCATGCTGATTGCCGTACCGACCGGGGTGAAGGTGTTCAACTGGGCCAGCACTATGTGGCGTGGTTCGATGACCTTCGAGACACCGATGTTGTTCTCGGTGGCCTTCGTCATCCTGTTCACCATCGGCGGTTTCTCCGGGTTGATGCTGGCCATCGCCCCGGCGGATTTTCAGTACCACGACACCTACTTTGTGGTGGCGCATTTCCACTATGTGCTGGTACCGGGCGCGATCTTTGGCATCTTTGCGTCGGCTTACTTCTGGCTGCCGAAGTGGACGGGGCACATGTATGACGAGACGCTCGGCAAGCTGCATTTCTGGATGAGTTTTATCGGCATGAACATGGCGTTCTTCCCGATGCACTTTGTCGGCCTGGCCGGCATGCCGCGGCGTATTCCCGACTACAACATGATGTTCGCCAACTTCAACATGGTCTCGAGCATTGGTGCCTTTATGTTCGGCGCTACTCAGTTGTTGTTCCTGTTTATTGTCATTAAGTGCATTCGTGGGGGTAAACCCGCGCCGGCCAAACCCTGGGATGGAGCAGAGGGGTTGGAATGGTCGATACCGTCGCCGGCGCCTTACCACACTTTCAGCACACCACCGGACGTGAAATAAGGAGCCGCAGCGATGAGCGAAGCCCTGTCGACACGTCGTTTGGTGATACGCCTGTCATTGGTGGTGGTCGCCATGTTCGGCTTTGGCTTCGCCCTGGTGCCAATCTACGACGTGATGTGCCAAGCCTTCGGCATCAACGGTAAAACCGCCGGGGCCTATGAAGGCAGCCAGGCGGTGGACGAACAGCGCCAGGTGCGCGTGCAGTTTCTCGCCACCAATGCCGCCGAGATGGTCTGGGAGTTCGGCCCCCAAGCAGATGAAGTGGTGGTGCATCCGGGCGACAGCACGCAAATGTTGTTTGTGGCGTACAACCCCACCGACAAGCCGATGACCGCTCAGGCGATCCCCAGTGTGGCACCGTCGAAAGCGGCCGCTTATTTCCACAAAACCGAATGCTTTTGCTTTACCCAGCAAGTACTGCAACCCGGTGAGCGCATCGAAATGCCGGTGCGCTTTATCGTCGATAGAGACTTACCGGCAGATGTTCGCCACCTAACCCTGGCTTACACCTTGTTTGATGTCACCGCGCGCATGCCGCCGGTGGCGCAAGCGACCCCTACTCGGGCGGCTCCATAAGGAGAACAATAAATGTCGAGTCATGAAAGCCACGAAAGCTATTACGTCCCGGCCCAGAGCAAGTGGCCGATTATCGCTACCCTGGGCATGCTGTTTTCGGTGTACGGCGTGGGCACCTGGTTCAATGATATGAAGGCCGATCGCGCCGACTCCAACGGCCCGCTGATCTTCTTTGTCGGCGGTCTGTTTCTCGCTTACATGCTATTCGGCTGGTTTGGCAATGTGATCAAGGAAAGCCGCTCCGGCATGTACAGCCCGCAGATGGATCGCTCGTTTCGCTGGGGCATGAGCTGGTTTATTTTTTCCGAAGTGATGTTCTTTGCCGCGTTCTTCGGCGTGCTGTTCTATGTGCGCACCTGGGCCGGGCCATGGCTGGGTGGCGAGGGCGATAAAGGGGTGAGCAACATGCTCTGGCCGGGCTTCGAGTACAGTTGGCCACTGCTCAATACGCCTGATCCTAAACTCTATCCGGCACCTAGCGGCACCATCAGCGCCTGGGGCCTGCCGCTGATTAACACCATTCTGCTGGTCACTTCCAGCTTCACCCTGACGTTCGCCCACCACGCATTACGCAAGAACCAGCGCAAGCCGCTGACCCTGTGGCTGGCGCTGACGGTGATTCTCGGCATTGCCTTTCTGGTGTTGCAGGTCGAGGAATATATCCATGCCTACACCGAACTGGGCCTAACCCTAGGGTCGGGCATCTACGGCGCGACCTTCTTTATGCTCACCGGCTTTCATGGTGCCCACGTGACTCTGGGGGCACTGATGCTGAGCATCATGTTGATTCGGGTTATTCGCGGTCATTTCAGCCCCGAGCAGCACTTCGGTTTTGAGGCGGCCGCCTGGTATTGGCACTTTGTCGATGTGGTGTGGATTGGCTTGTTTGTCTTCGTCTATGTGTTGTAACGCGGTTACCAGGTGACATGCGAGACCAATTGGCCGCTGTAGAAACCCCAGGCAATCAGGGCAACAGTCAGGGCGGTAAGGGTCACGCGTACAGTCAGTGCGTTGACCAACCGGGAGGTTTTACCTTCGTCCTTGACCAAAAAGAACAGGCCGCTGAATAGGCTGATCAGAGTAGCCAGTAGTAACAGGACGATCGCGGCTTTGAGCATGCGTGACTCCCAAGCGGAACTTCGGGGGAAGGGAAATGCGTAGCAGCAGTATAGCCAGCTTGATCAGGGCTTTAGGGAGGCGGATATGAGCGCCTTCCGTCCTGGCTGGCTGCCTAGCGTGCTGGTGCTGCTGCTATTTCCCTGCCTGGTCGCCCTGGGCTTCTGGCAGCTGGCGCGGGCCGAAGAAAAGCGCGAGCTGTTGGCTGCACACCAGGCCCAGCAACTGGCCGCACCAATCAGCATCGAGGCGCTGGAGCAGCAGCCCAACCCGGCTTACAGGCGTGTGCAGTTGCAGGGTTTCTTCGACGCACGGCATCCCCTTCTGCTGGATAACCGCACCCGCGACGGCAAGGTCGGCGTTGAGGTGTTGCAACCCTTCTATGATCAGGCCAGCGGCCTTTGGCTGCTGCTCAATCGCGGCTGGCTGGCCTGGCCCGACCGCCGTATTCCTCCAACGTTTGCCACCCCGGATTCGCCATTGCGTTTGCAGGCCACGGTGTATGTACCGCTGGGTGAGGCTTTTCAGTTGCAAGGTGCGCAACCGGCTCCTGGCTGGCCGCAGGTGATCAGTGAGGTCAAACCGGATGACCTGTGGCAGCAACTGGGGCGTGGTGGCCTGAGTTATGAGGTGCGCCTCGAGCCTGGCCCAGCGTCATTTCAAAGCGATTGGCCAGTTATCGCCATGAGCCCCGACAAACACCTCGGTTATGCCGTGCAATGGTTCGCCCTGGCGGCGGCCTTGCTCTGCCTGTTTATCTATTTAGGTCTATCTAACGCGCGGGAGACTCGCCATGAACCCAGCCATCGCCCTGCCTGAAGTGTCGCCCAGCCAGCGTCGCCGTGGGCGGCTGCAACTGATCCTGATTCTGGCAGTGGTTATCGGCCCGATGATCCTCGCCAGTGCCATGTATCAGTGGCGTTTCTGGGTGCCGGAAACCCGCAGCTATCACGGTGAGCTGATCGGCACCGGACAAACCCGCGCCGACCTCGGCGTGGTCGGTGCAGACGAGCCGCGCTGGCAGTTGCTGGTGACCGTACCGGATGTCTGCGATGCCGCCTGCAAGGAGTTGGTGTTTCTCGCCCGCCAAGTGCATATCGGCCTAAACCGTGATGTTGCTCGCGCCGCCCATGGCCTAGCCACTGCCCAACCCATCGCTGGCGACTATGACGCCCAGCTACGCCGCGAATACCCGCAGCTGACGCGCTATCAGCTGCAGCTGGATGCTTACGGCAAAACCGCCGGCGCCGCCTCCGGCGCGCAACTGTGGATCGTCGACCCACACGGCAATCTGGTGCTGCGTTATGACGCCACCAGCAAGGGCAAGGCAATTCTCAACGACCTGCGGCATCTGCTGAAAATCTCGCAAATTGGTTAATGCTGCCCACGGCTAAGGACTGATGATGAGCAAGCCCGGTTACCGTTTTGCCCTGTTCGCCACTGTGTTGGCGGTCGTGGTGGTGCTGCTCGGTGCCTATACCCGCTTGACCCACGCGGGCCTGGGTTGCCCGGACTGGCCAGGTTGCTACGGCTTTATCGGCGTGCCGATGAGTGAGCACAAACAGACTCTGGCTGAGGCGCGCTTTCCCGAAGCACCGGTGGAAGTCGCCAAAGGCTGGTACGAGATGATCCACCGCTATTTTGCCGGCTCCCTGGGCCTGGTGATTCTCGGCCTGGCGGTACAGGCGCTGCGCCGGCGTGGCGAGGCCGACCAGCCACTTAAATTGCCTCTTTTATTGCTGGGTTTGGTGACGCTGCAGGCGGCCTTTGGCATGTGGACGGTGACGCTGAAACTCTGGCCACAAGTGGTGACGGCGCACCTGCTCGGTGGTTTCGCCACCCTTAGCCTGCTGTTTCTTTTAACACTGCGACTGTCTGGCAAGTTGGCAGTTTTGCCCAATCTGCCCACGCGGTTGCGCAGCCTGGCGGCGCTCGGCTTGCTAATGGTGGTCGGACAGATCGCTCTGGGTGGCTGGGTCAGTAGCAACTACGCGGCGGTTGCCTGCGTCGATCTGCCGACCTGCCATGGCGAATGGTGGCCGGCGATGGACTTCGCCAATGGTTTTCACCTGACCCAGCATATCGGCCCCAATTACCTTGGCGGGCAACTCGACAGCGACGCGCGCACTGCTATTCATATGACCCATCGCATCGGCGCACTGCTAGTCAGCCTGGTGCTGCTGCTGTTGGCCTGGCAACTCAAGCGCCATGGCTTGGGGCGGTTGGCCGGTTTGTTGCTGCTGGCGCTGACCGTGCAGATCAGCCTGGGTATCAGCAACGTCGTGTTTCACCTGCCGCTTCAGGTGGCAGTGGCGCACAACCTCGGTGGCGCGGCTCTGCTACTGACGTTGGTGCTAATCAATTACCGGGTGCGCAGCGCAGCACGGCTGGCATCTCCGGCAGCAGAAGCGCAGGCTGACCTTGCGATGCTGCCGAGCAAATAACAAAAACAATCGAGGAGAGACCGTATGGCTACTCTAGCGCGCGAACACCAAGCCCACGCCAGCTGGCGCGACTACCTGGAGCTGACCAAGCCCAAGGTGGTGGTGCTGATGCTGATCACCTCCCTGGTCGGCATGTTCCTCGCCACCCGCGCAGGTGTGGCCTGGCAGGTGCTGATCTTCGGCAATCTGGGTATCGGTTTGTGCGCCGGCGCGGCGGCGGCGGTCAACCATGTGGTGGACCGGCGTATCGATTCGATCATGGCACGCACCCTCAAGCGTCCGGTTACCTCGGGGCGTATCTCGCCCAGTGCGGCTTTGGGTTTTGCTCTGCTACTGGCGGTGGCCGGTATGGCCCTGCTGTTGACCTTTACCAACGAGCTGGCGGCCTGGCTGACTTTGGCTTCGCTGCTCGGTTATGCCGTGCTGTACACCGGCTTTCTCAAGCGCGCCACTCCGCAGAATATTGTGATCGGCGGCCTGGCTGGCGCCGCGCCGCCGTTGCTCGGCTGGGTGGCCGTTACCGGGCATATCAGCGCTGAACCGCTGCTGCTGGTGCTGATCATCTTCGCCTGGACGCCGCCACACTTCTGGGCCCTAGCCATCCACCGCAAGGAGGAATACGCCAAGGCCGATATTCCCATGCTGCCGGTGACTCACGGCGAGCACTACACCAAGGTGCATATCCTGCTTTATACCCTAGTGATGTTTGCGGTGACGCTGCTGCCGTATGCCATTCATATGAGCGGGCTGCTCTATCTCGGCTGCGCCGTGCTGCTGGGCGGGCGCTTCCTGCACTGGGCAGTGGTGCTGTACCGTGACAGCAAACCGCACGCGGCGATCAACACCTTCAAGTACAGCATCTGGTATCTTTTCGCGCTGTTTATCGCCCTGCTGGTCGACCACTATCTGCTGTTAAACCTGTAATCGTTGGTGCCATGACCCGAACCCAGATCACCGTTTTTGTTCTCGTTGCCATCGTCGCCCTAGTGCTGGGCTTGACCGTCAACAAGGTGCTGACCAGCAAGGACCAGGGTGATCCCACCGCGTTGCTCGATGCCGGCATCGTCCTGCTGCCACAGAGCCGCAGCCTGCCGGAGCTGAGTCTGATCAATCAGGACGGCCAGGCAGTGGCGGTCGATCAGATGAAGGATCAGTGGAGCCTGCTGTTTTTCGGTTACACCTTCTGCCCGGATATCTGCCCAGCCACCCTCGCCCAGCTGCGTCAATTACAAGGCCAGCTACCGGCGGAAACCCTTGCCAAGCTGCAGATTGTGCTGGTTACGGTTGACCCGAATCGCGACACGCCGGAGCAGTTGAAGAAGTACCTGGATTACTTCGATGCCGGCTTTATCGGCCTGACAGGCGAGCAAGCGACCATTCAGAAGCTGGCGAACAGCGTCAGCATTCCGTTTATTCCGGCTGATACCAGCAAGGAAAACTACACCGTCGACCACAGCGGCAACCTGGTGCTGATCGGGCCGGACGGCAGGCAGCGCGGCTTTATCCGCGCCCCGATCAACAACAGCAAACTGGCCGCGCAGTTGCCCGGTCTGCTTGAGCGGCCCTAAGTAGCTATTTGGCAAATAGCTGGCTGATGTCCTTGAACGCCTTGAACTCCAAGGCGTTGCCGCAGGGGTCGAGTAGGAACAGCGTGGCCTGCTCGCCGACCTGGCCGGCGAAGCGCACATAGGGTTCGATCACGAATTGCGTGCCTTTGGCCTGTAGCCGCGCCGCCAGTGTTTGCCAGTCATCCCAGCCCAGCACCACACCGAAATGCGGCACTGGCACGTCGTGGCCGTCCACCGGGTTGCTGTGTGCTGCTTCCTGATAAGTCATCTTCGGCGCCTGGTGGATTACCAGCTGATGGCCGAAGAAGTCGAAATCCACCCAGTGGTCGCTGCTGCGGCCTTCGGCACAGCCGAACACTTCGCCGTAGAAGTGCCGTGCGGCTGCCAGGTCGTAGACAGGAATTGCCAGGTGAAAGGGTGCGAGAGCCATGCTGAAGTTCCTTGAGAGTCTAGTCTGCCGATTCTCAGCAACAGCGATTCTGATTAAAAGCGAATATCCTTGCTCACAAGCACAAACAAAATTGATCAATCGAGGCAACGATGCTGCGCGAATTGAAAACCTTTGTGGCAGTTGCGCGGCATGGCACTTTCGCTGCGGCCGGCCAGCAGGTGGGTTTGACCCAGTCGGCGGTCAGCGCGCAGATGCGTGTGCTGGAGCAGGGATTGGGCGTGCGGTTGTTCGAGCGCAGTGGGCGCTCGGCAGTGCTCAATGCTACCGGCAAGCATGCCTTGCCATTGGCGGAGCAGATGCTCGGGCTGTATGCGCAGATGGCCCTGCCAACCAGCGCGGCTGAGTGGCAAGGCGAGCTAAAGGTCGGTGCGATTGCTACCTTGCAAACTGGTTTGTTGCCCGAAGTCTTGCCGCGTTTTCGCGCCGCCGCGCCGCGGGTTGAGCTGAAACTGGTGCCGGGCGTGTCGCTCAACCTGCTGAGCCAGATTGATGCCGGCGAGTTGGACCTGGCGCTGCTGATCAAGCCGCCCTTCGAACTGCCCAAGGAGTTGCTGCAGATCAGCCTGGCGCGCGAGCCATTTGTGTTGATCACTCCGCTCAGCGTGACGGCGGATGACCCGCTGCAGATCCTCGCCGAGCAGCCGTTTGTGCGCTATGACCGACGCTCGTTCGGTGGGCGGCGGGTCAACCAGTTTCTCCGCGAGCAGCGCCTGACAGTGCAGGAGGCGCTGGAGCTGGATGAGTTGGAGGCCATCGTGCGGATGGTTGAATGCGGCCTTGGTGTGTCGCTGATTCCACGTGCAGGGCTGTGGTTGCAGCGGCCGACCCAGCTGCGCGTGCTGGAGTTGGGCGAGCTGACCTTCCACCGTGAGCTGGTCGCGGTACTACGCCGCGCTAAGCGCCAACCAGCCTTGGACTGTTTGCTGGAGTGCCTGCGCGAGGTCGCCGCCCAGCCATAAACGACAAACCCCGCACAGGGCGGGGTTTGTCGACGAGGATAAGTCGCGCAGTGGTTAGAACGCTGGAACTACGGCGCCCTGATATTTCTCTTCGATAAAGGCCTTAACTTCAGGGCTGTTCAGCGCCTTGGCCAGTTTCTGCAGGGCGGCGTTGTCCTTGCTGTCAGCACGCGCAACCAGGATGTTGACGTACGGCGAGTCGTTGCCTTCGATGGCCAGGGCATCTTTGGTTGGGTTGAGCTTGGCTTCCAGCGCGTAGTTGGTGTTGATCAGCGCCAGGTCAACCTGGGTCAGCACGCGCGGCAGAGTGGCGGCTTCCAGCTCACGGACTTTGATGGCTTTCGGGTTTTCGACGATGTCTTTCGGCGTGGCGAGGATGCCCGCTTCCGGCTTGAGGGTGATCACCCCGGCTTTTTGCAGCAGCAGCAAGGCACGGCCGCCGTTGGTGGCGTCGTTGGGGATCACCACGTTGGCGCCTTGCGGCAGGTCGGCCAGGCTCTTGTGCTGGCTGGAGTAGGCGCCGAAAGGCTCGACGTGTACGCCGGCCACGCTTACCAGCTCGGTGCCACGGCTCTTGTTGAACTCATCCAGATACGGCTGGTGCTGGAAGAAGTTGGCGTCCAGGCGCTTTTCGGCCACCTGCACGTTCGGCTGCACGTAGTCGGTGAAGACCTTGATGTTCAGCTCAACGCCTTCTTTGGCCAGGGCTGGCTTAACGAATTCGAGGATTTCCGCGTGCGGTACAGCGGTGGCCGCGACGCTCAGGCTTTCGGCCTGGGCGGAGAAGGCTGCCAGGGCGGCAACGGCGACGATCAATTTTTTCATCATAAAGCTCCTTGTTTGATGGGGCGGCGTTCGGCAAATAACCGCTGCGCCGCTGTCGTGTGCGTCCTAAAGGGCGCTCTATTTTCTGGAAAAATGCACCACCAGCTTGTCGCCGACGGTTTGCAGAACCTGCACCAGCACCAACAGCAGCACCACGGTGACCAGCATCACATCGGGCTGATAGCGCTGATAGCCATAACGCACCGCCAGGTCACCGAGGCCGCCGCCGCCAATCAGGCCGCTCATGGCGGTGTAGGACACCAGGGTAATCGCCGTGACGGTGGTGGCTGCGATGATGCCGGGCAGTGCCTCGGGCAGCAGCGCGTTGACCACAATTTGCCGGGTGGTCGCGCCCATGGCCTGGGTCGCTTCGATAATCCCGCGATCCACCTCACGCAACGCGGTTTCCACCAGGCGCGCGAAGAACGGTGTGGCCCCGACCACCAGCGGTGGAATGGCGCCGGCAACGCCCAGTGAAGTGCCGGTGACGATTACCGTGAAGGGGATCATCACAATCAGCAGGATCACGAACGGCACCGAACGCAGAATATTCACCAACAGCGAAAGCACGCCATACAGGGCTTTTTGTTCGAACATCTGCCGTGGGCTGGTGAGAAACAGCAGCACGCCCAGCGGCAGGCCGAGCAGCACGGTAAACAGCATGGAGCCGCCGAGCATGCTCAGGGTGTCCAGGCTGGCGTAGCCTATTTCCGCCCAATCAACATTGGGCAGCAGGCGGGTCAGTAGGGCTTCCATTAGCGCAGCACCTCCAGATGCACGTCGGCGGCTGCAAAGCGCGCCAGCGCGGCGTCCAGATCGCCGCCGGTGAGGGCCAGGGTCAACTGGCCGTAGGGGGTGTCCTTAATGCGGTCGATGCGCCCCGCGAGGATGCTGTAATCCACCCCGGTTTCGCGCGCGACGGTACCCAGCAGCGGCGCATAGGTGGCTTCACCCTGAAAGGTCAGGCGCAGAATACGGCCGACGACATGGGCGAAGTCGTCATGTTGCTCGTGCTCATCGACGTGCTCGGCTTCTTGCACGAAGCGCTTGGTGGTGGCGTGTTGTGGGTGCAGGAAGACGTCGGCCACCGAGCCCGACTCGACAACCACACCGGCATCCATCACCGCCACGCGGTCGCACACGCGGCGGATCACATCCATTTCGTGGGTGATCAGCACGATGGTCAGGTTCAGTTCACGGTTGATCTCGGCCAGCAGCTGCAGCACCGAAGCCGTTGTTTGTGGGTCGAGGGCGCTGGTGGCTTCGTCGCACAGCAGAATTTTCGGCTCGGTGGCCAGGGCGCGGGCAATGCCGACGCGCTGTTTCTGCCCGCCGGAGAGCTGCGCCGGGTATTTATCGGCGTGATCCTGCAGGCCGACGCGGGCCAGCAACTCGGTAACACGGGCCGTGATCGCGCTGCGCGACAGCTCGCCGGCCAGCTTCAGCGGCATGGCCACGTTGTCGGCGACGGTTTTTGACGACAACAGGTTGAAGTGCTGAAAGATCATCCCGACGCGCTGGCGGAAGCGCCGCAGGCCATTGGCGTCCAGGGCGGTCACGTCTTCGCCGTCGACCTCGATGCGTCCGCCGGAGGGTTCTTCCAGGCGGTTGATCAGGCGCAGCAGGGTGCTCTTGCCTGCGCCGGAGTGGCCGATGATGCCAAACACTTCGCCTCGGGCGATGTGCAGGTCGCTCGGCTGCAAAGCGGTGATGTCCTGGCCACTGACGCGATACGCCTTGTGGACCTGATGAAAATTGATCACGCGTTAAACCTTTTGGGTTTCAGAATTGCCGGGTAGGCATAAGCGGGCGGGTAGTTTAACCGGCACTGCTTAGGCCGCAAAAATCTTTGTAGACCTATGGTTATAACTAGATCTCATGAAAAACGCTGCCGTCCAGCCCAATGCAGCCAGTGCCAATGCAAACGACCGGGCAAGCCCGGTCGTGGTCACGCACCGCGCTGCTTAGCGTTTGGGGGTGAGAACCAGTTGCGGCACTTGAGCAGGGTTGATCACCTGGCTCATGCGCGGGCTGAAACTCGGGTCCAGGCGTTTGATGCGGGCATTGAGCAGGGAGGCGACCCAGGGGAAGTCCTTGCTCTGGCGCACTTCAATGCGCACCGCGCAATTGAACGCGACGATATCGGCGGCGACGCCATCGAGCAGGCTGCGCAAGCGTTCGTTGTCCTGGTTATCCAGCATCGGTATGGCGATCACGCTGCTGGCGGCGGCGGGATCAATCAGCCTGGCGATGGGCTTGGCTGGCACGGGCGCTTTGGCCGCCGGGGTATTCAGTGGTTGGATGGCCTGAATCGCGGCGGCCTGGCGCGCTGCAGCCAGTTGCCGGGCTTGCTCCAAACGGGCGGCTTCGGCGCGGGCCGCCGCCTGCTGACTGGCTTGGCGCTGCTGCTCGGCGGCGGCCAGTTCGGCTTCGCGGGCTTGGGCGATGGCGCCATCCAGGCCGGTGGTCAGCGCCGGTGCCTGAGGCATCAGGCTGCGGGCACGGCTCAGGGCTTTGGTGGCGTTATCTAGGTCGCCGCTTTGCAGGGCTTTTTGCCCTTGCTGCAGGTGCGCTTCGGCGAGTTGGCGCTGGTAGTGCTCCAGGCGCGTATCACCGGCAGCGCGTTGTTGCAGGGTTGCCAGCTGGCTTTCTGCCGCATTCAAGTCGCCGCTGCTAAGGCGCTGGTCGAGCTGGCGAAAGGCGCTGACCAAGTCATCAACCGGGAGATTGGCCGGTTGTGGCGCACTCTGGCAGCCGGCCAGCAGCAGAACCAGGATCAGGGTAAAGCCGCGGAAAACGAACGATTTCATGGCTGCGCGTCTCGGATTGTGCAAAAAACGCGCAAGTCTACACTGCGCTTTACGGCATCACCAACAGTTCAGGCGGTGCGCCGTGGCAGGGCGAAGGACAGCAAAAACAGGCCGGCAGCCGTCACCACGATCGAGGGTCCAGCCGGGGTGTCTTGAAACCACGACAGGCTGAGGCCGCCGCACACGGCAACAACCCCCAGCAGGCTGGCGCCAAAGGCCATCTGTTCCGGGGTGCGGGCATGGCGCTGAGCGGCGGCGGCGGGGATGATCAGCAACGAGGTGATCAGCAGCACGCCGACAATTTTCATCGCCACGGCAATTACCACGGCAATCAGCAGCATCAGGCTCAAGCGAATCGCCGCCACTGGCAGGCCTTCGACCCTGGCCAGTTCTTCATGCACGGTAATCGCCAGCAGCGGCCGCCACAGCACGGCCAGCAGCACCAGCACCAGCGCGCTGCCGCCGATGATCCAGGCCAGGTCAGTCGGGCCGACGGCCAGCAGGTCGCCGAACAGGTAACCCATCAAATCGATGCGCACATCCTGCATAAAGCTCAGCACCACCAGGCCCAGCGACAGTGTGCTGTGGGCGAGAATCCCCAGCAGGGTATCGGAGGCCAGCGGCTGGCGGCTTTGCAGGGTGACTAGCAGGGTCGCGAGGAGTACGCAGCCAACCGTCACCGCCAGGGTTGGGTTAACGTCCAGCATCAAACCCAGCGCCACCCCGAGCAGCGCGGCGTGGGACAGGGTGTCGCCGAAGTAGGCCATGCGCCGCCAGACCACGAAGGAGCCCAGCGGGCCGGCAACCAGCGCCAGAGCAAGGCCTGCGAGCAGGGCGTTGAGTAGAAAATCAGCCATGCTTGCAGCCATCTCCGTGGATGTGGGGTTTAACCGGGCCTTTGATGCTCAACCCGGGTGCGTTTTCGCTGACCACGGCGCCGTGTAGGTCGTGCTCATGGTCGTGGTGGTGGGTGTAGATCGCCAGGCTCTGTGCATCCTGGCCGAATAGCTCGACGAAGGCGGGATCAAAGCTGACTTGCTCCGGGTGCCCGGAACAGCAAACGTGACGGTTCAGGCAGACCACCTGATCGGTGGTGCTCATGACCAAATGCAGGTCGTGAGACACCATCAAAACGCCGCAGCCATAACGGTCACGCAGTTGGGTGATCAGTCGGTACAGCTCGGCCTGGCCGGCTACATCAACGCCCTGAACCGGCTCATCCAATACCAGCAGTTCCGGCTCGCGCAGCAGTGCACGGGCCAGCAGCACGCGCTGCAGCTCACCGCCGGAGATGCTTTGCAGTGGGCTATCAATCACCTGCTCGGCGCCCACTTCGGCCAGCGCGGCCAGCGCGCGCGGGCGATCAACCCCCGGCACCAAGCGCAGAAAGCGCAGCACCGAGAGCGGCAGGGTGGCATCGACGTGGAGTTTCTGCGGCATATAGCCGATGCGCAGCTTGGGTTTGCGCCAGACGCTGCCGCTGTTGGGTTTCAGCAGCCCGAGTACAGCGCGCACCAGGGTGGTTTTGCCGGCGCCGTTGGGGCCGATCAGGGTGACGATTTCGCCGGGCTTTACGCTGAGCTGCACATCCTGCAGCACATGTTGCCCGGCAAAGGTCACGCCTACGCCTTTGAGGCGAATCAGCGCGTCGCTCATGCGTGCTCCCGGCAGCCGGCGCACAGTCCGACCACTTCCACTGTTTGGCGTTCGACGACGAAGCCGACGTCCGCAGCGGCACCGACAATGGCGTCGCTGATCGTTGCCTGTTCCAGCTCGATGGCTGCACTGCAGGCCCGGCAGATCAAAAATTGACCCTGGTGTGGATGCTCCGGATGGCTGCAGCCGATAAAGGCATTGAGTGAGGCGATGCGGTGTACCAGGCCGTTTTCCAGAAGGAAATCCAGGGCGCGATAGACCGTTGGCGGCGCGGCGCGGCGACCGTCTTCCTCACTCAGTACGCCGAGGATGTCATAGGCGCCTAGCGGCTTGTGGCTGTGCCAGACCAATTCCAGTACGCGTTTGCGCAAGGCGGTCAGGCGCAGACCCTGACGCGTGCAGATGCTTTCCGCTTCAGTCAGGGCGTGACTGACGCAGTGTGAGTGGTCGTGTGGGCGTGAGGCCAAGGGTGCTTGAGTCATGGGCAACGACGAATAAGGTAAGAGACGTTATTATATTACCTGTTCCCGTCCGTATGAGTGCTCCCCGTGTTGCGTCTTTTTTCTACTGCTTGCCTGCTATTCGTCACGTTTTCCCTTAGCGCTGTCGCTCAGGCCGAGGTGCGCGTGTTGACCAGCATCAAGCCACTGCAGTTGATTGCAGCGGCCGTGCAGGATGGTGTTGGCCAGCCTGACGTGCTGCTGCCGCCTGGCGCGTCGCCGCACCATTACGCGCTGCGCCCCTCCGATATACGCAGTGTGCAGAGTGCCGACCTGCTGTACTGGGTTGGCCCTGATCTGGAGAGTTTCCTGCCGCGGGTGCTCAGCAGCCGTGCTAAAGCCAGTGTGAAGGTGCAGGAGCTACCGGGCATGAGCCTGCGTCATTTCGCGGATGAACATGCGCAGGACCACGCAGATGAGCATGCAGATCATGATGCGCCCGCGCAGGTGGCCGATCAGCATGACCACGACCACCGCCCTGGCAGCCTTGATGCGCACCTGTGGTTGCTGCCGGCCAATGCGTTGGTGATTGCCCGCAAGATGGCGGCTGACTTAGTTGTCGCCGATCCGGCTAATGCCGCACGCTACCAGGCCAATGTCGAGGCGTTCGCGGGCCGTTTGGCGGCACTGGATCAACGCCTGAAAAACCGTTTGCAGCGTTTGGCGGGCAAACCCTACTTCGTCTTCCACGAAGCCTACGATTATTTCGAGGCCGCTTACGGCCTCAAACATGCCGGTGTGTTCAGTGTGCTTGGCGAGGTCCAGCCGGGTGCCCAGCACGTTGCTGCCATGCGTGAGCGCTTGCAGCAGGCCGGGCCAACCTGCGTATTCAGCGAGCCGCCGCTGCTGCCACGCCTGGCGCAAACCCTGACGGCTGGCCTGCCAGTGACCCTCGCCGAACTGGATGCCATGGGCGGCGCCTTGCCGGTGGATGCCAACGGCTATGAAGCCTTGCTGGAAAATCTGGCAGGTGAGCTGGCGGGCTGTTTAGAGGCGTTGTAACGGCGACGGGCTGCGCTAGAAGGCAAATGGCAGCGCCAGCTCAACCTGCTGGCGGTGCGCCAGGCGGCGCTGGAATTCATCTGGGTCGTGGATCAGCACTTCCTGCCCGGCGAAGGATTCGGCAGCGATCAGGCGTGACAGCCAGAAGCGCACGCAGGCGATGCGCAGCATGGCCGGCCACAGCTCGGCTTCGGCAGCGATAAAGGGCCGCAGCGCCGCATAAGCGCCGAGCAAGGCTTGGGCGCGCTTGTGGTCGAGGCGGCCATCCTCCTGCGAGCACCAGTCATTCAGGGCGATCGCCAGGTCGTAAAGCATCGGCCCCGAGCAGGCGTTGTAGAAGTCGATCACCCCGGCCAGGTGGTTGCCGTCGAACAACACGTTGTCGCGAAACATGTCGGCATGCAGGTTGGCCTGCGGCAAGGTGAGAATGCGTGGCTTGAGCGCCTGAATTTCCGCTAATGCATCGCGCAGCAAGGGCACCTGTTCATCCGGCAACTGCAATGCCAGGCTTGGCCCTTCGGCGAGCATCCAGTCCAGCCCGCGATCGCTCTTGCGCGGCAGGGGTTGCGCGCGCGTGGCCAGGTGGATGCGTGCCAGCAGTGCGCCGACTTCCTGGCAGTGATGCGGATTGGCGCTCTGCACGTGTTTACCCGCCAGGCGCGGCTGCAACAACGCCGGTTTTTCCGCGAGGCTGCGCAGCGCCTCGCCGCTGGTCGTACGCAGGGCGTAAGGCACCGGCAGGCCGGCGTCATGCAGCACGTCGAGCAGTTCGATAAAGAACGGCAGGTCGGCACTTGGGCCCCGCTCGATCAGGGTCAGAACAAACTCGCCCTGTTCCAGGCTGACGAAGAAATTGCTGTTCTCGCTGCCGGCCGCAATGCCCTGGAAGTCGCGTAAGCGACCCAGGTTATACGGGGCGAGAAACGTCTCGAGCTCGTGGCGCTCAAGCGGGGTAAACACCGACATTACTGAACTGCCTTATTACCAGCTGAAAATTTCCCAGGCCGGAATCAACATATCCGGGCTGTCCGAGCGAACAAAGTTGCCATCACTGCCATCGGCGCGTACCAGAAAATACGGCTTACCGTTTTTAGGGATGACTTTTACCGCGTAGAGAAAACCGTTAACCCGGTATTCCTGGACGGTGCGGTCGCCTTCCTGGCGAATGGTTACGTCTGGGTCTGCCGATACCGGATCTTCGGCTTGCACGGCAAGCGTGGTGAATGCCAGCAGGCTGGCCAGCAACAGGCGATTGAGTGTGCGCATGGTAACCTTGTCCCTTTGATTTCAATGGTGTGGCCATTCTAACGCCGCCCCCGCCGAAAAGGTTGATCCTGCTCATGAGCCAAACTCCTTTAGTCCTGGTTGACGGTTCTTCTTACCTTTACCGTGCTTTCCATGCCTTACCGCCGCTGACCACGTCCAAAGGCCTGCCAACTGGCGCGGTTAAGGGTGTGTTGAACATGCTCAAGAGCCTGCGCAAGCAATACCCGAAAAGCCCGTTTGCCGTGGTGTTCGACGCTAAAGGCGGGACGTTTCGCGATGAAATGTTTGCCGACTACAAGGCTAATCGCCCATCGATGCCGGATGAGCTACGGGTGCAGATCGAGCCCCTGCATGTCAGCGTCAAGGCCATGGGCTATCCGCTGCTGTGCGTTGAAGGTGTAGAGGCGGACGATGTGATCGGCACCCTGGCCCGCCAGTGCGCAGCCGAAGGGCGCGACGTGGTGATCTCCACGGGCGATAAAGACATGGCCCAGCTGGTGTGCCCGCACGTGACCTTGGTCAACACCATGACTGGCAGTGTGTATGACATCGAGGGTGTGAAGACGAAATTCGGTGTCGGCCCCGAGCTGATCATCGACTACCTGGCGCTGATGGGCGACAAAGTCGACAACATTCCCGGTGTGCCGGGCGTGGGTGAAAAGACCGCGCTGGGTCTATTGGTCGGTATAGGCGGCGGCCTGGATGTGCTCTACGCCAATCTCGACAAAGTGCCCGCGCTGCCGATCCGCGGGGCCAAGACCCTGCCGGCCAAGCTCATTGAGCATAAGGACATGGCCTACCTGTCTTATGCCTTGGCCACCATCAAGCTGGATGTGCCGCTGGATATCCAGATCGAGTCGTTGCACCCCGGCGAGATGGATGTGCCAGCCTTGGTCGAGCTGTATGCCGAGCTGGAATTCAAAACCTGGCGTGATGAGTTACTGCGTAACAACCCTGCGCCGGCGGTTAAGCCGCCGGCCAAGCCCGCCGGTGATGATCTGTTTGCCCTGGCGCCAAGCGCTCATGCTGTGGTCGAGGAAGTTGCAGTTGCAGCGCCTGCACCGGTTGCGGCTGAAGCGCTTGTCGACGTTCAGGCGGCAGAGGCATTGGGCGATTACGCGTGCATCCTTGAGCAGGCGCAGTTTGATAGTTGGTTGGAGAAGCTGCGCAACGCCGAGCTGATTGCCTTTGATACCGAAACCACCGGCCTGGATGCGCAAAAGGCGCAGTTGGTCGGGCTGTCGTTTGCGGTCAAGGCTGGCGAAGCGGCCTATATCCCGGTGGCGCACAGCTACATGGGCGTGCCGACGCAGCTGGATCGCGATGCCGTGCTGCAGGCGCTAAAGCCGATCCTCGAAGACCCGAATAAGGCCAAGGTCGGCCAGCACGCCAAGTACGACATCAATATTCTCGCCAATGCCAGCACGCCGATTCAGGTGCAGGGGGTGAAGTTCGACACCATGCTCGAATCCTACGTACTGGACTCAACGGCCACCCGTCACGATATGGACAGCCTGGCGCTCAAGTACCTGGATCACAGCACCATTCGCTTCGAGGACATCGCCGGCAAGGGCGCCAAGCAACTGACCTTCGACCAGATCGATCTGGCCCAGGCCGCCCCTTATGCCGCTGAGGATGCAGACATCACCCTGCGTCTGCACCAGCATTTGTGGGCCAAGCTGGACGCCGAGCCGAGCCTGGCCAAGGTTTTGAGCGAGATTGAAATGCCGCTGGTGCCGGTGTTGGCGCGCATCGAACGTCAAGGTGCACTGGTCGATGCCAACCTGCTCGGCCTGCAAAGCAACGAGCTGGGTGAAAAGCTGGTGGCGCTGGAGCGTCAGGCATTCGAGATTGCCGGTGAGGAGTTCAACCTGGCGTCACCCAAGCAGCTCGGGGTGATTCTTTACGAGAAACTCGGCCTGCCGATTATCAGTAAAACCGCCAAAGGCCAGCCTTCGACGGCCGAAGCGGTGCTGGCCGAATTGGCCGAGCAGGACTTTGAGCTGCCCAAGGTGCTTATGCAGTACCGCTCCCTGAGCAAGCTGAAAAGTACCTACACCGACCGCCTGCCAGAGCAGATCAACCCGCGCACTGGGCGCATCCACACCAGTTACCACCAGGCCGTGGCCGCGACCGGTCGTTTGTCGTCGACTGATCCAAACCTGCAGAACATCCCGATCCGTACGGCCGAAGGTCGGCGCATTCGCCAGGCGTTTGTTGCGGCTAAAGGTTATAAGCTGCTGGCGGCCGATTACTCGCAAATCGAGCTGCGCATCATGGCCCATTTGGCCAAGGACGAAAGTTTGCTGGATGCCTTCCGCCACGGCCGCGATGTGCACAAGGCCACCGCCGCCGAAGTATTTGGCGTGCCGCTGGAAGAGGTCACGACTGATCAGCGCCGCAGCGCTAAGGCGATCAACTTCGGCCTGATTTACGGCATGAGCGCCTTTGGCCTGGCCAAGCAGATCGGCTGCGACCGCAAGCAGGCGCAGGCGTATATCGATGTGTACTTTGCGCGTTATCCCGGCGTGCTGGCCTACATGGAACGTACCCGTGAGCAGGCCTCCGAGCAGGGCTATGTGGAGACCCTGTTTGGTCGTCGCCTGTATCTGCCGGATATTCATGCGAAGAACCAGGCGCTGCGCAAAGGCGCCGAGCGCACCGCGATCAACGCGCCTATGCAGGGCACGGCGGCGGACATCATCAAGCGCGCCATGGTCACGGTGGATAACTGGCTGAGTGAGTCGGGCCTGGATGCCAAGGTCATCCTGCAGGTGCACGACGAACTGGTGCTGGAAGTGCGTGAGGATCTGGTCGAGCAAGTGCGTGAGCAGATCAAACCGCTGATGGGCAATGCCGCTGCGCTGGATGTGCCACTGCTGGTGGAAGTGGGCGTAGGCAATAACTGGGACGAAGCCCATTGATACTCCCCCCTCGCACCGGGCTGCAGCGCTAGCGCGATGGGGGTCTAGATTTAAGAGTATTAGCGCAGAATTACTTATAACTAATTAATTATTCCGCGGGCCTGAACTTTGTTTTGACTCGACCACTCAGAGTTTGTGGATGGCCTAGACAACCATTCAGTACTCCTTTGTTGTGTTAAGTGTTGGCAGATTCTGGACCCCGCCCTAGCGGTTCAGATGTTGAACCCCGAACTTCCCTCCCCCATAGAAGTCCGGGGTTTTTTTTGCCTGCGAGAAAATCGCTCGAACGCGTCAGGCTTCAGTGTCCTGATCATCCTCAAGGGCAAACTCACCCAGCTGCATCCACTCGGCCAGCACCGCTTGTGCCTCCTCAATGCCAATGCGCTTGGGCGCTGAGAACAGTTGGATGCTAACGCGATCGCCCCAGCCTTTTTGAATGTCCTGGCGCACCTTGAGCAAGGTGTTCTTCGCTGCACCAAAAGCCAGCTTGTCGGCCTTGGTCAGGAGAATGTGCATGGGCATTTCGCTGGCAACGGACCAATCCAGCATGAGGATGTCGAACTCGGTCAGTGGCTTGCGGATATCCATCATCAACATCAGCCCGCGCAGGCACTCGCGGCTACCCAAGTAGGCCTCCAGGTGTTTCTGCCAGTGCAGCTTCAGCGGGATTGGCACCTTGGCATAGCCATAACCTGGCAGGTCGACCAGGCGGCGCTCTTCGTCCAGCTTGAAGAAGTTGAGCAGCTGGGTACGCCCTGGGGTCTTCGAGGTGCGCGCCAGGCTGGCGTGGGTCAGGGTGTTCAGTGCGCTGGATTTACCGGCGTTGGAGCGCCCTGCAAAGGCCACTTCATGGCCGAAATCTTCCGGGCACTGGTCAACTTTGGCTGCGCTGATAAGGAAAGTAGCCTGTTGGCACAGGCCGATAATTGGGTTCTTGGCTTGCATCTGAGTATCCGTGAGGGCGAGCGTAGGGTGGCGTTACAGGCGCGATGCCCTTGCGACATTTGCGCGCAGCCTGCCTGTCTGTGCGAAGCGCGGCAAGCTGCGTCGTTTCCGTTTCAATGACGCCAGTATATAATGGCGCAGATTTTGTGTGCGCTTTCTCCCTTTAGTTGGATAAGTGGCCACGGGAACGATTTAGATCATCTGCCCGTAGAAAGCAGTACGTTCCCCTCCCTGATGAGGTTGATCTGATGAAAAAATTACTGACTGTAGCCGCTGCATTGACACTGTCGTTGAGTGCGCATGCCGCGCAGGACCCCGAAGCCGTCTACGCCCGTGCGTGCGGTGTGTGCCATAGCGGCGCCATCCCAACCGCGCCGAAGCGTGGTGATAAAGCTGCCTGGGAGCCGCGTCTGGCCAAGGGCATGGATGCGCTGGTACTGAGCGTCACCAATGGTCTGAATGCCATGCCGCCTCGCGGTCTGTGTATGGATTGCTCGGCCGAGGATTACCAAGCGGTCATCAAACTGATGTCCGAGTAAGCCTGGCCATAAACTCTTTTTCTTAGTCGCAAATTGGATTAGCTGATGAACAAAGTACTCGTGAGTCTGCTGTTGACCCTAGGCATCACCGGTCTGGCACATGCCGCAGGCAATGCTGAAGCCGGTCAGGGTAAGGTTGTTGTATGTGGTGCTTGTCATGGTGCCGATGGCAACAGTGCAGCGCCGAACTTCCCTAAACTGGCTGGGCAGGGCGAACGTTACTTGCTCAAGCAGCTGAATGACATCAAGTCCGGTGCACGTCCTATTGTGGAAATGACCGGCTTGCTGGACAACATGAGTGATCAAGATCTGCAAGATATCTCGGCCTACTTCGCCAGCCAGAAAATGAGTGTTGGCGCTGCCGACCCGAAACTGGTCGAGCGTGGCGGCGAGCTGTTCCGTGGTGGCAAGTTGGCTGAGGGCATGCCTGCTTGCATCGGCTGCCACGGGCCTAACGGCGCGGGCTTGGATGCGGCCGGTTACCCACAACTGGGTGGTCAGCACGCAACTTACATCGCTAAGCAGCTGACTGATTTCCGCGAAGGTAATCGCACCAATGACGGCGACAGCATGATCATGCGCTCGATCGCCGCTAAGCTGAGCAACAAGGACATGGAAGCGGTATCCAGCTTCATTCAGGGTCTGCACTGATCGGCTGAAAACGCGACATGCTGTAATGAAATAGGGTGGCTCAGGCCGCCCTTTTTCGTTGTGTGGCTCGCTACAATGCACGGAACCCCAGTTTGCCTTGTGGGTCGAACTTCCGTTCGTCATCACGCACCGTTTATAGCCAAGGAGTAACGCATGCGTAACCTGATTCTCAGTACCACTCTCGTCACCGCCAGTCTGTTTGGCCTGAGCGCTCATGCCGAGCCGATTGAAGCAGGCAAGCAATATGTTGAGCTGAGCAACCCCGTTGCGATTTCAAAGCCCGGCAAAATCGAAGTGGTTGAGCTGTTCTGGTACGGCTGTGGGCATTGCTATCAGTTCGAGTCGACGATCAACCCGTGGATCGAAACACTGCCGGAAGACGTCAACTTTGTGCGTATCCCGGCCATGTTCGGTGGCATGTGGAACGTTCACGGCCAGCTGTTCATCACCCTTGAGGCGATGAAGGTTGAGCACAAGGTGCATGGCGCGATATTCGATGCCATTCACATGCAGGGCAAGAAGCTCGCGACCCCGGAAGAAATGGCCGATTTCCTCGCGGCTGAAGGTGTCGACAAGGACGCTTTCCTCAAGACGTACAACTCCTTTGGCGTGAAGAGCCAGCTGGAAAAGGCCAAGAAACTGGCCATGGCGTATCAGATCACGGGCGTACCAGTGATGATCGTAAATGGTAAATATCGTTTCGATATCGGCAGCTCGGGTGGCCCTCAGCAGGCCCTGCAAGTGGCCGATCACCTGATTGCCAAAGAGCGCGCCGCGCAGTAACAGGCGCGCGCGGATCACGCGTTAATGCTCAGGCGCTGGCCAGCCAAGCGCGCGGTTGGCCTGTGCGATGCACAGGTCAACCCGTGTTGCCTGCCCGCGGATGACTGGCCGCAAAATGGCCGTCTACGCCTGCTCAGCTTCAATATTCAGGTGGGCATTAGCACTCAGCGTTACCACCATTACCTGACGCGCAGCTGGCAGCACTTGCTACCGGCTGCCGGGCGTAGCGGCAATCTGCAACGGATTGGCGATCTACTCGGTGATTTTGACCTGGTGGCGCTGCAAGAGGTCGATGGTGGCAGCCTGCGTTCGGGTTACGTCAATCAGGTCGAGCACCTGGCGCGTCTTGGCGCCTTCCCTTATTGGTATCAGCAACTCAACCGCAACCTCGGCCGCCTGGCCCAGCACAGCAATGGTGTACTCAGTCGTTTGCGCCCCAGCCTGATGGAAGACCATCCGCTGCCCGGCCCGCCTGGTCGTGGCGCGATGCTGTTGCGTCTTGGCGAAGGTCCGGATGCAGTGGCTGTGGTGATGATGCACCTGTCCCTTGGCGCGCGTACCCGCACCCGTCAGTTAGCTTACATCCGTGAGTTGCTCAGTGATTATCGGCATGTTGTGCTGATGGGCGACATGAACACCCATGCCAACGACCTGCTGCAGTTCTCGCCGCTGCGCGATCTTGAGCTGTTTGCGCCGCAAATCGAGGCCACGTTCCCCAGTTGGCGGCCGCAACGCTGCCTTGACCATATTCTGCTCAGCCCCAGCTTGCCGCTGGAGCGCTGCGAGGTGCTGTCGCAGCCGATTTCTGACCACCTGCCAGTGGCGGTGCAAATTCGCCTGCCCACTTCACTCTTTGCGCCTGCAACGCCTATGCTGATTGAGCCTTGAACGTGGACTGTAACCATGACCGATGATGCCCAGCGCTGGAAAAGTAAGTATCTGGAAAGCTTGGAGCAGCAAGAGAAACTAGAACGCCGCTGGAATGCCCGCCTCGACCTGTTGAGGCGTGGGTTGGTGCGCAGCTCGCTGGCGGCCGAGGGCAGTGACAAATCGGTCGACCAGTGTATGCAGGAGCTGCGCGATATTCTGCGTCGCGACGATATTGATTCCGGCCTGTCTGCGCTTATTCCCCGCTTGGAAAAGGCCGTGCTCGACTCTGAGAAAAGTCGTCAGGAGCGGCTTGAGCTGAACGTGTCTGGGATGACCAGCCTGACCGATCAGTTGCTGGCCTTGGATCCCCCGCGTGAGGTGCGCAAAGCGCTGAAGCAGTTTGCCAAGCGCATCGAAGAGCGTGCCAGTCAGCCACGCGAGCTGCCTGCGCTGCTCAGTGAGTTGAGCCGCCTGCAGCAGCAAGCCCTAGCAACGATTGAGAATGAGGCAGATACCGCGCGTCCAGGTTTCCTGCAGCGCTTGTTTGGTAGCAAGGAGGCGGCATCAAGCAGCCCTGCTGATAGCGCGCCTGCCCAGGTGGACAGGCCACAACCAGCGTCGCCAGAATCTGCACCAGACACACCACTTGAGAGTCCAGCGCCTGCGGTTGAGCCGTTGCTCCGCCCGAGCAATGCTGCACCTGCACCTGCACCTGCACCTGCACCTGCATCCGCATCCGCTCCTGCAGAACCTGCCACGCTAAGTGCTGAGCCGGAATCGGCGTCAGAGTCGCCGACAACCGCCGCGTCGATCCCCCAGACGCTCTCAGCCTCTGAAGCAGTTTTGTCGATGCAAGAGGAGGGCGATCCGGCCTACGCGCTGCCCGCCATTCCCGAGCCAGGTTACAGCGCCGTTGCGCCGCATATCGGCAGCAGCCTGCTGGGCCTGCTCGATGAGCTGGAGTTGCCGGAGCGGCATCAGCCGCAGGGCGAGGCGCTGCGCCAGCGCGTGCAGGGCGGCCTGAACTGGTACGAATTGGTCGCGGTGCTGGACGATTTGGCGGTGCTGGTGCTGGCCGTCACCGACAGCGGTCAGCGTGAGTTTGCCGGTTACTTGAAACAGCTGAATGAGCGCTTAGCATCGTTTCTCAGCACCCTTAGTGAAGCGCATGAGGGCTATAGCGAGTCTGTAGAGAGCGCCCGCAGCTTTAATCAGGAGCTGCGTGAACAAGTCAGTGGTTTGCAGGCCAGTGTGCTCGATGCCGTCGACCTGCAGACGCTCAAGCAATCCCTGGAGGCGCGTCTGGATGGCTTGCTGAGCACGGTTAGCGCGCACCAGAAGCACCGGGACGGCCATGAAGAACAAGTGGCGCAGCGCCTGCAAAGCCTGACCCAAAAGGTCGCAGATATGGAGCAGGAGGCGCAGAGTTTCCGTGATCACCTCGAAGAGCAGCGACAAAAAGCCCTGATCGACCCGCTGACCGGTCTGCCCAATCGTGCCGGTTGGAGCGAGCGCTTGGAGTTGGAAATGGCGCGCTGGAAGCGCTATGGCGGTGAGTTGCTATTGGCCGTGCTGGATATCGATCACTTTAAGCGGATCAATGACGGCTACGGCCATTTGGCAGGCGACAAGGTACTGAAGATCATTGCCGGTGAATTATCCAAGCGCCTGCGCAAAACAGATTTTATTGCGCGCTTTGGCGGCGAGGAGTTTGTCCTGCTGATCCCTTCGACGCCTCTGGAGGGCGGCCAGCAACTGCTGCAAACCCTGCTGGATGGCGTCGAACAGTGCCCGTTCCACTTTCGCGGTGAGCGGGTGACCATCACCCTGTCGGCTGGCCTGACCGCCTTTGCTAATGATGAGGGCAGCGACACGGTGTTTGAGCGCGCCGACCAGGCGCTCTACCGTGCCAAAGGCGGTGGGCGTAATCAGGTTGTGCTGGGCTGAACCCGGCCACCTCAAGCCACGGCGTAGAGGTAGGGCTTCCAGCTTTCAGGAATGTTCCCCAGCTGCGGGTAACCGAGGTTGCGTAGATGCCCGCCCGCGAGCAGGAAGGGTGTATGCCGCAGCGCCTGCGGTACGTCGCGCAGCTCCGGTAGCCAGAGGCTGACGTATTGGGCGTCGGGGTCGTACATGCGTGCTTGGCGCAACGCATTGAACACTCGGTTTTGCCGTGGGTCATTTCCCACGCCAGCCAGGTAGGCCCAGTTGCCCCAGTTGCTGGCTGGGTCGTAATCAATCAGGTGTTCTTCGAACCAGGCCGCGCCATGGCGCCAATCCTGTTGCAGGTCATTGATTAAATAACTGGCAACCACCTGCCGACCGCGGTTGGACATAAAGCCGGTGGCGGCCAGTTCGCGCATATTGGCATCCACCAACGGCATACCGGTACGCCCGCGCGACCAGTCCTGAAAGCGTTGATCCAAAGGTTGCACTGTATCCGCGCCAGCCTTGAGGCCGCCCGCTTTGAATAGCGCGCTGCCGTGGCGCAGCAGCGTCCAGCGGAAGAAATCCCGCCACAGCATCTCAACCCACAGCCAGTGCGTTGAGTCATTGCGCTTGTATTGCGCCTCGTGACGGCGCAGCTCGGCGATTACCCGGCGTGCCGACAGGCTGCCATTGGCCAACCAGGGTGAGAACTTCGACGAATACTCGGTGCCTAGCATGCCGTTACGGGTGTCCTTGTACTGCCTTACGCCTTGAGTCTTCCACAGGTAGTCACGCAGTCGGGCGAGGGCGGCTGGTTCGCCTCCAGAGAAGGGAAAGGCGCTGGACGATACGCTGAGTGGCTCACCCAGGCCCAGCTGAGAGAGCGTGGGCAGCGGCTGCATCAGTGCCAGTGCGCCATCAGGCAATACCGGCAATCGCTGCGGTGCGTGACGCGGTTGGAACACGTGCAAGCGTTCTTCGACCAGGCTGCGGAACTGACTAAACACTGATGGCAACTGATCAAGGCTGAAAGGCAGTTCTTCGCTGCGCAGCAGGTTGTTGGCGGGCAATTGTTGCAGGGCAATCGGGCCGAGTTGTTGAGCGACCTGTACCACCTGGGCTTGTTCGTCGGGCGCGATTTCCGCCAGGGTCAGCACCTGGTCCAGGTTGAACTGCGCCACCAGTTGTGGGATGACCTGCTGCGGTGTGCCGATAACCACCAGCAGGTGTGAGCCACGCTGGTGCAATTCAGCCTCCAGCGCCACCAAGCTTTCCAGTAAAAAACGCGCGCGATGCACACCCATGCGGCGCATGCCAAATGCGTTGAGCTGTAGCAAGGCGGGGTCCAGGACATACACCGGCAGCAGGCACTCGGCCGCCAGGCCCGCCTGGAGGGCGGGGTGGTCATCAAGGCGGAGATCCTGTTTGAACCACAGCAAGGCGCGCATTGGGTGTTCTCCATATTGGTACATAAGCTGTACAGGATTGCTGTGTTTGTACAGATGCCAGTCTAGCAGTGTCAGGCATCGCTTGCATGTGGCCTCAAGGCCTGTGCTGTTCTGCTTGATCCAAGGCGTTTTCTGCTGCGGGAGGCACTAAACTGTGCCGATCTGTAGAGGAGTAGTCATGGATATTTTCGGCATCGCCGCGTTGATCTTTCTGGTCACCGACCCCTTCGGCAACATCGCCATCTTTATCGCCGCACTGAAGAATGTACCGGCCAAGCGCCGCCTGTGGGTCGCCGCCCGCGAGTTGTTGTTCGCCCTGGCGCTGCTGCTGTTGTTTCTTACCTTTGGCGACAAAGTGCTCAGCGCTCTGGGGCTGTCGCGCGAGGCAACGGCAATTGCGGGCGGTATCATCCTGTTCGTCATCGCCATGCGCCTGATCTTCCCCGGCCCGCAGGGGGTATTAGGCGATGTGCCAGATGGCGAGCCGATGCTGGTGCCGCTGGCCACGCCGGCGGTGGCGGGGCCCTCTGCTCTGGCGGTATTGATGACCCTGCGCAACACTCATGAAGGGCCGCTCTGGGAGCTTTACGCGGCGGTGCTACTGGCTTGGGCGTTGACCGCCTTTATTCTGTTGCAGGCCTCGTTTCTGCAGCGTTTTCTCGGACCTCGCGGGTTGACTGCAGTGGAGCGATTGATGGGCATGCTGTTGATTATGCTCAGCGTCGATATGCTGCTGGATAACCTGCAAAGCGTGTTGCATATCAGCCCATGAAAGCTTTTTGTTTGAGTGTTTTAGCCCTGCTACTGGCCGGTTGCAGCAGCGGCCCGCGCATTGATGATAGTTACACCGCCATCGGCCAGAACAGCCGGGTGCAATACATCGTGCTGCATTACACCTCTGCCGATCTGCAGCGCTCACTGCAGTTACTCACTGAAGAGGAGGTCAGCAGCCATTACCTGATCGGCGAGGCGCCGGCGACCATTTACCGATTGGTCGATGAGAATCGCCGCGCCTGGCATGCCGGTGTGAGCGAGTGGCAGGGGCGCACCTGGCTAAATGGCACAACCATTGGCATTGAGCTGGTTAACCAGGGGTTTTATGACACCCCCACGGGGCGACATTGGCAGCCCTTTGCTCCCGCGCAGATCGACGCGCTGATTGTCTTGCTCAAGGACATCATGCAGCGCCATCAACTGGCGCCCGGCAGCATCATCGCGCACAGCGATATTGCCCCACAGCGCAAGGTTGATCCCGGTCCGCTGTTCCCCTGGAAGCGCCTCGCCGATGCTGGCCTGATGCCCTGGCCGGATCCCGTCGAGGTGGCGCGCCAGCAAGTGCTGTTCAGTGCCAGCCTGCCGAGTGTGCAGTGGTTTCAGGAGCAACTGGCACGCCAGGGCTATGCCGTGCCCCGGCACGGTGAATTGGACCCGGCCACGCGCAACGTGATTGCCGCCTTGCAGATGAAGTACCGCCCAGCCCGTTATGACGGCGAGCCGGATGCGCAGACGGCTGCGTTATTGGTGGTTCTGGCCGGGATGGCTGCGCAGCACTGAGTGCCTAGCTGGGGTGCTACTTGTTAACAAACGCAGAAGCAGTGACTGCTTCGGCGTTTTTTTTATGTGTGGACGTCTGTTTTTGACTGAGATTCTAGTAATCGTTCTGCTGAAACTGTTATTTTGTAAAATGTATACAAAGTTGTAGCCAAGAGGTTTTTTCTTTGTCTACATTGTACGCACAAGAACAACAGCGAGATCCTCAGCATGACGACTTCACCTGTTACGCCGTCTTCTACGTCGCGTCCGGAAGATGAAAACCTCGGTATCGGTGCCAACTTCGCTTATGGCCTGCAGCATGTGCTGACCATGTATGGCGGCATCGTTGCAGTACCGCTGATCATTGGTCAGGCCGCAGGGCTGTCGCCGGCGGATATCGGCCTGCTGATCGCGGCTTCGCTGTTTGCCGGTGGTTTGGCAACCTTGTTACAAACGCTCGGGTTACCCTTCTTCGGTTCGCAATTGCCGCTGGTCCAGGGCGTGTCCTTTGCCGGCGTGGCGACCATGGTTGCGATTCTCGGTAGCGGAGGTGAGGGTGGCCTGCAAGCCGTATTCGGTGCGGTGATTGCCGCCTCGCTGATCGGGCTGTTGATTACCCCGGTGTTTTCGCGCATTACCAAATTCTTCCCGCCGCTGGTCAACGGTATTGTCATCACCATTATCGGCCTGACCCTGATGCCGGTAGCTGCGCGTTGGGCGATGGGTGGCAACAGCCAGGCCGCCGACTTCGGCAGCATGGCCAATATCGGCCTGGCCGCGCTGACCCTGGCTACCGTGCTGCTGCTGAGCAAAGTGGGCAGTGCCAGCATCTCGCGCCTGTCGATCCTGCTGGCCATGATCATCGGTACCCTGGTCGCCGTAGCGCTGGGTATGGCGGATTTTTCCAAGGTGTCTCAAGGGCCGATATTCGCCTTGCCTTCGCCGTTCCATTTCGGCATGCCGACCTTTCACGTCGCGGCCATTATCTCGATGTGTATTGTGATCATCGTCACCCTGGTGGAAACCTCGGCGGACATCCTCGCGGTCGGTGACATCATCGAAACCAAGGTTGACTCCAAGCGCCTCGGCAATGGCCTGCGGGCTGACATGATCTCCAGCGTATTCGCGCCGATCTTCGGCTCCTTCACCCAGAGTGCCTTTGCCCAGAACGTCGGCTTGGTGGCTGTGACCGGGGTCAAGAGTCGTTATGTGGTGGCGTCGGCGGGCTTGATTCTGGTGACCCTGGGGCTGCTGCCGATCATGGGTCGCCTGGTGGCGGCGGTGCCAACGTCAGTCTTGGGCGGGGCCGGTGTGGTGTTGTTCGGTACTGTGGCGGCGAGCGGTATTCGCACGCTGTCCAAGGTTGATTACCGCAACAACATGAACCTGATCATTGTCGCCACCTCGATTGGTTTCGGCATGATCCCCATCGCCGCACCGACCTTCTATCACCAGTTCCCATCCTGGTTTGAAACCATTTTCCACTCGGGCATCAGCTCGGCTGCGATCATGGCCATTGCGCTCAACCTGCTGTTCAACCACTTCAAGACCGGCAACTCCGAGAATCAGTCGGTCTTCGTGGCGGCCAGCGAACGCACCTTGGGCTTCCAGGATGTGGCGGCCTTGAACGACGGTGACTACTTCAAGGGCGGTAAGTTGTTCGATGCTGAAGGCAAAGAAGTGCCGCTGGTCAAGGATGCCGCTAGCCATTAGGCCCGTTGCGCGACTAAACCTGAGCCAAGGGTGAGCCGGTACGCGTCGCCAGTAACATGAGAACGCCGCCTTTAAGGCGGCGTTCTCATGTGTGGCGGGTGCCAGGCTGCACAAGTGGGTGCGCAGCAAGAGCGTCTTAGGTGGGCAGTAGTACAAAGAACTGCGTGCCCTGGCCCACCTGAGATTTCACCCCGATGTAACCGCCGTGCAATTGCACAATCTCTTTGCACAGCGCCAGGCCCAGGCCTGCACCGCCCTTTTTGCGGCTGACCTGCACGAATGGCTCGAAAATCCGCGCCTGTTGGCGAAAGGGAATGCCCTCACCATCATCACTCACGCTTAGCTCGACGCGCTTATCCCGCCGGCGGGCACGTAGGTGCACCGTGCCGCCAGGGTGCGTGTGCCGCAAGGCATTGCCGATCAGGTTGTCGAGCACCCGTTCGATTTGCAGTGGATCGACCTGCAACAGCGGTAAGTCTTCTTCTGCTTCGAGGTGCAGCGTCACCTGTAACTGCGCTGCTTGCATGGTGAAACGCTGCTGGGTTAGACGCAGCAGCGGCTCGACGCTGCACTCGACTCGTTCAAGGCTTTGCAGGCCGTTCTGGTAACGCGAGAAATTCAGCAGATCATTGATCAGGCGTAACAGGCGCTGCATCTCTTCGTCCACGGTGCTGAGCAGGTCAGCCTCACGGCTGTCCTCGGGGTATTGCATGCGCTCCTGCAGCAGCGAGAACGCCATCAGCATGCCGGTCACTGGGGTGCGCAGCTCGTGGGAGGCGCGCAGCACAAACTCGCTGCGCACCCGCTCGAACGCGCGTTGTTCGGTGACATCGCGCAGCACCATCACCGCGCCGGAGGGACGTTCGCCGTCGTGGCTGACCGCCGCGAGGCTGTAGGCCAGCAGACGTTGCTCACCCTCGATGTCGACCTGCAGGTCGTCCAACGCCTCTTCCAGCGGTTTGCCTTGTAGCACCCGGTGCAACTGGGTTTGCAGGTCTGAGTGCTGCAGGGTCAATGCGGCGCGTTGGCCGAGTTGGCTTGCGTCCCAGGCCAACTGGCGTTGCGCCACCGGGTTGAAGTGTTCGACGTCACCTTGGCGATCGAAGATCAGCAGGCCATCGTCGATGCTGTCGAGTACCGCGTTAAGGCGTTGTTGCTCGGCTTTTAGGGCCTGGATATCACTGTTTTTAAAGGCCCGCAGCGCTTCGGCCATTAACCCGAAGCGCTGGCTCAGTGAGGCGATTTCGGTGACCGGGGGCGTGGGCAGGCTGACGTGAAAGTCGCCGCGGCCGATCTGGTCCGCGGCGATAGCCAGTTCCTCAATGGGTCGGCCAAGGCGGCGGGCAACGCTGTGTGCAGTGACAAAGCTGATCAATAACACCGCCAGGCCGATCAGGCCGAGCAGCGCGATAATCAGCCAGGTGCGTTCGCGAGCGTTCTGTTGCTCAAGATGCACCTGGCTGACGTAGTGCATTTGCATGTCATTGATGCGGTCGCGCAACGCGCGCAGGGCCAGGGTGAAGTCATCGTTTTTGAGCAGGTTGCGGCGTACCTCGGCGGGCGAGTCTAGAAACTTTTGATAGACATCATAGGTGCGCTGGATCGCGATCACCGCCTGATGATCGTTGGCATTTGTAGAGTCGTTTGCGGCTTTGCGCAGCCATGCATTAAAGCGAGCATCCGAGGCTTTCAATGCTGGCCGGTCGAGCTTGTCGGCAATGATCAGGCTGACCTGGATGCCCATCTCTTGGCGCAGGCCGAGTGAGGCATCGATGATGTTCATGTTGCGGGTCATGGCTTCATTTTGGCTTTTGCTCAACTGCCAGATGCTGAACATGCCCAGCAGTAACCCGACCAACGCGGCCGTGACCAAGGCTCCACCGCTGATGAACAGCTGGTTACGCAACCTCATAGGTCGAGCTGCTTGCGTTTGCGGTACAGCGTTGAGGCGTCGATGCCCAGTGTTTTAGCGGCTTGGTCGAGCGTGCCGCTATTGGCCATTACCGCGCTGATATGGGCTTTCTCCAATGCCTCCAAGCTCATCTGCGCGCCGGCCTGCGGGCTGTTCAACTCGGTATTGGGGGTGAGGCCGAGGTGGCTGACCTGCACCTGCTCCTCTGCGCAGAGGATGCTGGCGCGCTCGACCACATTGCGTAATTCGCGAATGTTGCCTGGCCAGGCGTAGCTGAGCAGCGCCTCGCGCGCCGCATCACTGAAGGCCCGCACGGGCCGTGCATAGTCGCTGACAAAGCGCGCGAGAAAGCGCTCGGCCAGCACCATGATGTCTTCGCGGCGCTCGCGCAGCGCGGGCAGGGTCAGGGTGATGACATTTAAGCGGTACAGCAGGTCTTCACGGAACTGACCTTGTTTGACCATCTCGTCGAGGTTGAGGTTGGTCGCCGCGACGATGCGCACATCAGCCTCGCGGGTTTGCGGGTCGCCAATGCGTTCGTAGACCTTGTCCTGAATAAAGCGCAGCAGCTTCGGTTGCAGGGCTAGTGGGAAGTCGCCGATTTCATCGAGAAACAGGGTTCCGCCATCGGCCTGGCTGACGCGGCCCTGAGTGCTTTCGGTGGCGCCGGTAAACGAGCCGCGGTTGTGCCCGAACAGTTCGCTCTCCATCAGCTCGGCGCTCAAGGAGGGGCAGTTGATGGTCACGCAGGACTTTTTCGCGCGCTTGCTCCAGCTGTGGATGGCCTGGGCCAGCTCCCCCTTGCCAGTGCCGGACTCGCCGAGAATCAGGATATTGGCATCGGTGTCGGCCACCTGCTTCGCGGTTTGCAGCACCGTCATCATGGCGGGGTTGTGCGAGTCCAAACCTTCGCCGGGCTTACGCGCATGGCCTTCGAGGTGCTCCAGGCGCTCGGCCATGTGCCGAGCTTCCAGCTGTTTGCTGGCAGCCAGGCGCAATTGCTCGGGGCTGCACGGCTTCACCAGGTAATCCGCGGCGCCGGCCTGGATCGCGTCCACAGCGGTGTCGATCGCGGAGTGCGCGGTAATCATCACCACCCGCATCCAGGGGGCTTGCACGCGCATGTGGGTGAGGACCTCCATGCCGTCGTCGTTGCCGAGGCGCAGGTCGAGAAAGCACAGATCAAACACCTGGCGCAGTAATAACGCGTCGGCCTGGGCTGCACTGTTGGCCGTGCTGACCTGATAGCCCTGGTCTTCCAGGCAGTAACGGAAGGTGCGCAGGATGGCGGGCTCATCATCGACTAGCAGAATGCGACCGAGGGGCTGTGAAGAGGTGTTCATAGTGCTCTCCTTGGCGGGGGTACTGAGGCTTAGTCCGTGATCTGTCGTGCAAGTTGCACGGCGCAGAGTAGGCAATCATGCAGCTTGCACACTGGTCGGTTTCTTTTTGCTTCCATAAGTAATTGATTTTAATGGTTTTATTATTTTCTTATGGCCTGGCATGGGCCTTGCGACAGTGAGGTGTAAGTCGCCCACAGCGACACAGACACTGCAATCCATTGGAGGAACTGCCATGCATAAGTTAAAGACTCTGGCCTTGGCCACCGCGACCGCCGGGATGATCGCGCTGGTGCCGTTCAGCGCATTTGCCGCAGAGGGTGATATGAGCCGTGAGCTCAGTGCGGCTCGCCAGGAAGGCTCGGTGTGGACTGCATTCGCCCTCAATCGTCATCTCAACCCGTTCGCCATTGATGTGGATGTCGAGAACGGCACTGCGACCATCAGCGGCACCGTGGAAAATTCGGTCGAACGTGATTTGGCTGAGCAGATTGCCCTGGGTGTCGAGGGCGTAAACAAGGTCAACAACCAGCTCAATCTGGACCCGAAGTTCGAGGCCAAAGCCAGCAGCGAACCGAATATGGCGCAGCGTTTTGAAGACGCCACGCTGGCGGCCACCGTTAAGTCCAAGCTGCTGTGGAACAGCAACACCGAGGGCCTGGACATCAATGTTGATGCCGAGAACGGCAAGGTGACCTTGAACGGTAGCGCGCAAACGCCGCAGGCCAAGGAGCTGGCGGGCCGCTTGGCCGCCAACACTGATGGCGTGCGTGAGGTGAGCAACCTGTTAAGCGTGAGCGCCGCCGACAGCACCGCGGCCAAGGCACAAGACGCGGCGGATGACGCGGCTGCGGCGATCAGTGATGCGTGGATTACCAGCAAGGTTAAATCCAGCCTGATCTACAGCCGCAACTTGGACGGCCTGAGCATCACCGTGGATACCCAGAACGGCATGGTCAACCTGAGCGGCCTGGTGCTGAGTAATGCCGAAAAACAATTGGCCGTAGAAACCGCGCGCAACATCCGTGGTGTGCGCGGCGTAGACGCTGATGCATTGCGCATCGAGAGCTAATTCAGCGGGCTGTCGCTTATCCGCGGCAGTCAACTTTTAAGGCGGTTACCGCCGCCGTTCCAGCCAGAGGAGCGTCACCATGACTGACAAAATCCAGCAACTGAACGAGCTGATTGAAATTACCCGTGACGGCCAGCGCTTTTATCAGCACGCCCACGACGAAGTGAAAGATGTGCGCTTGCAGGCGCTGTTCCGTGACATGTCACAGAACAAGACCGAGCTGATCCGCGCGCTGTCGGTAAAAGTCGCCGCCAACCAGCAGAAACCCGCTGACGGCGGCACCTTCATCGGCAAGCTGCGCCAAGTGTATGCCGATACCAAGGCCAACTTGGTCAGCGACACCGAGGCCACCTACGTGGCGCAACTGGAAGAGGCTGAAGACCGCATTCTGCATGCCTTTGAGGATGCGCTGGAAAGTGCCGAGCCGGGCGTGCAAGCCCTGCTCGCGGCCGAAATGCCCAAAGTGCGCGCCAGCCATGACCGCATGCGCAACCTGAAGCAGTCCATGCAGTAACAGCAAGCCCGGCCCGGTGTGGCCAGTGCTACACCGGGTCATCTCGCGCCGCGGCGCACACTTGAGTAGAGAAGGAGTTTCGCCATGTTGAGTTGGGCCATTACCTTTCTGATCATTGCCATCATCGCTGCCGTTCTGGGCTTTGGCGGTATCGCCGGCACCGCTACGGGTATCGCGAAGATTCTCTTCGTGGTGTTCCTGGTGATGTTTATCGTCTCCTTCATCATCGGCCGTCGGCCGCGCGGTTAAAGGAGTTCCCATGACCTTCAAGACGCTGCTTGCCGCCCTGTTGCTGGGCGGCAGTGCGGCGGCTTTGGCCGCGGATACCGATGGCCAATTCCGCCTTAACGAACTGCTCGCCAGTGACCCGGCCTACCAGCAGAGCTGGCAGGAACTGGTTGAAGACGAAAGCCGTCTGCCGGAGTGGGTGCTCAACCTCAATGGTATCGCCAGCCCCATGCAGGGCCTGGAAGACGACGGCGACAAATACCTGGTCGGCCAGCTGTGCGAAGCGCAAAACTGCTTCAACCAGCGCCTCTATGTGGCTTTCAGCTGGGACAAGGACGAAGCCTATGGCCTGTATGTGCAATTGCCCGACGGCCTGCCGGCGGACAAAGCGCCCAGCCAACACGCCACCCTGCGCTGGCTGGGTGAGCCAGACGAAGCGACTCAGCAGCTGCTGCAAGAGCAGCTGAAAAGCGACCCTAACTGGTATTAGTGGTGCGGCTGTGGGAGGGGCTTTAGCCGCGAGGCGTTCAGCGCCTTCAAGGTCAATCGCGGCTCAAACGGAGCGCCTCCCATATAACCTCGACATATCCGGCCCATACGCCACATGGGCGCGATGAAAAGCCCCAACACCACACCCCATCTGCATCAGCCGCGCTATCATCGCGCCCATTGATTGGGGAGAGACAGCATGCTCAACGGCCTGTGGCTGGGGTTTTTCGTGGTGGCGGCCATTGCCGGGCTGTCGCGCTGGTTACTCGGTGATGACCCGGCGGTGTTTGCCGCCATGGTCGAGAGCCTGTTTGCCATGGCCAAGCTGTCGGTTGAGGTCATGGTGCTGCTGTTCGGCACCCTGACCTTGTGGCTCGGCCTGCTGCGTATCGCTGAAAAAGCCGGCCTGGTCGATGCCCTAGCGCGGATGCTCGGCCCGCTGTTTGCGCGGCTGATGCCAGAAGTGCCGCGTGGTCATCCGGCTCTTGGTTTGATCACCATGAACTTCGCCGCCAATGGCCTGGGCCTGGACAACGCCGCCACGCCGATTGGCCTCAAGGCCATGCGTGCTCTGCAGACGCTCAACCCCAGCAGTACCACGGCCAGTAACGCGCAAATACTCTTTCTGGTGCTCAACGCCTCGTCGTTGACCCTGTTGCCGGTGACCATCTTTATGTACCGCGCCCAACAGGGGGCGCCTGATCCAACCCTGGTATTCCTACCCATTCTGTTGGCCACTAGCGCCTCGACCCTGGTCGGCCTGCTGTCGGTGGCGCTGATGCAGCGTCTGCGCCTGTGGGATCCGGTAGTGCTGGCCTACTTGGTGCCCGGCGCGCTGGCGCTGGGTGCCTTTATGGCGCTGCTCGCCGGCATGTCAGCCACGGCGCTGGCGGCCCTCTCGTCGCTGGCCGGCAACCTCACTCTATTCGGCATCATCCTGCTGTTTCTGCTGATGGGCGCGTTGAAGAAAGTGCCGGTGTACGAGGAGTTTATCGAAGGCGCGAAAGAAGGCTTCGACGTGGCCAAGAGCCTGCTGCCTTATCTGGTGGCCATGCTCTGCGCGATTGGCGTGTTGCGGGCCTCCGGCGCGCTGGAGTTTGGCCTCGACGGCATTCGCTGGCTGGTCGAGGCGATTGGCTGGGACACGCGCTTTGTTGAAGCGCTGCCCACGGCCATGGTCAAACCCTTCTCCGGCAGCGCAGCGCGCGCCATGCTGATTGAAACCATGCAAACCCAGGGTGTCGACAGCTTCCCCGCGTTGATCGCCGCCACGGTGCAGGGCAGCACAGAAACCACCTTCTACGTGTTGGCGGTTTACTTCGGTGCGGTCGGCATTCAGCGCGTACGACATGCCGTGGGCTGTGCGCTACTGGCCGAGTTTGCCGGTGTGGTAGCCGCCATATCCGTCTGCTACTGGTTCTTCGGTTAGGTGTACGGCAACGCTCTGCTGCGCGTCGGCCCTGCGGCGTTAAAAACGGGCTTGCAGGGCTCTAGCTCGCGAGAGCTCAGATAGGTTTATCTGATGGTTACTCCACCACCTTAAACCGCAGCACGCCAATCATCTGCCCGGCCTCGGTCAGCACCTGCACCTGCCAGCGGCCCACGGCATCGGCCGGGAAGTTCTGTTTGTGGGTCCAGGCGCGATAGCCTTCTTTGCGTCCGCCGTGGATATTCAGGGCGATGCGCTCGACTTCGCCGCCATCGCGGCGCCACACGTGATAAATCCGCTCATTCAACCCACGCGGTGCGTTGATCGCGGTGTAGGCGAACAGGCCCTGGCTGCGCAGTTGCGCCACGCTCAATTGCTTGATGCTTTCGCCCGGCGCGCGGTTCTGGTTGTCGAATTCGCTGGTGACCGCCACCTCGGTCAGCCATAGGGTCGCGGGCGGCACCCAGACGCGTACCAGCCAGCCGCCTGCGCCAATGGCCAGGGTCATCCCAATCAGCAGTAAGCCCCGCCACCAGCGTTGCACGGTGATGATCGTGAACAGTGAGGGAAACGACAGAATCACCGCCGCCGCTAACGCCAGTTGATAGCTCTGCGGCGTGGTCAGTTTGAAGATGATCGGCAGCGCCGTGAGTAGCACGGCGAACAGGGCCAGGGTGTGATAGGCGAGAAACAGCCAGCGCTTGGGCGCCAGCCATTTGTAGTACAGCGGGTCGATGATCGAGATCAGCGCCGCGCAAGCCAGTAGGCCGCTGAACAGCAACTGGCCGCTGTTCCAGGTGGTGGTAATAAAGAAGAACGGCAGAACGAAGAACAGGCTCTCCTGGTGGATCATCTGCGTCGCGTAGCGCAACAGCGGCGGCGGTAACTCGAAGCCGAACCACTGGGCGATGCGCTCGCGCAGGATGTTTTCCATGATCAGCCACAGCCAGCTGACCAGCATTACCAATGCCAGCACCCGCGCCAGTTCGGCCTGGCGCTCGACCAGCAGAAAGCTCGCCAGCCCCGAGGCAAAGCCGAAGATCGCGACCAGCCCGGGGTTGCGTTGTACCAGGGCGATCAGCTTGAAAAACTGTTGTTTCAGTGCGGGCATGGCTTGACTCGATTATTCCGACCAGACGGCCAGACGGTTGCCGCTGGGGTCTTTGAACTCAAAGCGCCGGCCACCGGGGAAACTGAAGATTGCCTGAGTGATCTGCCCACCCGCTGCGGCTACCTGAGCACACACGCCTTGCAGATCGGTGGCGTAAATCACCACCAGCGGCCCGCACCCCACAGTGCTGTCGGTGGTAAAGCCGCCCGTCATGCGTCCGTCGGTAAAGCTGCTGTAGTGCGGACCGTAGTCGGTAAAGCGCCAGCCGAAGACCTTTTCATAGAACTGCTTGAGCGCAGGCAGATCAACGGCGGCGAATTCGATGTAGTCGATCCGCAGGTTCTGTTCGGTTTGGCTCATGGTCGCTATCCCTAGGCGAACGATCGGGCGCAGAGCATAGCGCGCCCAGCACACCAGGGCGTAAGCATCTGTCGCCTTTGGCCATAGTGTTTGGCCAGCCTTGCCACTGCCTCCCCGCACCCCACCCGATAGCCTGCAATGGGTAAATACAGTCGGTAGAAACGCAGCCCCGCGTGCCACGTGGTCGCGCTGCATAGGGAGAGGTTAATGCGCGTTTTAATCACCGGTGCGGCTGGCTATATCGGCCAGCAACTGCTTAACCAACTGGCTATTCAGCAGCCGCAGTGGACACTGATTGCCGCCGATATACGCCCGCAGAACCGCGCGGGGATGAAGCTGAATATCGAGCCGGTGCTGCTCGATATTAGCCAGCCGGCGGCGGTGGAAAACTGTATAGCCACCTGGCAACCGCAGGCTGTCGTGCACCTGGCTTCGGTGGTCACCCCACCGCCCGGCATGAGCGAAGCGCACTTGCATGCCATCGATGTCGGCGGCACCCAGGCGCTGATCCGCGCGGCGGCGGCACATGGCGTTGAACAGCTGATCGTCACCAGCTCCGGCGCCGCCTATGGCTATGGCCCGCAAAACGCCGAGTGGCTGGACGAAGACCAACCGCTGCATGGCCATGCGCAGTTCGCTTACGCCAAGCACAAGCGCGAAGTAGAGCTGCTGCTGGCCGAGGCACGGGTGCAGCATCCGCAACTCAAGCAGCTGGTGCTGCGCCCCGGCACCATTTTGGGTAAGCGGGTGAACAATCAGATTACCGAGCTGTTTAAGCAACGCGCAGTGCTGGGCATCCGTGGTAGCGACAGCCGCTTCGTATTTATCTGGGATCAGGATGTGGTGGACATCATCTGCCGCGGCCTGCGCCAGCAGAGCGCCGGCATCTTCAACCTGGCCGGCGACGGCGCGCTGTCACTCAAGGACATCGCCGAACTGCTCGGTAAACCGTATCGCGCCCTGCCAGCCTGGCTGATCCGCGCCGCATTACGCGTGCTGAAACCCCTCGGCCTCAGCCCCTACGGCCCGGAGCAGGTGGATTTTCTGCGTTATCGCCCGGTGCTGAGCAATCGTCGGCTTAAACAGGAATTCGGCTTTAGCCCACGCTACAGCTCGCGCGAGGCGTTTTTAGCGTTCTTGCGGGCGCAGGGGCTTTGAGGTGCTAGAGCGCTTTCTGCCGAGCGCGATACTCGCCTGGCGTGAGCCCGGTCCATTGGCGAAACGCGCGGAAGAATACGCTGGGTTCCGAATAGCCCAGCAGCAGGGCAATTTCTGCGGCGGGTAAGTCGCCACTGCTCAGGTGCTGTTCGGCCAGTTGTCGGCGGGTGTCGTTGAGCAGTTGTTGGTAGTGGCAGCCTTCTTCGGCCAGGCGCCGCTGCAGGGTGCGCTCGCTCAGGTGTAGGTGGCGCGCCAGTTCGCTGCGGTCCGGTTCGCCGCGCGCCAACTGCTCGCCCAGCAAGGCCACCACACGGGCGCTCAGCCCGGCGCTGGGCAGCCGCGCGAGTAGGGCTTCGGCATGCTGGCGCAACAGCGTTTGCAACGGTGGGTTGGCCTGGATCAGCGGCGCGCTGGCCAGGCGGCGTGGCAGGACAATGCCGTAATCACTGGCGGAAAACTGCAACGGGCAGGCGAAGATCGCGGTGTAGCTGTCCAGTACGGGCGGCTGCGGGTGCACAAATTGCGCGCGCAGCAGCTGCCAGTCATCCAGCAACGGATGCAGCATCTGCACCCAGCAGGCCATCAGTGCCAAGACGCGGGTACGGGTAGCGGGTAGCTCGGGGTGCAGCGGGCGATAGAGCAGTTGCAGTTCATCGCCCTGTTCGTGCAATTGCACTTCGCCGCCTTCGCCCACCAGACGCTGATAGCGCCGCCCGGCGTCCAGCGCATCACCTAATGTGGGGCTACTTTGCAGCAGGTAACCGAGCACGCTGAACGGGCCGGGGGCGAGGTTGCAACCCAGGGCCAGGCCGGGTTCGGCTTGTTCGATGCGGCTGAGGTGTTGCCACAGCTGTTCCTGGGTGGCGAAAGGCACGCGGGCATCGGGGTCACTGAGCTGGCTGTCGCTGAGCGCGCATGCACTCATCAATTGGCTGCGATCAATGCCCAGGCGGCTGGCGGCATGCAGCACCGCGAGGGTGATGCTGGCGCTAACCGAGGTGTGGGGTGAGTCGAGCGAGTGTTTGAGCATGGCCTGATTCTGCCCAAAGCCGCGGCTCGGCGGTAGCGATATGACGCTCGGCGAGCGGGGCAATAAATACCTGGTTACCAGCGTTGTTCGCTATTACGTCGTGCAACCTGCGCCTGAGCGGTTAGACTCTTGTCCTTCCGGGCGCACTCAAAAGGGGCGTGCGGGTCCAAAATAAACAGAAAAGGAGAACTCCCATGAAAGGTAAATCCCTGGCATGGGCCCTGTCAGCTGCACTCGCGGGTATTACCCTGAGCAGCGCCGTACAGGCCGAAGAACAATTCGTGACCATTGGCACCGGCGGTCAAACCGGCGTTTATTACGTGGCTGGTCAATCTATCTGCCGTTTCCTCAACCGTGGCGCAGCTGACCACGGTATCAAGTGCAACGCTCCAGCCAGTGGCGGCGGCGTGGCCAACGTTAACGGTATCCGCAGCGGCGAATTCAACTTCGGCATCATGCAGTCGGACCACCAGTTCAAGGCGATGAAAGGCGTAACCCCGTTCGAGAAAGAAGGCGCGATGGATGACATCCGCGCGGTGTTCTCGCTGCAGAGCGAAGTGTTCACCATTCTCGCTCGCCGTGACGCCAATATCGCCAGCTTTGATGACCTCAAAGGCAAGCGTGTCAACATCGGTAACCCAGGTTCCGGTCAGCGCGACACCCTGGAAGAAATCATGCAGGTCAAAGGTTGGGACCGTTCGGCGTTCTCCCTGGCCGCTGAGTTGAAGCCAGCTGAGCAAGCCTCGGCGCTGGGCGACAACAACATCGATGCGATGACCTACTTCGTTGGTCATCCGAATGGCGCGATCCAGGAAGCCACCACCACCACCGACGCGGTCCTGGTGCCGGTGACCGGCGCTGAAATCGACAAACTGCTGGCGGCGAAGAGCTACTACACCAAGGCTGAGATCCCAGGCGGCGTGTACAAGGGCAACGATGCACCGACTCCGTCGATCGGCGGCAAGGCTGTGCTGTCTACCTCGGCCAAGGCCAGCCCGGAAGTGGTTTACCAGCTGGTTAAGTCGGTGTTCGACAACATTGATCGCTTCAAGCGTCTGCACCCTGCATTTGCCGACCTGAAAGAAGCAGACATGATCAAAGTCGGCCTCAGTGCGCCGCTGCACGAAGGTGCTGTGCGTTACTACAAAGAGCGCGGCTGGCTGTAAAATCTGAACTTCGATCTGCTGAGCGCAACATCTGTTGGATTAACAACAGTGTCTAGCTCGCTGGATCGAAGGCAGGTTTAAGACGGCCTTCGGCCTGGAAACAGGCTAGCGTCTATACATAAGCAAACCCGCAGCTGCGAGGCTGCGGGTTTTGCCGTTTTCCGTACTCTCGAATGCAGGTTCGACCCATGCATGACAAGCAACTGTCCACCGAAGAACTGATTGCCCAGGATGTGGGTGCGCGCACCCCTCTGGGGGCCATGGCCCAGGTGATCACTGGCCTGGCCCTGCTCTGGTCGCTGTTTCAACTGTGGATCGCCTCGCCGCTGCCGTTCATCTTCGGCATTGGCGTGTTCAACGACACCGAAACCCGCTCTATCCACCTAGCGTTTGCCTTGCTTCTGGCCTTCCTCGCCTACCCGGCGTTCCAGAAGTCGCCGCGCGACCGTGTTCCGCTGTTGGATATCGCCTTGGGCCTGGTCGCTGCCGCCAGCGCCGCCTACCTGTTTATTTTCTACCAGCAGCTGGCCTTGCGCCCCGGCAGCCTGACCACGGCGGACATGCTGACGGCCTGTATTGGCATACCCCTGCTGCTGGAAGCCACGCGCCGGGTGCTTGGCCCACCGCTGGCCATCATTGCTTTGCTGTTCCTCATCTACAGCCTGGCCGGGCCCTATATGCCGGGGCTGTTGGCGCACCGTGGGGTTAGCCTCAATGCGTTGGCCAACCACCAGTGGATCACCACCGAAGGGGTGTTTGGCATTGCCCTTGGGGTGTCCACCAGCTTCGTCTTCCTCTTTGTTCTGTTTGGCGCACTGCTGGATCGCGCCGGTGCCGGGCATTACTTTATTCAGCTGGCCTTCAGCATGCTCGGGCACTTCCGTGGTGGCCCGGCCAAAGCAGCCGTGGTCGCCTCCGGTTTGACTGGGCTGATCTCCGGCTCGTCGATTGCCAACGTGGTGACCACCGGCACCTTCACCATCCCGATGATGAAGCGCACCGGCTTCTCGGCCGAGAAGGCCGGGGCCGTGGAAGTGGCCTCGTCGGTCAACGGCCAGATCATGCCGCCGGTGATGGGTGCGGCGGCCTTTTTGATGGTCGAATACATCGGCATGCCCTATGTCGAGATCATCAAGCACGCGTTCCTGCCGGCGGCGATCTCCTACATCGCGCTGCTGTATATCGTCCACCTGGAGTCGCTCAAACTCGGCCTGCAGCCCATTGGCGGCCATCAGCCCAAGCCGTGGTTACGCCGTCTAACCGGCTTTGCCTTCGGCGCTGCTCTGATCAGCGGTTTATCGTTGGCGGTTTACTACGGCCTCGGCTGGCTCAAGCCGGCATTGGGCGATTTCGCCTTGCCGGGCATCGGCGCGCTGCTGGCGCTGGTCTATCTCGGCTTGCTGAAAATCGCCGCCAGCGTGCCGGTGTTGCCTGCCGAAGACCCCGACGCGCCGCTCGACAAACTGCCGCAAACGCGCGCCGTACTGCTGTCCGGTTTGCACTTTTTGCTGCCGGTGGTGGTGTTGGTCTGGTGCCTGATGATCGAGCGCTTGTCCCCAGGCTTGTCGGCGTTCTGGGGCAGCGTAATGCTGGTAATCATCCTGCTCACTCAGCGCCCGCTGTTGACCTGGCTACGCACCGACGGCACGCATGCTCACGGTTCGTTTATGGATGGCGTGATCGACCTGCGTGAAGGCCTGATTGCCGGTGCGCGCAATATGATCGGTATCGGTATTGCCACCGCGGCGGCGGGGATGATCGTCGGTGCGGTCTCGCAAACCGGGGTTGGTCTGGTCCTGGCCGATCTGGTCGAGCTACTGTCGATGGGCAACCTGCTGCTGATGCTGGTGCTCACCGCCATTTTCAGCCTGGTGCTGGGCATGGGCTTGCCGACCACCGCCAACTACATCGTGGTGTCCAGCCTGCTGGTGCCAGTGATCGTTACCCTCGGCCAGCAGAATGGCCTGATCGTGCCGCTGATTGCCGTGCACCTGTTCGTCTTCTACTTCGGCATCATGGCCGACGTCACGCCGCCGGTGGGCTTGGCCTCGTTCGCGGCGGCGGCGGTGTCCAAGGGCGACCCGATCAAGACCGGCATTGCGGCGTTCTATTACAGCCTGCGCACGGCGATCTTGCCGTTCCTGTTTATCTTCAACACCGACCTGTTGCTGATCGACGTGGACTTTTGGCACGGCGTGCTGATCTTCATCATCGCCACTGTGGCGATGCTGATCTTCGCCGCCGGCAGCCAGGGCTTCTTCCTGGTGCGCAGCCGCTGGTATGAGAACGTCATGCTGCTGCTGGTGGCTTTCACCCTGTTCCGCCCAGGCTTCTGGATGGACATCGTGCACGACCCTTATCGCGACATTCCGCCGGCACAACTGGCTCAAGCCCTTGGCGATGTTGAAGCAGGTAGCCAGCTGCGTTTACGCATCAAGGGTGAGGATGCCGTAGGTGATGCGCGCGAGTTCAGCCTATTGCTACCTGTGCCTGAGGGTGCCAGCGGTGATGAGCGTCTGCAGAAGCTAGGCTTACTGACTTACGAGGACGGCGACAAGGTGCTGGTCGACAGCGTGACCTTCGCCAGCCCCGCCGCCGAAGCCGGCCTGCAGTTCGACCAGCAGATCCTCAAGGTCCGTGCGCCTACCCAGCGTATGACCAAAGAGCTGATGTGGATCCCCGGCTTCCTGTTGTTTGCCTTGGTGGTCTGGTTACAGCGCCGCCGTCGTAAGTTAGAAGCTTAAGCTGCGGTTTGGTCGTGGTTAACAACAAAGGCAGCTTCGGCTGCCTTTGTTGCTTTTGGTTTACTCCGCCGCCAGCTCTGCGCGATTGCGGCCGTTGTTCTTGGCTTGGTAGAGCGCGGCGTCGGCACGTCTCAGCATGTCTTCGGCGGTGCTCGCGGGGCCAGGCCGCACGGCCACCACCCCGACACTCACCGTCACATAACCAATGGGCGAGCTGGCATGCGGCAGAGCGAGATCGGCCACCGCCTGCACGACTCGCTGCGCCACATGCAGTGCATCCTGGGCGTCGCTCATGGGGCTGATAAAGACGAATTCCTCACCACCAAAACGCGCCACCACGTCGCTGCTGCGACTCAGGCTGGCCGCGAGCGCCTGAGCGACTTCGCGCAGGCAGGTATCGCCAGCCAGATGGCCATAGTGATCGTTGTAGTCCTTAAAGTGGTCCACATCCAGCATGCCCAGAGCCAGTGGCTGGCCCAGGCGCTTGGCGCGTTGCCATTCCTGCTGCAGGAGCATGTCGAAGTGCCGACGGTTGGCGATCCCTGTCAGGCTGTCGGTCAGGCTTAATGCCTCAAGCTTGCTATTGAGAACCTGCAGTTCATCGGTGCGTTGCACCACTCTCTGCTCCAATTCGCGCTCGGAGATTTTCAGGCTGTCCACCAGCTGTTGCTGGGCGTGCAGCAGTTCTACCTGCACCCTGGCCTTTTCTTTACGCATCACGTTGAGGCGATCAGCCAGAGCAAAGGCCAGCAACAGCATCTCCATGGTCGAGCCCAGCTGAACTCCGTCCACGGTAAAGGCGTTGGTTGGCACTATTCCTAACGCTCTGAGCAAGGTCATGGCGCCGCCGAAGATGAGCAGTACAAAGGCACCAAGAAAGAAATAGGCACTGCGCTGGCGCTTGTAGGCACACATCAGCACCACGACCAAGATCAACGCTGCGCAGGACAGGTAGAGCAGGATTGTCATGCGAGCGACCGCCGGCAACGCCAGCGCAAATGCCAGCGGCGATAGCAGGAATAGTACAACCAGGCCCTGCAGCAGCCGATCCATCCTCGGCATGAGGCGGTGCGTCTCCAGCATGTGCCGCATAAACAGCAGCAGAGAACTGACGGTCAGCGAGGCACCCGAGTAGTAGGCCACATTGGAATGAAGGTTAAGCCCATTCCCGAACCATGGCGGGATCATGCCGTTCTTGATCGCCAGGGTGCATGCCGTGCAGGTCACGAAAGTGATGTAGAACAGGTAGATGCGTTCGCGTAATGCAATAAACAGCATCAGGTTGAAAAGAATCATGGCGCTGGCCATGCCGAAGTACCACGCCTGTGCCACGTAGTCGTCACGCTCGTAGTCATGAAAGGCTTTAGGCGTCCAGAGTTGTAGGGGCACCAGCAGGCCAACAGTGGACTCCAGTCGTAGGTAGATCACCTGCTTACTCTGGGCCGGCAGGCTCAAGGGAAAGACGAAGTTACGATTGGGGTAGATCCGTGTGTCAAATGGGGTGTCACAGCCGGTACGGACCGACCGGTAGTGGCCATGTGCGTTAGGCAGGTATGTCTCGACGTAGGAAATGCGCGGGTTGTCGACCACCAGCATGCGCTCCAGTGGCGCATTACTGCTGTTGCCCAAGGTTATGCGTAACCAGTAAGCCGAGCGGGTAAAGCCGAGCGCCAATGCTGCAGTGGGCGGCATTTCGCCGATGAAGCGGGCTGCGTTCACCGGCGATTGTACGTCCGCCAGGCTTAGGCGGCGCTGCGGGTCTTCCAGCAACTCGACGGCCGTGGTCAGCGACAGCGCTGCGTTCGGCATGCGGGTTACATCCAGCACTTGTGCCAGGGCACCAGTCGGGATAGCCAGCAGCGCGATAAGCAGTAGACGCCAGCCAGCTAAAAGTGGCCGATAACGAGGCTTATGCATGCGAACTATCCTTTAGTGTTCAATCAGCAACTGAGGTGCCGAAGGCTGCAACGTCAGCGCAGTCTACAAGAGGGGCGCGATTGCGCACACCTTCCATACTCCGCGAGGACTGGCCTATTCCTCCACATGCAGCGCCCCCGTTTCGCCACTCTCCAGTACCACATAAGCGCTGGCGCAGAATAGCGAGTTGAGGCGTTTCATATCGGCGATCAGTTCCATGTGCAGGCCGCTGGTTTCGATGCTTTGCACCACTTGGTGGTGCAGGCGCCCGACATGTGCGTGGGCCAGGCGGCGCTCCTGGGCGCGGAAGCGGCGTTTTTCGCGCAGCAGCTGGCGGGCACTTTCCTTGTCGCCGGAAAGAAATACCGAAAGGCCCAGACGTAGGTTGGCCGTGAGTTGCTGATGCAGGCTGGTCAGCTCTTCCAGGCCGCTGTCGGAGAAGGCGTGGCGCTGGGCGGTTTTCTGATCCTGCACTTTACCGAGCATGCGCTCGATGATGTCGCCGGCCTGTTCCAGGTTGACCGCCAGTTCGATGATTTCCGCCCAGCGTCGACTGTCGTGCTCGCTTAAGCCGTCACGCGATACCTGGGCTAGGTAGAGTTTGACCGCGCTGTAGAGTGCATCGACGTCATCATCGAGGCTACGCAACTCCTTGCTCCGTGCGGTTTGCCTACCCTGCAGCACTTCCAGCAGATGGCTGAGCATGGTCTCGATCAGGTCGCCGATACGCAGGGTTTCGCGTACCGCATTGGCCAGGGCCAGACTCGGTGTCGACAGCGCGGTGGGGTCGAGGTGGCGCGGGCGGGCCACGCCACTTTCATCCGGGCGATCCGGTAGTAGCCAGTTGCAGAAGCGTGCCATTAGCCCGACGCTGGGCAGCATCAGCAGGCAGCGCAGGCTGTTGTAGAGCACATGAAAGCCGATCACCAGTTCTTCGGGGCGCCAGTTCAGGCTGTCCAGCCAGTTGGCCAAGGGGTCGAGGAAGGGCATGACCAGTAGCAGGCCGATCAGCTTGTACAGCAGGCTGCCGAGTGCTACCCGCCGCCCGGCTGGGGTCTGCAGGCTGCTGGTGAGAAAGGCCAGTATGCCGCTGCCGATGTTTGCGCCGATTACCAGGCCGATGGCCACCGGCAGGCTGATCAGCCCTGCGCCGGTGAGCATGGCCGTGAGCAGCACGGCGGCCAGGCTGGAATAGGAGATCAGCGCAAACAGCGCGCCGACCAGGGCATCCAGCAGCAGGTCGCCGGTCAGCGAAGCAAACAGCACGCGGATGCCTTGTTCCTGAGTGATCGGTGTGGCGGCCGCGACGATCAGCTCCAGCGCCAGCAGCATCAGGCCCAAGCCAATACCAACGCGGCCGAGCTGGCCGGCGCGAGTCTGCTTGCGCGAGAGAAAGAAGATCACTCCGAGGAAGATCAGCAGCGGGCTCAGCCAGCTCAGGTCGAAGGTCAGCACCCGCGCCATTAACGCGGTGCCGACATCCGCGCCGAGCATGATCGCCAGCGCCGGGGTCAGCGCCATCAACCCCTGGGATACGAAGGAGGTGACCAGCAGCGCGGTGGCGTTGCTGCTCTGCACCAGCGCGGTCACGCCAATGCCCGCGGCAAAGGCCATGGGCCGTTTGCTGACGTTATGGCTGAGCACTTTGCGCAGGTGCGAGCCATACACGCGCAGGATGCCGGTGCGGACGATATGGGTGCCCCAGATCAGCAGGGCGATGGCGGAAAGCAGGTTGAGCAGCGTCAGCATGGTGGCCGTCTCTTACGCGCCTTGTTGGCGCTTGTTATGTGCTCAGTACGTGATGGCGGCGTTGTACGGGCTATGAGTCGTTTTATTGAGCCGCGTCAGGCGTCGCGCATCACCTTGAGTTCGTTGTCTTCGGCAGAGAAGCCGCGCTGCAGTTTTACCTTGAGGCCCAGGTCGGTGCGTGAGTCAGCAAACTTGAGCGCTTCGGCCAGGGTGATGCGGCCCGCTTCGAGCAGTAGGTAGAGGTGTTGATCGAAGGTCTGCAGGCCCTGTTCTTGCCCGCGGGCGGTGGCTTCGCGCAGGTCACTGAGCTGGTCGCGTTGGATCAGGTCGCGGATATAGGGGGTGCCCAGCAGCATTTCGATTGCCGCTACGCGCTTTTGCTGCAAGCCCGGCACCAAGCGCTGACCCACTATCGCTAAGAGGTTCTGCGCCAGGTCGGCCAGCACCTGTTTGCGGGCATCATCGGGGAAAAACCGCACAATGCGTTCGATTGCATGGCTGCTGCTGGTGGCGTGCAAGGTGGCAATGCACAGGTGGCCGGTTTCGGCGTAATGCAGCGCATGCTGCATGGTCGCGGCGTCGCGAATTTCACCGAGCATGATTACGTCAGGTGCTTCGCGCAGGACGTTGCGCAGCGCATCCGCAAAGCTGTGAGTATCCAGGCCGATTTCGCGCTGATCGATGATCGACAGCTGGTGCGCGTGAAGAAACTCGATGGGGTCTTCAATGCAGACGATATGCCCACCCTTATGGCGGTTACGAAAATCCAGCATGGCCGCCAGGGTGGTCGATTTACCCGAACCGGCCGCGCCCACCACGAGAATCAAACCGCGGTCCTGCATGCTGAGTTTTTCCAGCAGGCGCGGTAGGCCGAGCGCTTCAAAATTGGGGATGTTGCTCTTAATTGAGCGTACAACCATGGCGACCTGGCCGCGCTGATAATAAACGTTGACCCGAAAGCGCCCTGCATTCTGCACGCCGACCGCTAGGTTCATCTCCAGGTCACGTTCAAACTCCATGATCTGTTTTTGGTTCATCAGCTGATAGGCCAGCTGCTGCACTTCGCCCTGTTTGAGCACGCGCTGATCGAATGCCTGGCTGGTGCCTTCGAGTTTCAGGTGGGCCGGCGCGCCGACACTAAAAAACATATCTGAACCGCCGCGCTCATGCAGCGCTTGCAAGTAAAGGAATACATCCAGTTCGGCGGTTTCTAAGGTATGGCTCATCACTACGTCTCGTCGTTTGCACTGATGCCTGAGCAGTCACGGTATGACTACGGCTGTCCCTGTACCCTAGCACTTTGCTCATGCCGAGAGGCTGATGGGTATGCCTAATCTGTCCCGGTTGATGCTCTGCAAATCTTCTGAGAACTGACCGTCCGCGTGTTCGTCACGCCGGCAAGCGCGGCGTTTATTTAGGCGTGATGGTGCTGGCGCGGGATAAGGCGCTCGCTTGAGGCCGAGTAGGCAACGCCAGCTGCACCGCCACTGCCGGCGCTGTTGCAGCGAGGCGAATGGCGGCCTTGGCGTTACCTAAGATGGCAGCGCCGCGCCCGGCGTTTAGCCGGCGCGTTGAGTGCCCCAGAACTGGTCGGCCAGAAATTGCAGGCGTTCGGCCAGTTCAGCGAATTGTTGGGCGCTGTTACGGCTCTGCTGGCTGGCCGTAACGCTGACTTCGTTGGCCTCGCGAATGGTGCAGAGGTTGCGCTGAATGTCGTCGCCCACGGCACTTTGTTCCTCGACGGCCGCGGCAATCTGGATGCTCATGTCACTGATTTGTGCCACTCGCTGGTTGATCCCGTCCAGCGCCTGACTCGCTTGCATGGCCTGTTCGACACTGCTGTGCGCCTGCGCCTGGCTGCGCTCCATCATCACCACAGCATCACGTGTGCCCTGTTGCAGGGCCTGGATGATGCCGTGAATTTTGGCCGTGGATTGTTGGGTGCGCTGCGCCAGCCCGCGGACTTCGTCGGCGACCACCGCAAAACCGCGCCCTGCCTCACCGGCGCGCGCGGCCTCGATGGCAGCGTTGAGTGCGAGCAAATTGGTTTGCTCGGCGATGCCCTGAATCACGTCGAGCACCTGATTGATGTCCTGGCTGTGCAGCTCCAACTGCTGGATCACCGTATGGCCTTGCAAGACTTCTGCGGCCAATGAACTGATTTGCTGGCGCGTTTGCTCAACCAACTGCAAGCCACTGCTGGTTTCCAGATCAGCTGCGCTGGCCGCACTGGCGCTGAGTTGTGCATGGCGCGCCACTTCTTGCACGCTGGTGGCCATCTGGCCAATGGCGCTGGCCACCTGCTCGGTTTCTGATTGCTGCTGCAAGCTGGCCTGGTTGCTGCAATCCACGGCGATGGCCATTTCGCCGGCTTCCTGGCTGAGCTGGCGCGCCGAGTCGGCAATACGCCCGACCACCGCGCCGGCCTCGGCTTTGAGGCTGTGCAAGGCAAACGCGATCTGCCCGAATTCGTCGCGCCGGCCGCTATACACCCACCGGCTCAGGGGGTTATCAGCCACAGCCTGCGCCTCCTGATGCAGCTGCCGTAATGGCCGCAGGGTCAGTTTCACGCCCAGCGCCAGCACACCCGCCAGGCCAACGCCGGCGCTGATGGCGGCCAGCCACGGCAGGCTATCGCTGATACCCAGCAGGGCCGCACTGCCCAGCACCGGCAGGGCCGTTAGCAGGCTCAGGCGGTTGTCCAGGGCCATGCGTGGCGCGCGCAGTTGTGCAGGCTTTTCGCCGGCATTGAGCTGGGCGTACAGCGCCTCGGCACGGGCAATGCGCTCCGGTGTCGTGCGGGTGCGCACTGACTGGTATTCCACCGTCTGGCCGTTACGCAACACGGGCGTGGCATAGGCGCTGACCCAGCAATGGTCGCCATTCTTACAGCGGTTTTTCACCAGGCCCATCCAGGCTTTCCCCGCTTTCAGGGTTTGCCAGAGGTGTCCGAACGCCGCGGGCGGCATATCAGGGTGGCGCACCATATTGTGGTTATGGCCGTATAGGTCTTCTTCGTTAAAGCCGCTGATGGCGATGAAGTCCGGGTTGATGTAGCTGACCGCACCTTTCAGGTCGGTGGTGGAGAGGATGTTGGCGTTGGCGGGGACATCGATTTCACGCTGGCTGACGGGCAGATTTATTTTCATTGTTCTGTCGGCTCTTCAAGTGATGCGCGGGAGGTGCATGTGGGGCGCGGTTCATCAGGGGGGGGGATGAACTGCTGGTGTAGCTCTGCAGCTGATAAGGGGCGGCTGAACCAGTAGCCCTGGGCCATGTGGCAGCCTTGGGCGCGCAGAAAATCCAGGTGTTCCGCGCGTTCAACTCCTTCGGCCACCACCTCTAAACCCAGGCTCTGGCCAAGGCCGATAATCGCCCGGCTGATCGCCGTTAATTCGGCATTCTGTGAGGCACCGCTGATAAAGCTTCTATCGACTTTAAGAATGTGCAGCGGAAAGCGCTTGAGGTAACCGAGGGAGGAATAACCGGTGCCGAAGTCATCCAGCGCCAGCCGTACACCGAGAGTGGCGAGGGCGCGCAGGGTAATCAGGGTGGCAGTGCTGTCTTCCAGCAACTGGCTTTCGGTGATTTCCAGGATCAGGTCGCTGGCGGCCAAGCCGCTGTCGCGGAGGATTTCACTGAGCCGCTCGACAAAGTTTTCCTGCAGCAGCTGGCGGCTGGAGAGGTTCACCGCGCAATGCAGATGCGGCTGCCCGGCCAGTTGCCAGGCGCGCACCTGACGGCAGGCCTGGCTGAGCACCCAGTCACCGACGCGGATAATCTGCCCGGAGTCTTCCAGTGAGGTAATGAACTCCAGCGGTGGGACCAGGGTGCTGCCGCGCTGCCAACGCAGCAAGGCCTCGACGCCGACGAAGCGCGTGCCCTGTGCTTCGATGCGCAGGATGGGTTGGTAGTGCAGCACAAACTCGTCGCGCTCCAGCGCCTGGCCCAGTGCACTTTCCAGCTCCAACTGATAGTGCGCACTGACCTGTAGCGCCTCACTGAAGCGGGCGAATTGCGCCTTGCCGGCCTGCTTGGCCTGATATAAAGCGAGGTCGGCGGCCTGCAAGGCATCCTGCGAGGCGTCACTGGGCTGCAAGGCGGTGATGCTGATACTGGCGCTGACCACCAGGGTTTGCCCGGCCAGGTGCAACGGCAGGCTTAGGCTGTCGAGCATACGTTGAGCGACCTGCTCGGCATCCTCGGCACAGGCTAAATCGGTGAGCAGAACGACAAACTCGTCACCGCCAAACCGGCACAGGTGATCGCCAGGGCGCAGGCAATGGGCGAGACGGCGGCTGATCTCGATCAGCACCTGATCACCACAGTGATGGCCAAGGCTGTCGTTGATCAGCTTGAAGCGATCCAGGTCAATAAACAGCAGGGCGGCTTCCCGAGCGCCGCTGTGGCTCAGCTGCTGCAAGGCTTGCGGCAGCAGTTCATCGAGGCGTAGGCGATTGCCTAATCCAGTTAATGGATCATGGCGGGCGGCATGTTGTAGCTGTTCTTCGATGGCCTTGCGTGCGCTGATATCGCTTTGTGAGCCGGCCATGCGTTGCTGGCCGCTGGCGTCTGTCTCGACCACACCACGGGCCTGTACCCAGAGGTAGTCGCCCGTGCTACTGCGCATACGGTACTCGTGATTCAGTTGCGCGTTTCTGCCATTGCAATGGGCTTCGATGGCTTGGCGTAGACCGGGCAAGTCTTCCGGATGAACGCGGTTAAACCAGCTGGCGCTGCTTTCGCCCAGGCTGTCGTGATCCAGGCCGAGCATGGCCGCCCAGCGGGTTGAGACATACAGGCGGTCGTGCCCCAGGTGCCAGTCCCAGATGCCGTCGTTGGCCCCGCGTAAGGCCCGGGCAAAGCGCGCTTCGCTGTCTTCCAGGGCCTTGCGCTGCGCGGCGCTGTAAGTGTCGATGGCCAGGGTCATGTCGAAGAACACGGCCTTGAGCAGGCTGGCGAATAGCGCTTGATTGGGGTGCGCATCAAACAGTTGGGCAAGTATTTCATCGAGGTACAGCCGGTAACCGGCCAAGTACCATTTGAGTTCGATCCCGGCCATCTGATGGATCAGGCCAATACGCAGACGGCTGTCTACGTAATCGGCGTTGTATGGGCCGCGCCACAGCCGTTGGTAATAGGCCTGCTGGCTGTGTTTGAGGCGCTGCTGGGTGACCGGGTCGCTGATTACCCCGGCCGCCCCAGGAAAACCCTCCAGATGTTGATAAAGCCGATCGGTAAACGTCTGTTGGGCGGTGTTCATGTTATCGGCAGCGGCATTCAGGCAAGCGGCGTCACTGCTCTGCCAGTTCAGCAGGTTGCAGCGTTGCTGAATCTCCTGACGGTTGAGTCCGATACGCCTTATCAGCTCGTTGAGTGCGGTAGCTGAGCCCATGTTCCTTCCCTGTTGTTGTTTTCTTCAGGCATAAAAAAAGCGCCGAGCACCATATTCGTGATGAACATGGCGCTTCGGCGCTTCGGCGCTTCGTCTTGCAGGCCCTGTGTCCTGCCCGGCAAAGCCGGTCTCCGCCGTGGCGGAACCTACTGGGTCAACAGTTCTACCTTATTCCCCATCGTCTGACAATTCATCGAGCAGTCGTTCCAGGCGCCTGCGTAATTCAGCCAGCTCGCGGGATTTAAACGCATGACGGGTGCGTATCAGCGTCTCCACCGCATCGAGCAAGGCACCGTGCGCGCGGCCTTCTGGGCCTAGCGGTGCTTGGTCGAGCCAGCGGCACAAGGGCGCTTTGCTGCAGTCCTCAGGGCTGCAGATGACCTCTCCAGCAACCGCCTGATTATCCAGCCACTCACGCAGTGGCCCACTCAGCGAAGCGTCTGTGCAGATGATCCGGTGCATGGGGGCTGAGATATTCATAAGTGATGGCACTTTAGTCTCAGGCATGGGTAAAACCATTGATCTGGATCAAGTACGGCCGTGCCATGCGGATACCTGCCGAGGTGGCGGATGAGCTGCTAACCTAGCGCCCTCGACAGCCTGCCGGTTACCCGATGCTTAGCCTCTACCACGCCCCCGACCTTGAAACCCTTGGCGCCCTGGCCACGACGTTGTTGGCCACGCCAATGCACGATCCGTTTGCCCCGGCCTTGGTGGTGGTGCCGAGCCAGGGAATGGGCCGCTGGCTGACCCTGGAGCTGGCGCGCAAGCAAGGCATCGCCATGCAGTTGGAAGTACAACTGCCGGCCAAGTTTGTTTGGGATATGTCGCGTCTGTGTCTGGGCCAACTGCCGGAGCAATCGGCCTTCAGCCCCAGCAGTTTGAGTTGGCGCCTGTATGACTGGCTGTGCGAGCCCGAGCAGCTGGCGCAAGCACCGCGTTTGGCGCATTACCTGGACGGCGGCGATGAACGCAGACGGCTGTCACTTGCCGTCAAAATCGCCGACGTATTTGACCAATACCTGCTGTATCGCGACGACTGGCTGGCTGCTTGGGAACGCAACGAACTGTTTGATCTCGGCGCGGATGAAGCCTGGCAAGCGCTGCTCTGGCGCGAGTTGACCAAGGACGGCCACCCGCACCGTGCGCGCCTGCTCGAAGACTTGCTGGCCCGCCTGTACGACGCCACTCCGATCAACGACCTGCCCGAGCGCGTGCTGGTGTTTGGCATCAGCAGCTTGCCGCCGCACCATATGCGCGTGCTGGAAGGTTTGGCGCGGCACACCGAAGTGGTGATCTTCGCCCTCAACCCCTGCCGCGAAGCCTGGGGTGAAATTCGCGATATTCGTGAATTGGCACGGCAACCGCAAAGCGCAGCGGCTAATCAAGAGATCAGTCCGGATGATTGGTATCTGGATGTCGGCCATCCGCTATTGGCGAGTCTGGGCAAGCAGGGCCGCGACTTCTTCGACAGCCTATTCAGCCTGGCTTCCAGCGAGGGTAGCCAGGAAATCGGCCTGTATTCCGAGGACGCCGACCTGATTGATGCCAGTCTGCTGCAAGCGTTGCAGAACGACATCCTGCGTCTGCATACCCGGCAGCCGGATGAGCGCCTGCAATTTCGCGACGACGACCGTTCGCTGGAGCTGCACATCGCTCACTCGCCGCTGCGCGAAGTGGAAATTCTGCATGACCAACTGCTCGCCCGCTTTGCTGCCGAACCCGAACTGACGCCCGATCAAGTGGTGGTGCTGACCCCGGATATCGAGCGGTATGCGCCCTATATCGAAGCCGTTTTCGCTCCGCGTGAAGGTGTGCCGCGCGTGCCGTTCAGCCTGGCCGACCGCAGCCTGCGCGCGGAAATTCCGCTGATTGAAGCCTTCCTCAGCCTGCTGGCACTGCCGGACAGCCGCTTTACCGCCGAAGAGGTGCTCACCCTGCTGGAGCAACCCGCCGTTGCCCGCAGTGCCGGGATTGAAGCCGAAGACCTCAGTCTGCTGCGCGACTGGTTGCGTGAGGCCGCTATCCGCTGGGGCCGCGATGACGCGCATCGCGAGCAGTTGGGCTTGCCGGCCGATGCCGCGTTTACCTGGCGACAAGGGCTGGATCGGTTGCTGCTGGGCTTTGCCGCGCCGCCGCAGCTCGCCGGATTGGCGGCGCCCTTGCTTGGCAGCAGCTGGCCGCTGGATGCGCTGGAAGGCGCTCGCGCACAATTGCTCGGGCGCTTGGCTGGGTTTGTCGAGCGCTTGGCCGCGTTGGCGCAGAGCCTGCAACGGCCACGGGCCTTGGGCGAGTGGGCCGAGTCGCTGCAAGTTTTGATCGACCAGCTGTTTGATGAGCGGGAAGCCGGCGACACCTTGTTGCTGTTGTCCAAGGCCTGCGCCGCCTTGCAGGAGCAGGCCACGGCCTCCGGCGTCGAGCGACCGATTGAGCTGGCGCTGATTCGTCAGCAACTGACCGCGGCATTGGAGCAGGGCAGCGCGGCGTCCGGCTTTCTTACCGGTGCGGTGACCTTCTGCACCATGGTCCCGATGCGCAGCCTGCCGTTCCGCTTGGTCTGCCTGCTCGGCCTGGATGACGGCGCGTTGCCACGCCGTACGCCCGCCGCCGGCTTCGACCTGATTGGGCAGAAGCCCCGCCGTGGTGACCGCGCCCGCCGCCTGGATGACCGTTACCTGCTGCTGGAAACCCTGCTCTCGGCCCGTGGCGGCCTGTACCTCAGCTATGTCGGTCGCGACCCACGCAGCAACGCCGAGCTGCCGCCCTCGGTGCTGGTCAGCGAGTTGCTCGATGTGGTCGACCTCACCGCCGTCGCTGCCAGCGGCCCGGCCAGCGTCCACATCACCCATCATCACCCGCTGCAACCCTTCGCTCCGGGCAACTTTGCCGGCGACCGTCATGCCGGTTTTGCCGCGCCCTGGTTCCACGCGGCGCAACGTCTGAGTCAGGCGGTGGAAAGTGCCGCGCCGTTTGCCAGTGTATTGGCGGCCCCCGATCAAGATGGGCTGGGCGGTGCGGCGCTGGCCATCGAGCCGAGCCAACTGATCCATTGCTTCAAACACCCGGCGCGTTACCTGCTTGAGCAGCGCCTCGGCCTGCGCTTGGCGCAGACAGAAGAAACTCTGGCCGGTGATGAGCCATTCAGTGTCGAGTGGACCAGTCAGCATGGTTTGCGCCAGTTGGCGTTGCAGGCCGTCGAGCTTGGCTGGAGCGAGCGCCAGGAGCGCGCCGTGGCAGCGGCATCCGGCTGGTTGCCAGTGGGCGAGCTGGGCCAGGCGCACTGGGGGCAGATTCGTGGGCCGATCCGCGCCTTTGCGCCCACCCTGTTCGACGAGCGTCCGGCCGATGCCGCGCAACCGCTGCTGGTGGATATCGAACTGGCTGGCGTGCGCATTCACGGCTGGCTGGACGGGGTGACCAGTGAGGGCTTATTCGATTACCGCCTGCGCGACCTCGGCGCGTGGGAGCTGGCGCCGTTCTGGCTGCGTCACCTGTTGCTCAATTGTGCCGCGACGCCCGGCATCAGTCGCGAGAGCCGTCTGCTATCGCCAAAACGCGAATGGCGGCTGGGGCCGCTGGCGGCTCCTCTGCAACTGCTGGAGCCCTGGCTCGAAGCCTACAAAAGTGCGCTGTGTGAACCGCTACCGCTGTTGGCCAAGTGCAGCTATGGCTTTGCCAGCAAATGGCGCAAACCCGGGCGCAAAGAGCCGATTGACGCCGCCCGCAGCGAGGCGCGGGTGATGTGGCAAGGCAACGACTACATGACCGGCGAAGGCCAAGACCCTTGGAATGCCCTGGCCTTCCGCGACCGCGAGCCGCTGGATGAACGCTTTGAAGCGCTCGCCGAACAGCTCTACGGCCCGGCGCTGGACGCCCTGCAAGGCAGTGACGAGGACGAGGCATGAGTGGCGCAGCGTTAGACCTATTGCACGACAGCTTCAGCGGCCGCTCGCTGATCGAGGCCAGCGCCGGCACCGGCAAGACCTGGACTCTGACCGCGCTGTACGCCCGTCTGCTGCTGGAAAAGCAGCTCAGCGTCAGCCAGATTCTGGTGGTGACCTTTACCACCGCCGCCACCGCTGAACTGCGCGAGCGCATCCGCAAACGCTTGGCCGAACTGCTGGCGGTGTATGACAACGGCCCTGTCGATGACGCGCTGCTTAACGCGCTGCATGCGCAGTACCCGGACGCCGCCAGCCATCGGCGGCTGCTGTTGGCGGTGCACGGTTTTGATGAGGCGGCGATTTTCACCATCCACGGCTTTTGTCAGCGCGCCTTGCAGGATGCCGCGTTCGAGGCCGGTGGCGACTTCGATAACGAGCTGACCCACGACGACCGCGAGATTATCGACGCGCTGCTCGCCGACCTCTGGCGGCATGAGCTGGCGGTGGCCGAGCCAGAGTGGGCGGCGTTTCTGGTGCAGCAGAAAATCACCCCGCAAAGCCTGCGTCAGCGCTTGCGCAATCACCTCGGTAAACCCTACCTGCGCATCGAGCCGCAGCCGGGCACGCACAGCGACATGGCTGCCCTGCGCGCCGCCTGGCAACAGGCGCAGCGTCTCTGGCAGGGCGAAAGTGCGGCTTGGCTGGAGCAGCTAAAAGCCTTCGACGGCTTCAAGAGCAATATGTGCAACCCGGCCAAGCTGGGTGTTTGGCAGACCGAGCTGGACGGTTATTTCAGCGATGCCGCCGCGCTGTTCAGCAAAACCGAAGCACACCGCCGCCTGGCCCGCGAGGGGCTGAACAAGGCTAGCAAGAAGGGCTGCGAAGCGCCGACCAATCCGCTGGCTGCTGCGTTGCAAGAGCTGTGTGATGCCCTGGATGCTGCGCAGCCAGAAGCAGAACAACGCCTGATCGACCTGCAAGTCCACCTGATCGGCCAGCTCAACGAACAACTGCCCGCGCGCAAGGCGGCGCAGCGTCTGTTGGCCTTCGATGACCTGCTCAACAAATTGCAGCAGGCGTTACAGGGCGAGGGCGGTGAGCACTTGGCGAGCACCCTGCGCACGCAATACCCAGTGGCACTGATCGACGAGTTTCAGGACACCGATCCGGTGCAGTACCGGGTGTTCCATCGCATCTATCAAGACGCCGGCGACCTGTGTTTTGTCGGTGACCCTAAACAAGCGATTTACGCGTTTCGCGGCGCTGATCTGGCGACCTATCTGCAAGCGCGCAGCGAGGCGGCGCGGCAATACAGCCTGACCACCAACCACCGCTCGACGCCGCAGCTGATTGCTTCACTCAATCAACTGTTCGACCGGCCCATGCCGTTCGCCGAGCCCGGCCTGGATTATCAGCAGGTCGGGGCCAGCGACAAGGCGCGTGCGCAGTTGGTGTTGCCGCCGGTTGAGGGCGAGCAGGACGCACCGCTGGCGCTGGTCTGGCTGGATGACGAACACTTGGGCAAGGGCCAGGCGGGCGCGCTGGTCGCCACCGATACGGCGCGGCGCATCGCTGCCGTGTTGGCCGCCAGCAGTCAGGGCGAGGCGTACTTTGCTCAAGGCGACACGCGCACGCCGATCAAAGGCGGCGATATTGCCGTGCTGGTCGCCAGTCACCGTCAGGCCGGCGAAGTTGCCGCAGAGCTGGCTGCCCGTGGCGTGCCCAGCGTGCGTCGCGGTAAAGAAAACGTCTGGCACAGCGAGGAGGCGGCTGAGCTCGGCGCCGTACTGGCCGCTTACGCCGAGCCGGGCCGTGAAGGCGCATTGCGCTATGCCCTGGCCAGCCGTTTGCTCGGTCGCAGCGCCGCCGACCTGGCCGCCTGCACCGAGGATGCGCAAGTCTGGGACGCCGAGCGCGAAGCGGCCGAGCGCTATCTCCAGCTGTGGCAGCAACAAGGCTTTATGCGCGCTTTCCGTGCCTGGCTGGATGAGCAGAAAGTCGCCCAGCGGCTGCTGGCGCTGGTCGACGGTGAGCGGCGCTTGACCAACCTGCTGCATCTGGCCGAGTTGCTGCAAACCGAGAGCCTGCAACGCCCCGGTCTGGAGCAATTGCTTACGTGGTTCAGCGCCCAGCGCAGTGCCGAAGCCCATGGCGAGGACGCCCTGCTGCGTCTGGAAAGCGATGCCGAGCGGGTGCAGATCGTCACCATCCACACCTCCAAGGGGCTGGAATACCCGTTGGTGTTCTGCCCTTACCTGTGGGACGGCGCGTTGCTGCGTCAGCATGAAGACATCAGCTGCCACGCCGACGACGGCACGCCGTTGCTCGACCTCGGCAGCGAACAGCTCGACACGCACCGCGAGCGGGCCCGCCATGAACGCTTCGCCGAGAAGTTACGTCTGACCTACGTGGCCCTCACCCGTGCCCGTGATCGCCTGTGGTTGCACTGGGGGCCGGTGGACTGCAAACCTAGAAAGGACGGCACCCTCGGCGACAGCGGCCTGCACAGCAGCGCCCTGGCCTGGTTGCTGCACGGTCGGCAATTGCCGGGTGACGATGCCCTGGCCGAGCTAGCCGGGCATTTGCAAACGCTCAGCTCGCAAGGGCTGCGTGCGGAAATTGAACAGTTGGTTGGCAGCAGTCATGGCCATATGAGCCTGCAGCCGCTGCGTCACGCCGAAGCCAGTGCCGCCGGTGAACAGCGCGCGCCGGCTCCGCAGCAGCTCTCCACCTTGCAACGCAGCCTGCACAGCGCCTGGCGCGTCGGCAGCTTCTCCGGCCTGGCTGCCGGCATGCACATGGAAGCACCGGACCGCGATGGCTTGGTGATGCCCGATGCCAGCGAGCCGGGCAGCGGATTTTTCGCCTTCCCCCGTGGCGCGCGGGCCGGCACCTGCCTGCACGCCATTCTGGAAGACTGGGCGCGCGGCAAGGCCTCATTGGCGGACTTGATTGAGCCAGGCCTGAGCGGTCATGGCATCAGCACTGACTGGAGCGCAGTGGCGCTGGAACAACTGCAACAGGTGGTCGACTGCGATCTCGATGGCCAAGGCCTGACCTTGAGCGGGCTAAACCCTGTGCGCCGCCTGCCCGAACTGGGCTTTACCTTCCCGGTTGCCGGCCTGGATATGCAGCGCCTGCGGGCGATCCTCAGTGATCCGGCCCACGGCCTCCCGACGCCGATGCGCGACGCGGCGGCGCGTTTGGAATTCGACAGCCTCAAGGGTTTTCTCAAAGGCTTTATCGACCTGACCTTCGAGCACGACGGCCGCTGGTATATCGCCGACTACAAGTCTAACTGGCTCGGCCCGGATGCCAGCTACTACGGTGGCGACCGCCTGCTGCAAGCCCTGGCCGCCGAACATTACTACCTGCAATACCTGATCTACCTGGTGGCGCTGCGGCGCTTCCTGCGTCAGCGCCTAGACGACTTCCACAACGAGCAACTGGGCGGTGCCTACTACCTGTTTCTGCGCGGCATGCCGAGCGCCGGGGTGTACTTCTCGCGGCCCAGCGATGGGCTGTTGGATGCGTTGGATACCTTATTTGCGGAGGGCAAGTGATGGAATACCGCCCCGTAGGATGGGTTGAGCCTGCGATACCCATCGTCTGGTCTATCGCGCATGCGTTGGGTATCGCTAGGCTCCACCTAACCTACCAACGTGCATGGTGTAGCTCGGATGTAATCCGGGAACGCACTGCGCGGTGCCTGACCCATTCCCCGGATTGCATCCACCCTACGGGAGCGCTCAATGACGTTCGCTGACCTACCCCTCGGCCCGCTGGAGCGCGCGCTGGTCGACAGCCTGCAGCGTCTCGATCCGGCTGCTTCGCCGGTGGTGTTGGCCTCGGCGGCGTTGCTTTGTATAGCGTTGGACAAAGGCGATGTGTGCTTGCCCCTGGCGCGACTGGCTGGGCAGCGGCCTTGGCCTGAGCATGCTTTCAATCTACCGAAACTGGTGGATTGGCAGGCGCAGTTGCTCGCGTCGCCGCTGGTTGGCGCAGATGGTGACTTCACCCCGCTAATTCTTGAGCATGGCCGGCTGTATCTGGCGCGCTATCAGGCCTATGAGCGGCATCTGGCCACGCAACTGCTGCAACGCGCTGCCGATCTACCTGAGATCGACGATGCTCAGTTGAGTGAAAGCCTGACGCGACTGTTTGCCTTTAATACGCAACAACCCGACTGGCAGCGTTTGGCTGCTGCGCAAGCGGTGCGGCGCAAGCTAGCGGTGATCTCCGGCGGCCCCGGCACTGGCAAAACCACCACCGTGGTGCGCCTGCTTGCTGCACTGCTGGAACAGCCTGGTTGTGAGCATTTGGCTATCGGTTTGGCCGCGCCCACCGGCAAGGCCGCCGCGCGCATGGCCGAAGCGATTCGTAATGCCAAGGCCGAGTTGCCGGTCAGCGAAGCGGTCAAGGCTGCGCTGCCGGATGAAGCGCGCACACTGCACCGTTTGCTCGGCAGCCGTGGTGACAGCCCGCAGGTGCGGCATCACGCGGCCAACCCGCTGGCGCTGGATGTGCTGGTGGTGGACGAAGCCTCGATGGTCGACCTGGCGCTGATGGCCAAACTGCTCGACGCGTTGCCGCCAACGGCGCGGTTGATTCTGTTGGGTGACAAAGACCAGCTGTGTGCGGTGGAAGCCGGCGCGGTGTTTGCTGAGTTATGCGAGGGGCGCGGCTTCGATGCCCAGGCTGCCGCCGACTTGCAACGCATCACCGGCCAGCCCGTGCCGGTGTCTGAGCCTGCCTCAAAGCTTGGCGACGCCGTTGTGCTGCTAACCCATAGCCACCGCTTTGCCGGTGACAGCGGCATCGGTGAGCTGGCGCGGCGCATCAACGGCGGCGATGTCAGTGGCACCCTCAATTTGCTCAAGGAGGGTCGCAGCGATCTGGCCTGGAACGCCGAACCAACACCGGCGGATTTGCTCGATCGTCTCGACCAGGGTTACGCCCCTTATATGGCAGCGGCGAAAAGTGCGGATGCCGCCGCTGCGTTCGCCGCCTTCAACAGCTTTCGCACCCTGACGGCCCAGCGCGAGGGCGCATGGGGCGTGGCGGGTATCAACGAAGCACTGGAAGCACGGATCAAACGCCGCAGTCAGGTGGCCAGCCGCGAGCGCTGGTACGTCGGCCGGCCGGTGATGGTGCGGCAGAACGACTACGCCCTCGGGCTGTTCAACGGCGATATTGGCATCTGCCTGCACACCGAATACGGTTTGCGCGTGTTCTTCGAGGGTGAGGACGGCTACCGGCCCTTTGCTCCGGCACGCCTGCCCAGCCACGACAGCGCCTTCGCCATGACCGTGCATAAAAGTCAGGGTTCGGAATTTGCCGAAGTGCTGCTGGTGCTGCCCGAGCAACCGAGCCCGCTGCTTAGTCGCAGCCTGTTCTACACCGGCATCACTCGCGCTAAGAGCAAGGTGGAAATATGGGGTCTGCCGCCGCGCTTGGCTGAGGCGGTGGCGACCCGCGCCGAGCGGGCGGCGGGGTTGGCCGAGCGGTTAGCCCATGCACCTGCGGCTGTGGGCTCGGATACGCCCATTGCGACCAATGGGCAACTGGGATTATTTGATTAGCCAGGATCAGGACCCGTGAAATACCTACACGGGCTCTTTAACGTGCGTCGCAGTAGTGGGCGCTAGGGGCGTAAAACAGATGCGTGCTCGGCGACTTGCCTACCTGCTATTGGGCCTGATGTATTGCCATCCCGTGATGAGCGAGGAGCTGCGTTTAGTCACCGGAGATGATTACGCCCCTTTTACCGGTAGAGCGTTACCGGCTGGTGGCTTGCTCACTCAGGTTGTGCACGCCGCGCTGGAGCAGGGTGGTGTTGATAGCACGCTGGAATGGCGGCCGTGGAATCGTGGTTACCTGAAGACTTTGCGTGGCGAGTACGACGCGACGTTTCCCTACGTAAAGACGCCCGAACGAGCGCTCGAGTACCTCTACTCTGCGCCGCTGCTGGTCGTTGAACCGTATCTGTTTAGCCGCGCTGATGACCCCATAGCGCAGGCGGATGCGCAGACCATGCAGGGGCGTCGAGTATGCAGCCCGCTGGGCTGGCAGCTGCCATCGATGATTCAGGCCTTGGTTGATCAAGGCGCACTGAGCCGTCATTCACCGATTGGCCTCAAGGAATGCGTGCGGCTGGTATTGATTGGCCGTGACGACTTCTTTGTTGCAGATCGACGTTTGGGTGACGTTGCATTGCAGCTGACGGGGGCTACGCCCACTCAGATTCGCCGTTCCCCGCGCATGATCAGTTCCAGCGCTTTGTATTTGATCGTGCCGCGCACGCATCCACGTGGGCTGGAGATTATCGAAAGATTCAACGCGGGGCTGGCGAGCCTTATAGCCAGTGGCGGCTATCAACGGCTACTTGAGGGTTATATGCAGGCTCGCCCTCGGGTGACGGCTAACGAGCCAGTCATTCTGCCGCAGCAGGTCAGCAGGCCACCGTTGCAGTAAGCCTGTGCAGCGTTCTTTATGGCCTGCCATCCCTGGCCGCCACTCTGGAGCGGTTGCGCGCTTACAAAGAGCGTCCGCTTATTTCTTCAGCTTCGGATTAGGGAAGAACTGCACCGTCTGTACCTTGGGGTTCGCCACCTTGGGTTTTAGTGTGCTGATATTGACCCGCGTGGGCAGCTCTTTGGGCACCGAGTTGCCGCGCTCATCGAGGGTGTCGGCGTAGCCGCAGGCCACGCATTCGCGGTTCGGCACGCCGTCGACGTTCCACATCTGGATCTTGTCCATTTCGCTGCATGCCGGGCAGACCGCGCCGGCGATAAAGCGTTTGGCGGTGACATTCATCGGTGCGTCGCTCATGCGGCCTCCTGACTCAAACCGAGGTGGCGCAGCAGGGCGTCGATTGACGGCTCACGGCCACGGAAATCAACAAACAGCACCATCGGTGCCTGCGAACCGCCGCGCGCCAAAATCGCTTCGCGGAAGGCGCGGCCGGTTTCGCTGTTAAATACCCCTTCTTCTTCGAACTTGGAGAAGGCATCGGCACTCAGTACTTCGGCCCATTTGTAGCTGTAGTAACCCGCCGCATAACCACCGGCAAAGATGTGCGCGAAGCTGTTGGGGAAGCGGTTGTAGGCCGGCGGACGCAGTACCGAGACCTCGCTGCGGATGCCTTCCAGCACCTCCAGCACGCTGCGGCCGTCACCGTGGGTGGCGTGCAGTTCGAAGTCGAACAGGCTGAACTCGATCTGCCGCACCATCATCAAGCCGGATTGGAAGTTCTTCGCCGCCAGCATCTTGTCCAGCAGGTCCTGCGGCAGCGGCTCACCGCTCTCGTAGTGGCCAGAAATCAACGCCAGGCCTTCCGGCTCCCAGCACCAGTTCTCCATAAACTGGCTTGGTAGTTCGACCGCATCCCAGGCCACGCCGTTGATACCGGAAGCGCCAGCGTGTTCAACGCGGGTCAGCAGGTGGTGCAGGCCGTGGCCGAATTCGTGGAACAGGGTGGTGACTTCATCGTGGGTCAGCAGCGCGGGTTTGCCGCCGACTGCTGGGGTGAAGTTGCACACCAGGTTGGCCACTGGGCTGATCAGCGTGCCATCGGCCGAGCGGCGCTTGTCGCGGGCGCCGTCCATCCACGCGCCGCCGCGCTTGTTGGCGCGGGCGTAAAGGTCGAAGAAGAAACGCCCAACGTGTGCGCCGTTCTCGGTGATCTCAAACAGACGCACATCCGGGTGCCAGGCGTCGAAGCCGGACAGCTCGTTGATCTGGATGCCGTAGAGCTTTTCGACAATGGCGAACAGGCCGCTAAGCACTTTGTCGATGGGGAAGTATGCCCGCAGGATTTCCTGGGAAATGCTGTAGCGCTGCTCGCGCAGTTTCTCGCTGTAGTAACCAACATCCCAGCTTTGCAGGTCGTTGCAGCCCTGTTCGGCGGCAAAGGCTTGCAGCTCGCGTAGGTCCTGCTCGGCGAATGGTTTGCCGCGTGTGCCAAGGTCGCGCAGGAAGTGCAGCACCTGATCGGTGCTTTCAGCCATTTTGCTGGCCAGGCTCAGCTCGGCGTAGTTGCCGAAACCCAGCAGTTTGGCCAGTTCTTGACGCAGGGCGAGGATTTCCAGCATCACCGGGCCGTTGTCGTGCTGGCCGGCATTCGGACCTTGATCGGAGGCGCGGGTGCAGTAGGCGGCGTACAGCTCTTCGCGCAGGGCGCGGTCGTTGGCGTAGGTTATCACCGCGAAGTAGCTGGGGAATTCCAGGCTGATCAGCCAGCCGTCCAGCTCCTTAGCCTCGGCAGCCTGCTTCATTTGCGCCTTGGCCGAATCGGTCAGGCCATCCAGGGCGGCCTCGTCGGTGACGTGCTTGGTCCAGGCCTGGGTGGCATCCAGCAATTGGTTGGAGAACGTGCTGCCCAGCTCGGAGAGCTTCATCTGGATTTCGCCGTAACGCTTCTGCTGTTCGGCCGGCAGGTCGATACCGCTCAGGCGGAAGTCGCGCAGGGCGTGTTCGAGAATGGTCTTCTGTGCCACATCAAAACCCGCAGCAGCCGGGCTGCTCGCCAGTGCCTGATAGGCCTGGAACAGCGGCTGGTTCTGGCCGATTTCGGTCCAGTACTCGGACAGTTTTGGCAGGCACGCCTCGTAGGCGGCGCGCAGCTCGGGGCTGTTGCACACTGCATTGAGGTGGCTGACTGGGCTCCAGGCCTGGCTCAGGCGTGCGCCCAGTTCGTCCAGCGCTAACACCAGGCCATCCCAGGTGGGTGTGCCGGCTTGTTGTTCAAGTAGGCGCGCCATGGCCGCACGGCTGTCGGCAAGAATGCTGTCCACTGCCGGCTCGACATGCTCCGGGCGGATGGCGGAATAGGGCGGCAGATCGAAGGCTTGCAGCAGGGGGTTGTTGGCAGTCACGACAGGTCACCTGTAACAGAATGGGTTTGCAGCTGTGACCCCGGTGGGCACAAAAGGCTCCCAGGGTAGGCTTGAATGGGCAGTGGCGGTTGGTAAAACAGCGCGCATACCCTGAACATGGGTGCCATCTTAATTACAATCAAGGTCAGACGCAGCTTAAGAGGTTTCTATCGTGGCGATTCGTACTTACCAGCAATTCACTCCACTGCTCGGCTCACGGGCCTTTGTTGATGCCTCGGCCGTGGTTTTGGGCGATGTGGAGATTGGCGCGGACAGCTCGATCTGGCCGCTGGTGGTGATCCGTGGCGACATGCACAGCATCCGCATCGGTGAGCGCACCAGCATCCAGGACGGCAGCGTGCTGCACATTACCCATGCCGGCCCCTTCAACCCGCGCGGTTACCCGTTGACGATCGGCGACGATGTCACCATCGCCCATAACGTCACCCTGCACGGCTGCAACATCGGCAACCGGGTGCTGATCGGCATGGGCAGCATCGTTATGGACGGCGCAGTGATTGATGAGGAAGTGATGCTCGGCGCCGGCAGCCTGGTGCCACCCGGCAGCCACTTGGAAAGTGGTTTTTTGTACCTCGGCAGCCCGGCGAAAAAAGCCCGCGAGCTGAGTGAGAAAGAGCGCAGCTACTTCCGCTACAGCGCCGATAACTACGTGCGGTTGAAGGACCAGCACCTGATGGAAGGCTACGGCAGCTGATGATGCACTACAGCAATATTCTGTTCGACCTCGACGGCACCCTCACCGATCCGCGTGAGGGCATTACCCGTTCGGTGCAGCATGCGCTGGCCAAGTTGGGTATTGATGAGCCTGATCTGCAAGCGCTGGAGCACTTTATCGGCCCGCCGTTGTTGCAGTGTTTTATGCAGACTTACCAGTTTGACGAGGCCACGGCCTGGCAGGCGGTGAACCACTATCGCGAGCGTTTTCGTGAAGTGGGCCTGTATGAGAATCAGCCGTTCGACGGTGTGGGCGAGTTGTTGCAGCTGCTGCAGAACCAGCAGCGCACGCTGTTTATTGCCACCAGCAAGCCGACGGTATTTGCCGAGCAAATTGCTAGGCACTTTGGTTTCGCGAAGCACTTCAAGGTGATCTATGGCAGCGAGCTGGACGGCACGCGCACCGACAAGGTCGAGCTGATCGCCCATCTGCTGGAGCAGGAACAGTTACCGCGCGACGCCACGCTGATGATCGGTGATCGCAAGCACGACCTGATCGGCGCGCAGCGTAATGGCCTGCATGCGGCGGCGGTGGGCTATGGCTTTGGCAGTGCGGCAGAGTTGCAGGCCGAAGCACCGACCTATCACTTCAACAGCCTTGCTGAGCTGCACCAAGCGTTTATCGGCTAACTCGTAGGGTGGGTTAGCCGTAGGCGTAACCCATCGCCTGGCAGTGCCGTAGGATGGGTCGGGCCGCGCAGGTTGAGCGCCGCGATACCCATGCTGCACCAGGCGACTGCGGCCCATTTGATGGGTTACGTCGCTGCGCGCCTAACCCATCCTACGACCTGCGCTTAGCCATTTTTCTGATAGATGATTTTCTGGGTGCCGCCGTCGCAGCTGCCGACCACCATGCTGGGGTCTTGAGCGTCTTCGTTGGGCACGATTTCCAGGGTGTAGCTGGCCACGCCGGCGGCCTGGATTTTCACTTCAATTTCCGCGCGTAACTCTTCGCAGTCTTTAGGTGCAGCCAATAGGCTACTGCTGAGCAGGCTAAGCAGTATGGTCAGGGTGACGTTGTTCATGGCATGGCTCCTTTTGCGTGAACACGGTTTACAACTCTTGGACTGGCTATTGGCGAGGCAAGTTCTGCGTATCTGCAGATAGTTCTGTCAGGGCCTTATGCCGCTGGGCTGATGGTAGCTGGCCCAGCACCGCGGCGCGCTGATAGAAGTGTGGCCAGTCGTGGCCGGCTTGTGCAAAGACTGCCGCGAAGGCCGGCACCCATCGATCATAAAGGCCGAAAGGCAACAGCTTGGCGTTGTTCAGTGGTGCATTGATCCAGTTGTCGTACAGGCCTGCACCGTTCCACTCCCGCGCCTGCAGCGTGCGGTATTCGGCGCGCAGGCGGGCGAACTCGGTCTGTTTGCCGCTGCGCATCTGCGCTGGCGTTAAGTCACTGTCGTAGAGCTGCTGCAAGCGCGCGCGGCTGGCCAATACCAGGGCGACGAATTGTTCGCGTTGTGCATCGCCCAGCGCATCGTTAGGCGGCAGGCCCTGCTTGGCGCGCCATTGGCGCAGGCCTTCGCGCTCGACAAAGCTGGCGAAGGATTCATTGAATGCGGTGTCGTCCGTCACATACAGCTGTTGGTGCGCCAGCTCGTGGAAGATCACCGCCGCCAGGCGCTCATCATTCCAGCGCAACATGCTGTTGAGGATTGGGTCATCGAACCAGCCGAGGGTGGAATAGGCCTCGATGCCGGCCAGGTAGGTGTCCAGCCCCTGCTGCTTCAACAGCGCCGCCGCCCCGCGCGCGCGGCTCTGGCTGTAGTAGCCGCGATAGGCCACGCAACCGGCGATGGGGAAACAGTGCAGCTTAGGCGCGAGGGAAAATTCCTCGGTGGCAAACACATTCCACACCACGTAGGGCCGCTGGATATCGGCATACAGGCGATAGCTCTGGTTGTCTGGTAGGCCCAGGTGCGCGCTGGCAAAGTCGCGGGCGCGTTGCGCCAGGGCCAGGCGCTGCTTAAGGCTGGGCTCGACAGTCGGCCTTTCCAGCAGCTCGGCAATCGGTTCGCGGGCCTTGAGCAGCTGCAGTTGTCCACTGGCCAGGTGGCTGTAGTAATCCAGGCTGCTGCAACCGCTCAGCAGCAGCGTGGTTGCCAGTGCAACCCAGCGCCAGGACAGCGTGTCGAACATGACCAGTTACCGATGAATAGACAGGCTGCCACGCTACCAGCGCAGGATCGGCGTAGGCTAGTGGGCAGTTAAATGAGGGAGGTATGCCATGCGTTACCTAGGTTTATTGAGCAGTGTGCTGGTGCTCAGCGCCTGCGCCTCGCCTCTACCGTCGCCTGACCCGAGCCAAGCCTGGGTTGAGCTGCGCAGCAATGCCGGCACCCTGCTTATGGCTGATCGCCTCGATGGCCAGCGGCTCAACGATGGTCGCTACTTTCAGGTGCCCGCCGGTGCCCATGAATTGCAGGCGCGTTTTCAGTTTGAGGTAAACAGCGGCGGTGGCCAGGATGGCCTCTCCGAGCCGCGGCAGGTGACCTGCGAAATCCGTATACGGCATGACAACTTTGTCGCCGGACAGCGCTACCGACTAGAGGCCAGGCCCATGCAGATGAAAGCCCAGGCCTGGCTCTATGATGCGCAGCGCAATGTCCTGGCGCGCAGCAAGGTTTTGCGCTGCGGTACGTTCTGAGAACCTGTCCACGATCTGCTGCGCGTCGGCCCTGCGGCGTTAAAAACAGGCTCGGATGCGAGCCCAGTCGGAATGCTCATGTACAACAGTACACTCCGCTTCCTCGCCTGTTTTTGCCTTGCAGTGCTCTAGCTCGCTAGATCGTGAGCAGGTTCTGAATTAGAGGCTGCTATCGAGTACCGCTTCCAGGGTGATGGTGGCGTTTAGCACTTTGGAGACGGGGCAGCCGTTCTTCGCGGTTTCCACGGCTTTCTCGAAGGCGGCGCGGTCGGCTCCGGGGATTTTCGCGTGCAAGGACAGGTGCACGGCGGTGATAGCGAAGCCGCCATCCTGTTTGTCGAGCGTCACCTCCGCGCGAGTGTCGATGCTTTCGGCGGTCATTCCGGCGTCGCCCAGCTCCTTGGACAGGGCCATGGAAAAGCAGCCCGCGTGGGCCGCACCGAGCAGCTCCTCGGGGTTGCTGCCGGGCTGGTCTTCGAAGCGCGTATTAAAGCCATAAGGCACTTTGTTCAGCGCGCCGCTCTGGGTTGAAATCGTGCCTTTGCCATCCTTGATGCCACCTTGCCAGTGGGCTGATGCGGTCTTCTTCATCGGGCGTCTCCTGTGCGTGGGGTTACAGGGTTGGGAGTGCTATTGGCCGCACAAGTTCGTCAATTGACCTGCCGCTGGTAAATCAGCGGAGCTGTGCCAGCAGTTCAAAGGCATGCAGGCGATCGGCGAAGTCATACAGGTCGCAGGTGAAGATCAGCTCATCGGCGCCGGTCTGCTCCAGCAGCATCTCTAGGCGTGCCTGAACTCTTTCCGGGCCGCCGATCACCGCCAGGCCGAGGAAGTTGTTCACGGCTTCTTTTTCATGCGGCAGCCACAGGCCTTGCATGCTGTTTACCGGTGGCTTCTGCACAAGGCTCTGGCCGCGAATCAGCGCCAGAATGCGCTGGTAGGCCGAAGTGGCCAGGTATTCGGCCTGTTCATCTGTGTCGGCGGCAATCAGCGGTACACCGAGCATCACATAGGGTTTGTCGAGCACCGCCGAGGGCTTGAAGTGGTTGCGGTAGACGCGAATCGCCTCATGCATATAGCGCGGCGCGAAGTGTGAGGCGAAGGCATAGGGCAAGCCTTTTTCACCCGCCAATTGGGCGCTGAACAGGCTGGAACCGAGCAGCCAGATCGGCACGTTGGTGTCCGCACCCGGCATGGCGATCACCCGTTGATCCGGCGTGCGCGGGCCCAGGTAGCGTTGCAGCTCCTCAACGTCGGCGGGGAAGTCATCGGCGCTGCCAATTCGGTCGCGGCGCAGGGCTTGCGCAGTAAAGTGATCGGCGCCCGGCGCGCGGCCCAGGCCCAACTCGATTCGCCCCGGATAGAGGGTCGCCAGGGTGCCGAACTGTTCGGCAATCACCAGCGGGGCATGGTTGGGCAGCATCACGCCACCAGAGCCCAGGCGAATGCGCGAGGTGCCGGCGGCCAGATAGCCCAGCAGTACAGAGGTGGCCGAGCTGGCGATGCCATCCATATTGTGGTGTTCGGCCACCCAGAAGCGCTCGAAGCCCAGGCGCTCGACATGCTGCGCCAGCGCCAGGGAATTGTGCAGGGCCTGGGCGGCGTTGCCATCGTCACGAATCGGGGCGAGATCAAGGGTGGAGAATTTGCTCTGTGTGAGTGCGCTCATCGGGTCTGCCTATGGATTATCCGTTTGCACGGCGCAGCAGTGCGCCAATACCTGAGTTAGATAGTGGGGTTTGTTCTGCAGATTCCAAGGGCAGGGCGTGTTTCTCGGGCAGACGGTGTTGATCAGCGCGCTGAACCTGGCCAGCGAGCATGCGCTGGCCAGGTCGTCGGGTACGGGCTAGCTGTTGCTCATACGGAAGCCGACTTTCAGGCTGACTTGATAGTGACCGACTTTGCCGTCGACGATATGCCCGCGGGTTTCCACCACTTCGAACCAGTCCATATTGCGGACTGATTTGGCGCACTCCGCGAGGGCATTCTCGATGGCATCTTCGATGCTGGTTTTCGAGGAACCGACGATTTCGATTTTCTTGTAGGTGTGATGATCGGACATGAGCGTTCTCCTTTGGCTGATAGTTCAACGCTAGTTGAACCCCAGCGGTTTGCCCGATCTGTAGGGGGCGGTTCAGCGCGCCAGCTCGCTGCGTATCCACTCGGCCAGGCGCTGCGCGCGTTTATCCAGGCTGCGTGCCGGCACCCACAAGGCCAAGCGTGCCGAGGTTTCGACAAAGCCCCAGGGCGCAACCAAGCGACCGCCGGCAAGGTCATCGGCGACCAGTTGCTGCGGGGCAATCGCCACACCCAAGCCTGCAGCGGCAGCTTCCAGCAGGTAATAGAGGTGCTCGAAGCCTTGGCCGAGTTTCAGTGTCGAGGCGTCCAGCGCATTACTGCCTGCCCAGCTGGGCCAGGCTTGCGGGCGTGAGCTGGTGTGCAGCAGCGGCTCATTCAGCAGGGCTGCTGCAGGCGCCTGATGCAGTGCGGCGAAGTGCGCATAGCGTGGGCTGAGCACCGGCCCGATGCGTTCGGCCGCCAGCTCGAACACCTGCATATCCGCCGGCCACGGCGGCTCGGCGAACCACAGGGTGGCGTCCACACCGCTGCGGCGCGGGTCCAGTTCGCCCTCGCTGGCGGACAGCTGCAAGCGCAGTTCCGGTAACTCGCGGTTGAGCCGGTCGAGGCGCGGAATAAACCAGCGCGCCAGTAGGCTGCCCGGGCAGGCCAAGACAAACGGCGCATCGGCCTGGCCCTGCTGCAACTCGGCGCAGGTGCTGCGCAGGCGGCCGAACAACTCCGCGCTGACATCGCGTAAACGAACTCCAGCATCTGTGAGTTTAAGGCCGCGCCCTTCCTTACTGAACAAGGCCACACCCAAGTGCTCTTCGAGGAGGCGCACCTGTCGGCTGACAGCGCCATGCGTAACATGCAGCTCATCTGCTGCTTGGCTGATGCTGTTCAGGCGCGCAGCGGCTTCGAAAGCGCGCAAGGCATTGAGGGGCGGAAGGTCTTGGCTCATGTGTGAGTTTTCCTAACAGGTTGCGGCGATCTTATCGCTTTTGTCGCGCGGGCTGCAGCTTTATCCTGTGTCCATTGCCGTAGAGATGTGGGTTGTGCCCGCGAACTACAGCGCTACTTTCCCAAGGAGAACGCCATGACTTCTTTCCGCGCTGGCCCTGACGCCAACGGCCTGTTTGGCTCGTTCGGTGGCCAATATGTCGCCGAAACCCTGATGCCGCTGATCCACGACCTGGCCGCCGAATACGAGAAGGCCAAGCTTGATCCTGAGTTCCAGAAGGAACTGGCCTACTTTCAGCGTGATTTCGTTGGTCGCCCGAGCCCGCTGTACTTCGCCGAGCGTCTGACCGACATGTGCGGCGGCGCGAAGATCTACTTCAAGCGCGAAGAGCTCAACCACACCGGCGCGCACAAGATCAACAACTGCATCGGCCAGGTGTTGCTGGCCAAACGCATGGGCAAAAAACGCATCATCGCCGAGACTGGCGCGGGCATGCACGGCGTGGCCACCGCCACCGTGGCGGCGCGCTTTGGCATGGAATGCGTGATCTTTATGGGTAGCACCGACATCCATCGCCAGAACGCCAACGTACTGCGCATGAAGCTGATGGGCGCCACCGTGGTACCCGTGGTCGCCGGTACTGGCACCCTGAAAGATGCGATGAACGAAGCCTTGCGTGACTGGGTCACCAACGTCGACACCACTTTCTACATGATCGGCACCGTGGCCGGCCCGCACCCGTACCCGGCAATGGTCCGTGACTTCCAAGCGGTCATCGGCAAGGAAACCCGTGAGCAGATGCTTTCCCAGGAAGGTCGCCTGCCCGACAGCCTGATCGCCTGCATCGGCGGTGGCTCGAATGCCATCGGCCTGTACCACCCGTTCCTTGACGATAAAGACGTGAAAATCATCGGCGTTGAAGCGGCTGGTCATGGCATCGAAACCGGCAAGCACGCGGCCAGCTTGAACGGTGGCGTGCCGGGCGTACTGCACGGTAACCGTACCTTCCTGCTGCAGAACGACGACGGCCAGATCATCGACGCGCACTCGATTTCTGCCGGTCTTGATTACCCGGGCATCGGCCCAGAACACGCCTGGTTGCATGAGATCGGTCGCGTTGAGTACACCTCGGTGACTGACACCGAAGCCCTGGAAGCCTTCCATATTTGCTGCCGCCAGGAAGGCATCATTCCTGCCCTGGAAACCGCTCACGCGTTGGCCGAAGTGTTCAAACGTGCGCCGAACCTGCCCAAGGATCACCTGATGGTGGTCAACCTGTCCGGGCGTGGCGACAAAGATATGCAAACCATCGTGCACCACATGGAACAACAGGAGAAGCACGCATGAGCCGCCTGCAAAGCCGCTTTGCCGAGCTGAAACAACAGAACCGCGCCGCCCTGGTGACCTTCGTCACCGCCGGCGACCCGAACTATGACGCCTCCCTGGCCATCCTCAAGGGCCTGCCGGCGGCGGGTGCCGATGTGATCGAGCTGGGTATGCCGTTTACCGACCCGATGGCCGATGGCCCAGCGATTCAGCTGGCGAATATCCGCGCCCTCGAAGGCAAGCAGGACCTGGCGAAAACCCTGCAGATGGTCCGCGCCTTCCGTGAAGGCGAGCAAGCAACGCCGCTGGTGCTGATGGGCTACTTCAACCCAATCCACAAATATGGCGTCGAGCGTTTTATCGCTGAAGCCAAAGACGCCGGTGTTGATGGCCTGATCGTCGTCGATCTGCCGCCAGAGCATAACGTCGACCTGTGCGACCCTGCGCAAGCGGCGGGCATCGACTTTATCCGCCTGACCACCCCGACCACCGATGACAAGCGCTTGCCGACCGTGCTTAACGGCAGCTCCGGCTTCGTCTATTACGTCTCGGTGGCCGGTGTGACCGGCGCGGGTTCTGCCACGCTGGAGCACGTCGAGCAGGCTGTTGCCCGTTTGCGTCGGCATACCGACCTACCACTGTGCATCGGTTTCGGCATCCGTACCCCGGAGCACGCGGCGACCATCGCCCGTCTGGCCGATGGTGTGGTAGTGGGCTCGGCGCTGATCGATCAGGTCGCCAATGCCAGCAGCAACGAGCAGGCCGTAGAGGGCGTGCTGAGTCTGTGTGCGGCATTGGCTGAAGGTGTGCGCGGCGCGCGCGTCTGACCTCGGATCTGCTGCGCGTCGGCGATACTGCGTTAAAAATGGCCTCGGCAAGCCGCTTGCGGCTAACGCGCTTTAGCGCGGCCCGGAGGGCGAGTGAAGCGAGTAGTGCTCATTTACAACTCGTAAACTCCGCTTCCTCGGCCATTTTTGCCTTGTCTCGCTCTAGCTCGCGAGATCCGAAACCGCGTCTGAGAAACTTGCGAGCGGGACGCTGCTTGGCGTCCAATAGCGCACCCTTGCTCTAGAGTCTCGTCATGTCACGTCCGCCTGTTGCCCGCAAACCCCGCGCCAGTAGCCAGAGCCGCATTGCTGGCATCCTGGCGGCTGCGCGTGAGTTACTGTCCGAGCAGGGCGTGGCCAGCCTGTCGATCTACAGCGTGGCTGAGCGCGCGCAGATTCCGCCCTCGTCGGTGTATCACTTCTTCGCCAGCGTGCCGGCATTGCTTGAAGCGCTGACGGCTGATATTCACGCGGCGTTTCGCGCCTGCCTGCAGGAACCGGTGGAGCATGCCAGCCTGCGCGACTGGCGGGATCTGTCGCGGTTGGTCGAGCAGCGCATGTTGGCGATCTACGCGGCCGATGCCGCTGCGCGCCAGCTGATTTTGGCGCAGCACGGCCTGGCTGAAGTGACCCAGGCCGATCGCCAGCACGACATCGAGCTGGGCCAGGCGATGCAGGTGTTGTTCGACCGCCATTTCCCGTTGCCGCAGCTGCCGGACGATGTGGACGTGTTCGCCTTGGCTATGGAACTGGGCGACCGCGTGTATGCGCGCTCGGTGCAGCTGCACGGCGAAATCACCCCACGTATGGCCGAGGAAGGCATGCGGGTGTTCGATGCCTATATCGGTTTGTACCTGCCAACCCATCTGCCGAAACGCAATCACGCCCAGGCGGATTAGCGACAGACAAGCGTCGTAGGGTGGGTTAGGCGCTTATTGCATAGCTAAGCCTGGCGCGCATTTGGCTGCGCCGTAACCCGCCAAATGGGCTGATACCGCTTGGTGGGTTACGCGACACCCTTTTAGCGCAGCCTTCCTTGAGTCATGCGCGAGGTGTCGCTAACCCACTCTACAGGGTGAGCAGGTTGTGCTTGTTACAGTGCCTTTTCAAACACCTGTGAGTTGCGCTGGTAGTTGTACAGCGAGGCGCGGGCGGCGGGCAGGCGGTCGACGCTGCTGAGCTCGAAGCCACGCTCGCGGAACCAGTGAGCGGTGCGGGTGGTGAGCACGAACAGGGTTTTCAGGCCTTGCGCCCGTGCCCTGTCCTCGATGCGTTCAAGCAATTCATCGCCACGGCCGCCATGGCGATAGGCCGGGTTGACCGCCAGGCAGGCCAGCTCGCCAAAATCTGAGTCGGCAATCTGGTACAGCGCGGCGCAGGCGATGATCAGTCCTTCACGCTCGACGATGCTGAATTGCTCGATCTCGCGCTCCAGCACCTCGCGTGAACGGCGTACCAGAATGCCTTGGTCTTCCAGTGGGGTGATCAGCTCCATCAAGCCGCCAACATCTTCAATGGTCGCCTCGCGGAGCGACTCGAACTGTTCCTGCGCCACCAGGGTGCCGTTGCCGGTGCGGGTAAACAGCTCGCTGAGCAGCGCACCGTCTTCGGCGTAGCTGACGATATGGCTGCGCCGCACGCCGCCCTTACAGGCCTCGGCAGCGGCGTCGAGCAACTCGGCCTGGTAGCTGTTGCCCAGGCGTTGCAGGTGCGCGGGTACTTGTTGTGGGCGCAGTTCGCGCACCAGCTTACCGGCGGCGTCGAGCAGGCCGCACTCGGCGCCGAACAGCAGCAGCTTGTCGGCATCCAGGTCAATGGCGGCGCGGGTGGCGACGTCTTCGCAGGCCAGGTTGAAAATCTCGCCGGTGGGCGAATAGCCCAGTGGCGAGAGCAACACGATGCTGCGCTCATCCAGCTGACGGTTGATGCCCTTGCGGTCGATGCGCCGCACTTCGCCGGTGTGGTGATAGTCAACGCCATCGACCACGCCAATCGGCCGTGCGGTGACGAAGTTGCCGCTGGTCACGCGCATGCGTGAGCCCTGCATGGGCGAGCGCGCCATGTCCATCGACAGGCGCGCTTCGATGGCGATGCGCAACTGGCCGACGGCATCAATCACGCAGTCCAGGGTTGGGCTGTCGGTGATGCGCAGGTCGCGGTGATAGCGTGGGGTTAAACCGTTGCTCGCCAGGCGCGTTTCAATTTGCGGGCGCGAGCCGTGCACCAGCACCAGGCGCACGCCCAGGCTGTGCAGCAGCACCAAGTCGTGAACGATATTGCCGAAGTTGGCGTGGGCAACGCCCTCGCCCGGCAGCATGACGACAAAGGTGCAGTCGCGGTGAGCGTTGATATAGGGCGAAGCGTGGCGGAGCCAATTAACGTGGTCGTGCATTACCTGAAGAACCTGTGTCGAGTATGGAACGCATGGGGTGGCGCGCGTGCGCCAGACGAGGCAGCCGGGAGCGCTTTTATCGTCGCAGTTGGGGCAGCTTCACGCGTTCTCTCCTCCAGATGGCACAGCCGGTTGGCTGGGATTCAGACAGTAATGTTCGATCAGTTGTTGCAACAGACGCACGGTCGGCTGCAAACGTGACATGTCCAGGTATTCATTCGGCTGGTGGGCGCAGTCGATATCGCCGGGGCCGAGTACCAGGGTTTCGCAGCCAAGTTGCTGAAGATAAGGCGCTTCGGTGGCAAATGCCACTGAGGCGGCGGTGTGCCCGGTCAGGCGTTCGGCAACGCGCACCAGTTCGGCGTCGGCGTTTTGCTCAAACGGCGGCACGCTGGGGAAGAGGGGCGCGTAGTCGATTTTTACCTGGTGTTGCTCGGCCAGCGGTTGCAGCTTCTGGCGGATCGCCGCGCGCAGGGCCTCCGGCTGCATGCCGGGCAAGGGGCGCAGGTCGAACTCCAGTGCACATTGGCCGCAAATGCGGTTGGGGTTATCGCCGCCATGGATGCAGCCGAAATTCAGGGTTGGCTGCGGCATGCTGAATTGCGGGTTGTTGAATTCGCGCTGCCACTGCGCACGCAGGTCGCGTAGCGCGAGCATCACGTCCTGCATGGCCTCCAGCGCGCTGTGGCCGAGGCTTGGGTCCGAGGAGTGGCCGCTCTGCCCGAGAATATCGATGCGCTCCATCATGATGCCTTTGTGCAGGCGAATCGGCCGTAACCCGGTTGGCTCACCAATCACCGCCGCGCGCCCCAGTGGCTGGCCGGCGGCGGCCAGGGCGCGCGCGCCAGACATCGAACTTTCTTCATCGCAGGTGGCGAGAATCAGTAGCGGTTGTTTGAACGCTTGGCCGAGGAGCGGCTGCACGGCTTCGATGATCAGGGCAAAGAACCCCTTCATGTCGCAACTGCCCAGGCCAACCCAGCGGCCATCGACTTCGGTGAGCTTGAGCGGGTCGGTTTGCCACAACTGCGCATCGAACGGCACAGTGTCGCTGTGCCCGGCCAGTACTAAGCCGCCAGGGCCGCTGCCATAGCTGGCGAGCAGGTTGAATTTGCCGGGTGCCACGTGCTGCACGTCGCAGGCAAAGCCGAGGTCGCTAAGCCAGCCGGATAGCAGGTCAATGACGGGACGGTTGGACTGATCCCAATGCGCCTGCGTACAGCTGACCGATGGGGCGGCGATCAGGGCGGCGAATTGGTCTTTGAGGGAAGGCAGGGGCATCGGCTATCTCCGCAAGCGAGTCCCATCATAGGGCTAACGCTTGCGCAGATAAAACCGTGAGGTGCTTAGAGGAAGATACCGCGCAGGATAAAGAAGAAGAAAATCGACAGCGCAGCGCCCACCGGCAGGGTGATCAGCCAGGAGATAAAGATTTTGCCGATCACGCCCAGGTTCAGCGCGCCGATACCGCGCGCCAGGCCCACACCCAGTACCGCACCCACCAGGGTGTGGGTGGTGGAGACCGGCAAGCCCATGGCCGAGGCGCCGACCACGGTGGTGGCGGTCGCCAGTTCGGCCGCAAAGCCACGGCTTGGGGTCAGTTCGGTGATTTCTTTACCGATGGTGGCGATCACCTTGTAACCGTAGGTGGCCAAACCGATGACGATGCCCACCGCGCCGAGCAGCAATACCCAGCCAGGTACGGCAGATTTGGCGCCAATCACGGCTTCGCCGCCGGACTGAATCACCCCAACAATCGCAGCCAGCGGGCCGACAGCGTTGGCCACGTCATTTGAGCCGTGGGCGAAGGCCATGGCGCAGGCGGTGAAGATCATCAGGACGGCAAAGACCTTTTCCACGCTGGCGTAGTGGAAGTCTTTGTCGGCTTCTACATCGACCTTGATCCGGCTGAGCAGGGCGATACCCAGCAGCATGACGACCGCGCCGATAGCCAGTGAGAGCATCAGCCCTTCCGTGTTGGAGAGGTGCAAGCCGATGTGCTTGAGGCCTTTGGTCAGGGTCATGATGCTGACCATGAAACCGGTGATGAACATGTACAGCGGCACGAAACGCTTGGCATTAAGGAAGGGATTGTCGGTGTCGATGATCAGCTTTTGCACGCTGGTAAACAGCCAGAAAGCGACAAAGCCCGAGAGCAGCGGCGACACCACCCAGCTGGCCACGATCGGACCCACACCGCTCCAGTGCACCGCATCCATGGACACGCCAACGGCCGCAAAGCCGATCACCGCGCCGACGATGGAGTGCGTCGTAGAGACCGGCCAGCCACGTGTCGACGCCACCAGCAGCCAGGTGCCGGCTGCCAAGAGGGCGGACATCATGCCCAAGACCATGAGGTCCGGGGTGATCATGGTGGCATCAACAATGCCGTTTTTGATGGTATCGGTCACCTCGCCGCCGGCCAGGTAGGCACCGGCAAACTCAAAGACCATGGCGATCAGGATCGCCTGTTTGATGGTCAGTGCGCGCGAGCCCACCGAGGTGCCCATGGCATTGGCCACATCATTAGCACCCACGCCCCAGGCCATGAAAAAGCCGAAGAGACAGGCAAGCAGCAGCAATACGAGGCCGTAGTCCGCAATCAGAGACATAAATAATTAATCCGTAGATTCCAGAAAGGACACTGGCGCTTAGCGCGCCAGCAGTTGTTCCAGTCGGTTGCCGACACGTTCGGCACGGTCGGCTACGTCGCCGATCCACTCGATGATCTTGTAGAGGAACATCACATCGACCGCAGGAAGATCCTTTTCCAGTTTGAACAGCGTACGTCGCACTTCGATTTGCATCTTGTCGGTGTCGCGTTCGATTTGTTCCAGTTCCATGACCATGGATTCGACCAGCACTGCTTCGCGGCCACCAAAGCCGGTTTCCAGTAGCTCGTCGAGTTCGTTCATGGCCTTCAGCGCCTGGGCGCTGGCATCCACGGTGCGTTGTACAAACGCGCGCATCAGCTGTTGCAGCGGCTGCGGAATGGTCATTTCGCGGCCGAGCATCAGGCCGGCGATGTCCTTGGCGCGGTTGGCAACTTTGTCCTGTACACTCAGCAGCTCAAGCAGATCCGAGCGCGGTACGGGCAGGAACAGACTCTTGGGCAGGTGCAAGCGCACGTTTTTCTTGAGCTTGTCGGCCTCACCTTCGAGGCTGGCCATTTCCTGCTGTACCTGTTCTACCTTGGCCCAATCCTCGACCATTACGGCTTCGAAGAACGGCACCAGATTCGCTGCGCACTCGTGAGCCTTGGCAAAGTGCTTTTGCATTGGCCCAATCGGTGAGCGGCCAAACAGGCTGGCAAATGGATTGACTGGCATAGGGTGAACCCCGGCGTTAAGAAGGCGGCAAGTATACGGATCAGTCCGCAGGCCCGCTAGCGCAGGTAATCGGACTGTCACAATTTCATAGTAGGCGTTGACTCCCATCATCATGAACAAAGAAACCGAAATCAAACTGCGGGTTAGCCGTGCAACCTTGGCCGCCCTGCGTGATCACCCGTTGCTGAAGAAGCGCAACAAGAGTGGTTGGGAGCCGCGCGAACTGTTCAATCAGTACTTCGATACCCCCGAGCGCGATCTGGCAGCCGCCAAGGTGGCTCTGCGCGTGCGCCGCGACGGTGAGCAGTTTATTCAGACCCTGAAAACCCGTGGGCAAAGCGTGGCCGGCCTGTCGGAGCGCAATGAGTGGGACTGGAACCTGGCTAAAGCCAAGCTGGACCTGAAAAAACTCGATGACAGCTGCTGGCCAGCGGCCTTGGCCGAGTTGGACAAGAAGCAGTTGGTACCGATCTTCACCACTGATTTTATCCGTGAGAAGGCGGAAATCGCCTGGGGTCGCGGCAAGGCCAAGGTGGTGATCGAGGCCGCGCTGGACCTGGGCAAGGTGATTGCCGGCGAAGGCGAGGAAGAAATCTGCGAGCTGGAACTGGAGCTGCGCCAGGGTGAACCCGATGCGTTGCTGGAGCTGGCTGCCGAGCTGGCGGCTGATCTGGCGCTGATGCCCTGCGATATCAGCAAGGCCGAACGCGGTTATCGGCTGTTCGATGCCAGCAGCTACAGCCTGAATCTGCCGGCGCCTGCCGTGAGCGCGGAAACCAGCCTCGACGACAGCGTCGTCGCGCTGGGCTGGTACCTGCTGGGCAGCAGCCAGCGCCTGGCGGAACAATACCGCTTCAATGGCCACTGGCGCTTGCTGGTCGAGTGGCTGGAGCAGTTGATCGGTTTGCGAGCGCTGCTCGGTAGCCTCGGCCAGGCCGCGCCGCGTGCGAGCAGTCATGCCTTGCGTGAATTGCTTGATGCGTTGCTGTTGGAATGGCGGCCACTGCTGCTGGCCGGTCAGTTGGATGAGCAGGTGCGCAAAAATGCTCCGGCGCAGTTCGCGGCCGAGCTTGAAAACACCCGCTGGGGCCTGTTCTCCCTGACCACCTCGCGCTGGTTGCTGGCGCGCAGCTGGACCCAGGAGCGCAATAACCGTGGCAACCGCCAAGGTGCTGCGCCACTGGGTAACTGGTTGCCGACCTTGATTGCGGAAGAGGGCGCTGCCCTGCAGCTGCGTCGTTATCAGCAGCAGCCGGAAGATCTGGCCGAACAGCTGCCGCGTATCGAGCGCCTGCAGGTGTGGCTGCATTTGGCGCGTGAGGTGTTGGAGGTGCCAGAAGTCGACCGGCTCTATGGTGAACTGAACAAACTGGTCGAGCTGGCCAATCAGACCATTGACCCGGATGTACTGGCGGCGCGCAAGGCGCAGCTATTGACCATCGGTTCGCTAAAGGCCTGGCGTCAGCTGGTCAAGTAAGCGGCTGCCGACTGATGCCCCTTGCGGGGCATCAGTCTTGTTGGCGGCTCTTGGTGCGGCTACCACTGCAGGGATGCAGGACGTAGTGCGACGCAGAATGCCAGAGCCAACAGCTTCTCCCTGTTCTATCACTCAACTGCCATCACGAAAGCGTGTCCACACGGCTTCCAGGGTCGCGCTGTGCTTTTCCGGCAGGGTTTCCAATGCGTGCAGGCGGCGTTTGGTTTCGCGATCCGGGTACAAGCCCGGCTGGTTGCGCAGGGCTTCGTCGAGAAACGCCTGTGAGTCGGCATTACCGCTGGGGTACAGGGTTTCGGCGGTAATCAGTGCGGCGACCTTGGGCTGCATCAGGTAGTCGATAAAGCGATGAGCCAGGTCTGGACGTTTGGCGCTGCTGGGGATGACCAGGCTGTCGATAAACAGCACCGAGCCTTCATCCGGCACCAGAAAACGCACGGGTTGGCCGGCGTCGGCAGCGGCTAGCGCATCGCCAACCCAGGCCATGGCGACGCACAGTTTGCCCTGGTTGAGGTCGTCGATATAACGCTCGCTGTCGATATAGCGCAGGTTGGGGCGCAGGCCGTCGAGCACTTGGCTGCTGCGCTTGATCCGGCTCGGCGAGCTGCGTGCCAGGCTGCGGCCTTGATAACTGAGTAGTACGGTCAGGGTCTCGTCGGGTGCATCCAGCAGGCTGATGCCACAAGGGGCTAGCCGCGCGCTCTGTTCCGCGTCGAACAGCAGGCTCCAGCTGTCCGGTAGCGGGCCACCAAAGGCTGCTTCCGCGAGCGGTGTATTGATTGCCAGGCCCACGGCGCCCCATAGGTAGGGCACGGCATGCCGGTTGGCGGGGTCGAGGGCGACCAGGGTGCTGAGCAGTTGCTTGTCGAGGTGTTTGCGGTTGGGCAGTCGCTTGAAATCCAGCGGCTGCAGGGCGCCGTTCTTGATCATCGCTGGCAGCGCATCGTGCGAAGGCATGGCAATATCAATCGCTTCACCGCTGGCCAGTATGGTGTCCAACTCGGAGGCGGTGCTGAAGGTGTGGTATTCCACGCGAATACCGGTTTCGGCCTCGAAGTCCTTGAGCACCTGCGGGGCAATGTAGTCATTCCAGTTGTAGACGCGTATCACCTCTTCGGCGCTGGCCAGCAGCGGCGTCAGGGCAAGCAGCAGTAAGGCAAACAGGCGAGGCATGGTGATCTCCCGAAGAGGTCGTGTCGCGTCAGCAGGAATGTGCGGCGCAGCTTGCCCGTCATCGCGCCGAGACGTGAATAAAGGGCAGGCGTGGCGCAGCGCGCAGAATAAAAAACGCCGGCTCGAAGGCCGGCGTTGGGTGTTGCATCAAACGGTGTGCAAGTACCAGTTGTACTCGAGGTCGGAGATGGAGTTCTCGAACTCGGCCAACTCGCTTTCCTTGCAGGCGACGAAGATATCGATGTATTTCGGGTCGATATAGCGTGCCAGGATTTCACTGTCGTCCAACTCGCGCAGGGCATCGCGCAGGTTGTTCGGCAGGCTTTGCTCGTTTTGCTCGTAGGAGTTGCCTTCTACAGGCGGCCCCGGCTCGATTTTGTTGGTCAGGCCGTGGTGCACACCAGCCAATACCGCCGACAGCAGCAAGTACGGGTTGGCGTCTGCGCCGGCGACGCGGTGCTCGATGCGCACGGCATCGGCCGTGTCATTCGGTACGCGCAGAGCTACGGTGCGGTTGTCGATACCCCAGCTTGGTGAGTTAGGTACGTAGTACTGCGCACCGAAGCGACGGTAAGAGTTGACGTTGGGGCAGAGGAAGGCCATCGAAGCAGGCATGGTTTCCAGCACGCCGCCAATGGCGTGGCGCAGTGCATCGTTCTGCTCAGGATCTTCGCAGGCAAAAATGTTATTGCCGTCTTTGTCGAGAATCGAGATGTGCACATGCAGCCCGTTACCCGCTTGGTTGGGGTACGGCTTGGCCATGAAGGTGGTGTCCATTTCATGGTCATAGGCGATGTTCTTAACCAGGCGCTTGAGCAGCAGCGCGTAGTCGCACGCCTTGATCGGGTCGGCGACGTGGTGCAGGTTTACCTCGAATTGCGCGGGCGCACTTTCCTTGACGATGGCGTCGGCAGGGATGCCCTGCTCTTTAGCACCTTCAAGGATGTCCTGCAGGCACTCGGCGTATTCGTCGAGGTCGTCGATCAGGTACACCTGAGTCGAGTGTGGACGTTTGCCTGACAGAGGCGACAGCGGTGGCTGCGGACGGCCATTCACGTTGGCCTGGTCAATCAGGTAGAACTCCAGCTCGAAGGCTGCACAAATGGTAAGGCCCAGTTCGTCGAACTTCTCGACCACCTGACGCAACACTTCCCGTGGATCGGCAAAGAACGGCTGGCCTTCCAGTTCATGCATGGTCATTAACAGTTGCGCGGTAGGGCGCTTCTGCCAAGGCTCGTAGCACAGGGTGTTGGGGATGGGATAACAGATACGATCGGCATCGCCGATATCCAGACCCAGACCGGTGCTTTCCACCGTTGAGCCATTGATATCCAGAGCGAATAGAGACGCCGGGAGATTGATGCCGCGTTCGTAAACCTTATGCAGGCTCGCACGCTCGATACGCTTACCGCGCACCACACCATTCATATCTGCGATCAGAAGGTCGACGAACAGGACCTCAGGATGTTTCTTAAGGAACGCGTTCGCTTCGTTAAGCTGAACGGCACGCGGGGGTACCGACATGATGCAACACCTTTTATGTTAAAAATATCAATCATGCAATTGCACGGGTGTGAGTCAATCTTAAACACCTGATGCTGTCAAGAGAGGCGCGTTTTGCCCTTAATTGGTGCTTAGTGGCCAATTTCAGGGCATTACAGGGCAGTGCAGCCTAGCTGAAACCCTTGTCTTTCGCGGTGCTCAGTCGGGTGTGTTCAATTTTTTACATGGCTATTGTGAAAAAAAATGAACAAGGCTAAGCTCGGCCAAAACCCATAACAGCAATAAAACGGGTGTCTCATGTCGCGCCAGCCGATAATCGGCGTTAGTGCCTGCACCAAGCAGATCGGGCACAACATCTACCACACTGCCGGTGATAAATACCTGCAAGCAATTGTTCAGGTGGCAGGCGGTATGCCAGTCATCATCCCAGCACTGGGTGAGCAGCTTGATCAGGCTTACCTGCTGCAGCAACTCGACGGCCTGGTGTTTACCGGCTCGCCTTCCAACGTTGAACCCCATCACTATGCTGGCGACGCCAGTGAACCCGGCACTGCGCATGATCCGGCGCGTGACAATACGACACTTCCTTTGATTAAAGCAGCAATTGCTGCCGGTATCCCGGTGTTGGGCATTTGCCGTGGTTTTCAGGAGATGAACGTAGCCTTTGGTGGTGCACTGCATCAGCGTGTGCATGAGGTTGCCGGGTTAATGGACCACCGTGAACCCGCTGATCTTCCCGTAGAACAACAATATGGCCTGCGTCACGCGCTGCATGTGCAGCCGGGCGGGCTGCTCGCCGGCATCGGCTTGCCGGACGAGATTCAAGTTAATTCCATTCATGGCCAGGGCGTTCAGCGTCTGGCGCCGGGCCTTCGCGTAGAAGCACTGGCGCCTGACGGGTTGATCGAAGCCTTCTCCGTCGAAGGTGCCAAAAGCTTTGCCTTGGGGGTGCAATGGCACCCTGAATGGCAGGTACGATCTAACCCGAATTATCTCGCCATCTTCCAGGCCTTTGGTGAGGCTTGCAGGAAGACGGCGGGGCAACGCTGAACCGACTCTATATAAGTCGGTTCTCACCAACCCTGAGGTCTCTATGAGCACCAAATTAGACCAGCTTTCGAGCTGGCTGAAAGAACGCAAAATCACCGAAGTTGAATGCTTGATCAGCGATCTTACCGGCATTGCCCGCGGTAAGATTTCGCCGACCAATAAGTTCCTCGACGAAAAGGGCATGCGCCTCCCCGAGAGTGTGCTGCTACAGACAGTGACCGGCGACTACGTCGAGGATGACATCTATTACGACCTGCTCGACGAGGCGGACATTGATATGTTCTGCCGCCCGGATGAGAACGCCGCGTTCCTGGTGCCATGGGCGCTGGAGCCGACGGCGATGGTGATCCACGACACCTTCGACAAGCAGGGCAATCCGATCGAGCTGTCGCCGCGCAACATCCTCAAGAATATTCTCAAGTTGTATGCCGATAAGGGCTGGAAGCCGATCGTCGCGCCGGAAATGGAGTTCTACCTGACCAAGCGTTGCAGCGACCCGGATTTCCCGCTGGAAGCGCCGATGGGCCGCTCCGGGCGTCCTGAGGTGGGCCGCCAGTCGTTCTCTATCGATGCCGCCAACGAATTTGATCCGCTGTTTGAAGACGTCTACGACTGGTGCGAAATCCAGGGCCTGGACCTCGACACGCTGATCCACGAAGACGGCCCGGCACAGATGGAGATCAACTTCCGTCACGGCGAGGCGCTGCATCTGGCGGATCAGATCACCGTATTCAAGCGCACCATGCGTGAAGCCTCGCTCAAGCACGATGTGGCCGCGACCTTTATGGCCAAGCCGATCACCGATCAGCCAGGCAGCGCGATGCACATTCACCAGAGCGTGGTGGACATCAAGACCGGCAAGAACCTGTTCTCCAATGCCGACGGCAGCATGAGCCAGCTGTTTATGAACCACATCGGCGGCCTGCAGAAGTACATCCCTGAGCTGCTGCCGCTGTTCGCGCCAAACGTCAATTCGTTCCGCCGCTTCCTGCCGGACACCTCGGCGCCGGTGAACGTCGAATGGGGCGAAGAGAACCGCACGGTTGGCCTGCGCGTACCGGAAGCCACGCCGCAGAACCGCCGTGTCGAAAACCGCCTGGCCGGTGCTGACGCCAACCCCTATCTGGTCCTCGCGGCTTCGCTGCTGTGCGGCTACATGGGCATGGTTGAAGACATTAAGCCAAGTGCGCCAGTCAAAGGGCGTGCTTACGAGCGCCGCAACCTGCGTCTGCCGATCACCATCGAGCATGCGCTGGAGCGGATGGAGGCTTGCAAGGCCGCCGAGAAGTACCTGGGCGAGAAGTTCATGCGCGGCTACGTAGCCGTTAAGCGTGCCGAGCACGAGAACTACAAACGCGTAATCAGCTCCTGGGAACGCGAGTTCCTGCTGCTGTCGGTGTAACCGTCAGGTGGCTGGCGCGGGTGACCCCGGCGCCAGCCACTGCCAAGTATTTTCCTGGGCTGCAATGCGCAGCCTGTGTAATCAAGGTGTTGTTATGAACAGTCAAGTGACCAACCCGAAAACCCGCGAGTGGCAGGCCATGAGCCGCGAACACCACCTCGCGCCGTTTAGCGACTTCAAACAGTTGGCGGAAAACGGGCCGCGCATTATCACCAAGGCCGATGGCGTGTACCTGTGGGACAGCGAGGGTCACAAGATCCTCGATGCCATGGCCGGGCTCTGGTGTGTGGCGATTGGCTATGGTCGCAAAGAGCTGGCAGACGCCGCTGCTAAGCAGATGCAAGAGCTGCCCTACTACAACATGTTCTTCCAGACCGCCACGCCGCCGGCGCTGGAGCTGGCTAAGGCGATTTCTGATCTGGCCCCGCAAGGCATGAACCACGTGTTCTTCACCGGCTCGGGTTCGGAAGGTAACGACACCATGCTGCGGATGGTGCGCCATTACTGGGCAATCAAGGGGCAGCCCAACAAGAAGGTCATCATCAGTCGGGTTAACGGCTACCACGGCTCCACCGTAGCCGGCGCCAGCCTGGGCGGCATGAAGTACATGCACGAACAGGGCGATTTGCCGATCCCGGGCATCGTGCACATCCCGCAGCCGTACTGGTTTGCTGAGGGCGGCGACATGAGCCCTGACGAGTTCGGCATCTGGGCGGCCGATCAGCTGGAGCAGAAAATCCTCGAAGTCGGCGAAGAGAATGTTGCCGCCTTTATTGCCGAGCCGATCCAAGGCGCCGGTGGGGTGATTATTCCGCCGGACAGCTACTGGCCGCGCATCCGCGAGATTCTCGCCAAGTACGACATTCTATTTGTCGCCGATGAAGTGATCTGCGGGTTCGGCCGCACCGGTGAGTGGTTCGGCAGCGACTATTTCGGCAACACGCCGCACATGATGACCATCGCTAAAGGCCTGACCAGCGGCTACATCCCCATGGGCGGGCTGATCGTGCGCGATGACATCGTCGAGGTGCTTAACCAGGGCGGCGATTTCAACCACGGCTTCACCTATTCCGGGCACCCGGTGGCTGCTGCGGTGGCCCTGGAAAACCTGCGTATTCTGCGTGAAGAAAAGATTGTTGAGCGGGTCAAGGCAGAAACGGCACCGTATTTGCAGAAACGTTTACGTGAGCTGGCCGATCACCCGCTGGTGGGTGAAGTGCGCGGCGTCGGCATGTTGGGCGCCATTGAATTGGTGCAGGACAAGGCCAGCCGTAAGCGTTTCTCCGGCGATGTGGGTGTGGGCATGATCTGCCGCGGACACTGCTTTAATAATGGTCTGATCATGCGCGCCGTAGGCGACACCATGATTATTTCGCCGCCGCTGGTGATCAGCCATGCGGAAATCGACGAACTGCTGGAAAAGGCCCGTAAATGCCTCGACCTGACTGCCGCAGAGGTGCTGGTTTAAGGTTTAATATTCTTTGTTTTTCAGGCACTTATGTCTGAATGTTGAAACAGGGGTGTGACCTTGCCAGACTGCGCCAATGCGTGTGTCAGGCTCACCGGAAGGTGCTGCAGATGGCTGCGCATCTTTCGGATATGACTACAACAACAGGAGCTGTACGCATGAAAACTTTCGGCAAAACCCTTCTCGCGTTGTCCCTTGCTGGGGCTGTGGTGAGTGCCGCACACGCGGATGACAAAGTCCTTCACGTCTACAACTGGTCCGACTACATCGCAGAAGACACCATCGATAACTTCCAGAAGGAAACCGGCATCAAGGTCGTCTACGACGTCTTTGACAGCAACGAAACCCTGGAAGCCAAACTGCTGGCCGGTAGCTCCGGTTACGACATCGTGGTGCCGTCTAACCCATTCCTGGCCAAGCAGATCAAGGCCGGCGTTTACCAGAAGCTGGACAAGTCCAAGCTGCCCAACTGGGAAAACCTCGACAAGAACCTGCTCAAAGCCCTCGATCCGAGCGACCCGGGTAACCTGTACTCGATCCCCTACATGTGGGGCACCATCGGCATTGGTTACAACGTCGACAAGGTCAAGGCTGCGCTCGGCGCAGACGCACCGGTCAATTCCTGGGACCTGGTATTCAAGCCAGAAAACATGGCCAAGCTGAAAGAGTGCGGCGTGTCGTTCCTCGATTCGCCGACTGAAATTCTCCCGGCTGCACTCAACTACCTGGGCTTCAAGCCGGACAGCACCAATGCCGGTGAGCTGAAGAAAGCCGAAGAACTGTTCCTCTCGGTTCGTCCTTCGACCTCCTACTTCCATAGCTCCAAGTACATCGGCGACCTGGCCAACGGCAACATCTGCGTGGCGATTGGCTACTCGGGTGACCTGTATCAGTCCAAGTCCCGTGCTGAAGACGCCAAGAATGGCGTGAACATCTCGTACAGCATCCCGAAAGAAGGTGCTGGCAGCTTCTTCGACATGTTGGCCATCCCAGCCGATGCGAAAAACGTTGAAGCCGCTCACGTGTTCCTCAACTACCTGATGAAGCCAGACGTCATGGCCAACATCACCAACGTCGTGCAATTCCCTAATGGCAACGCCGCCGCCACGCCGCTGGTGGATGACGTGCTGCGTAACGACCCGGGCATCTACCCGGACGCCGAAACCATGGCCAAGATCTACACCTTCCCGGATCTGCCCGCCAAGGTGCAGCGCACCATGACGCGCAGCTGGACCAAGATCAAATCTGGTCAGTAATGCCATAGCCCTAAAGGTGTGCGGTGGCTTCCTCCACCGCATTCACCCACAACAATAAGGAAATCACTATGCGTCGTACTCCACTTCTGGCCGGTCTGCTGGCCGCCGCCGTCAGCGTCTCCGCCGTGCAAGCCGCCGAGCCTGTGGTCAAGGTCTACAACTGGTCCGACTACATCGGCGAAACCACCCTGGCCGACTTCCAGAAGGCCACGGGCATCAAAGCCTTGTACGACGTCTTTGACAGCAACGAAACCCTGGAAGGCAAACTGCTGGCGGGCCGTTCCGGCTACGACATTGTGGTGCCGTCCAACCATTTCCTCGGCAAGCAGATCAAGGCGGGCGCGTTTCAGAAGCTCGACCGCAGTCAGCTGCCGAACTGGGAAAATCTCGATCCAGCGCTGCTCAAGCAGTTGGACGTTAACGATCCCGGTAACCAGTATTCAGTGCCTTACCTGTGGGGCACCAACGGTATCGGCTACAACGTCGCCAAAATCAAAGAAGTGCTGGGCGTCGACAAGATCGATTCCTGGGCCATGGTCTACGAGCCTGAAAACATGAAGAAGCTCGCGGCTTGCGGCGTTAGCTTCCTCGACTCGGCCGACGAAATGATCCCCGGCGTGCTCAACTACATGGGCCTCGACCCCAACACCCGTGACGCCGCCGACTACGCCAAGGCTGAAGCCAAACTACTGGCCGTGCGCCCTTACGTGCGTTACTTCCACAGCTCGAAATACATCGGTGACCTGGCTAACGGCAATATCTGCGTAGCGGTGGGCTTCTCTGGTGACATTCTGCAAGCCGCCGACCGTGCTGAAGAAGCCGGCAAGGGCATCGAGATCGCTTACAGTATCCCGAAAGAAGGCGCCAACCTGTGGTTTGACATGATGGCCATTCCGGTTGATGCCGGTAACCCGAAAGAAGCCCACGCCTTTATCAACTATTTGCTCGACCCAGCGGCCATTGCCCAGGTCAGCGATTACGTCGGTTATGCCAACCCTAATACCAAGGCAGGCGAGTTCATGGATCCAGAAGTGCGTAACGATGAGTCGGTGTATCCGCCGCAGGACGTCCTCGACAAGCTGTACATCTCGGCGGAACTGCCGGTGAAAGTACAACGCTTGATGACGCGCAGCTGGACCAAGATTAAGTCCGGCCAATAACTTTAAAACGCCCGGCCAATTGGCCGGGCGCTACTTTTGCGGGAGTGTTGGGAATGGCAGTTGCTTCCAGTGCCTATAAGAAAGTGCTTGAAGGCGATCAGCAACCGAAAGAGGTGTTGGTCAAGATTGAGCGCGTCACCAAGAAATTTGATGAAACCATCGCCGTAGATGATGTTTCGCTGACCATCAATAAGGGCGAGATTTTCGCCCTGCTCGGTGGTTCGGGTTCGGGTAAATCAACCCTGCTGCGCATGCTCGCTGGCTTCGAGCGGCCTACCGAAGGGCGCATTTTCCTCGACGGTGAAGACATCACCGATCTGCCGCCCTACGAGCGGCCGATCAACATGATGTTCCAGTCCTACGCCCTGTTCCCGCACATGAGCGTGGCCGAGAACATCGCCTTCGGCCTCAAGCAAGACAAAATGCCCAAGGCGGAAATCGCCGCCCGCGTTGAAGAAATGCTCAAGCTGGTGCACATGAGCCAGTACGCCAAGCGCAAGCCGCATCAGCTCTCCGGTGGTCAGCGTCAGCGTGTGGCGTTGGCGCGTTCGCTGGCCAAGCGGCCTAAGCTGCTGCTGCTCGACGAGCCCATGGGCGCACTGGACAAAAAGCTGCGTTCGCAGATGCAGCTTGAGTTGGTCGAGATCATCGAGCGCGTCGGCGTAACCTGCGTCATGGTGACTCACGACCAGGAAGAGGCCATGACCATGGCCCAGCGCATCGCCATCATGCACCTCGGCTGGATCGCCCAGATCGGCAGCCCGGTCGACATTTACGAAACCCCGACCAGCCGCCTGGTCTGCGAGTTCATCGGCAGCGTCAACCTGTTCGAAGGCACCGTAGTCGAGGACATGGAAGACCACGCACTGATCGACAGCCCCGATCTTGAGCGCAACATCTACGTCGGCCACGGGGTTAATACCTCGGTGCAGGACAAGAGCATCACCTACGCCATTCGCCCGGAAAAAATGCTCTTCAGCACCGAGCAGCCAGGCTTTGAGTACAACTGGTCACGCGGCACCGTGCACGACATTGCCTACCTGGGCGGCCACTCGGTGTTTTACGTGCAGCTGCCAAGCGGCAAGATCGTCCAGTCATTTGTCGCCAACGCCGAACGGCGTGGCGCACGGCCTACCTGGGACGATGAAGTCTACGTCTGGTGGGAGGACGACAGCGGGGTGACATTACGCTCATGAATATCAGCCGAAGCATCAGCCGCCGTATGCCCAAGGGCCGGCACCTGGTAATTGGGGTGCCCTTCCTCTGGCTGTTCCTATTCTTCCTGCTGCCTTTCATCATTGTGATGAAAATCAGCTTTGCCGAAGCCGACGTTGCCATCCCGCCCTACACCGAGGTGTTCAGCTGGGTGGACAACACCTTCACCCTGATAGTTAACCTGAGTAACTACATCTTCCTCAGTGAAGATGCGCTGTACCTGGCGGCTTACTTAGGCTCATTGAAAATCGCCGCCATCAGCACGCTGCTTTGCCTGGTGATTGGCTTTCCCATGGCCTATGCCATCGCGCGGGCCGACAAAGCCAAGCAAATGGTCTTTTTGCTGCTGATCATGATGCCGACCTGGACGGCGATTCTGATCCGCGTGTATGCCTGGATGGGCATCCTCAGCAACAACGGCCTGCTCAACAGCTTCCTGCTGTGGCTGGGGGTGATCAACGAACCGCTGCAGATCCTCAACACCAACCTGGCGGTGTACATCGGTATCGTTTACTCGTACCTGCCGTTTATGATCCTGCCGCTGTTCGCCAACCTGGTTAAACACGACCAGAGCCTACTGGAAGCCGCCGCCGACCTGGGGTCGAGCACCTTCAACAGCTTCTGGAAAATCACCGTACCGCTGGCCAAAGGCGGCATCATCACCGGCTGCATGCTGGTGTTTATCCCGGTGGTGGGTGAGTTCGTGATTCCTGAACTGCTCGGTGGCCCGGAAACCCTGATGATCGGCAAGGTGCTCTGGCAAGAGTTCTTCAACAACCGCGACTGGCCGGTAGCCTCCGCCCTGGCGGTGGTCATGCTGGCGATCCTGATCATCCCGATCATTCTGTTTAACCGTCACCAAGCGAAAGAAATGGAGGGCCGGCCATGAAGCGTTTTAGTTTCTCCAACTTTATGTTGTGGGCCGGTTTTGCCTTTATCTACCTGCCGATGCTGATCCTGGTGATCTACTCGTTCAACGAGTCGCGCCTGGTCACGGTGTGGGGCGGCTGGTCGGTGAAGTGGTACGTCGGCTTGCTCGACAACACCCAGCTGATGAACTCGGTGATGCGCTCGCTGGAAATCGCCTGCTACACCGCGATTGCCGCCGTTGCGCTGGGCACCATGGCCGCCTTCGTGCTGACCCGCGTCACCCGCTTCAAGGGCCGCACGCTGTTCGGTGGCCTGGTCACCGCCCCGCTGGTGATGCCCGAGGTGATTACCGGTCTGTCGTTGCTGCTGCTGTTTGTGGCGATGGCCCAGCTGATCGGCTGGCCGGCTGAGCGCGGCATCTTGACCATCTGGATCGCCCACACCACCTTCTGTTCGGCCTATGTGGCCGTGGTGGTGTCGTCGCGCTTGCGTGAGTTGGACCTGTCCATCGAAGAAGCGGCCATGGACCTCGGTGCCAAGCCGTGGAAGGTGTTCTTCCTGATCACCATCCCGATGATCGCGCCTTCGCTGGCGGCCGGCGCAATGATGTCCTTTGCCCTGTCGCTGGACGATCTGGTACTCGCCAGCTTCGTCTCCGGGCCGGGCTCGACCACCTTGCCGATGGAAGTCTTCTCCGCCGTACGTCTGGGCGTGAAGCCGGAAATCAACGCGGTGGCCAGCCTGATCCTGTTGTCGGTGTCCTTCGCCACCTTCCTGGTGTGGTTCTTCGCCCACCGTGCCGAAGAAAAGCGCAAGAAAGCCCTGCAGCAAGCGATGGATGAATCCACCGGTGCCCACCTGCAAGACGGCCCCGATAACCGCCGCGACCCCTCGCAAGTGCATGCTTGATCGCACAGCGGGTTAAAACAAAAAGGGCCACACATGTGGCCCTTTTTGCTGTGGCGCTCACCCCATAAAGGGGGCTCGCAAGTGCTGGCAGATAACCGTCCAGACCGAATGGCGTTTAACGGTGTTTGTACTGCGTCGGGCAATACCCTCGGCCCACCTGCGGGTCGCGCAACTGCAGGTGCTTGGTCTGCCGACCACTGACCCGCTCACGCCATAGCTTGAAGCTGCCGGGCTTGAGGCTGCGTCGCATCAGCGCAATCACCCCAGCCTCATCCAAGCCGAACTGCAATTGAATGGCTTCGAACGGCGTTCGATCTTCCCAAGCCATCTCGATAACACGTGATAACTCACTCTCTGAAAACACCACCCTGACCTCATCGCATGCTGATTAATCTGGCGCTGATACGGCGCCCATCATAAGAGGCTGGCCGCAGGCTGTGAAAGTCTTTGTAGCCGAGGTGAACTGTGCGTGGCGTGGCGTTTAGGCGGGCGGCGGTAAAGCCGGACACTGCAGAGCGTGCGGCGCAGTGTCCGGTAGAGCGACAGCGTTCAGCGCATAAGCGCTGATGGCTTACGTCAGGTCTTTGACTGTCTCAGACGTCCCGTTATTTTTTACGGACTCAATGCCCTTATCACGCGCCGCCGCCGTCGCATACATCTGGCTGGAGCCAATGATCTGATGATTAGCTGCCTTTAAATTAAAGTAAAACTTATTGTTCGCCGACTCTTTCCTGTCGTAACGCTCATCTGCTTGGCAGTTATTTTGCACCGAGCTAATACCGTTCTCGGCGCTTGCTCTGGTTTTATATAACTCACTTGTGAGAATGATTTCCGCATTGCCCGCTTTAAGCACAAAGCGAAACTGCCCGTCACTGCTATTCGTCAACTCATACCAGCCAGCCATATGCATCTCCGTTATTTAGATTGCTAATGTGCGTGAAGAGTGTAGTCGAAAGAATAAGGCTGGGCGGCGGATAGCAATGATGATCTTCGTGATTGATTGAATCCCGCTGAGTGAACTGCTGAATGGCCAAGGCGAAAAAGCCAACAATAGACCGGCTATACGAATGTAATCGAACTGACGACAGGGCTAGGAAAGCTTTGCTCACTACTTGTGGGAGAGTGCATATACATTGTTAGCTACTGAAACTCTCTAGGGAAATTCTGAAGAAGACTTCCTGATTTTGGCAAAATACCCGGATTCCACCCGCTGAGTTTTCCGATGAAGCAGATG
>NZ_JAPPVG010000005.1:0-178936 GCF_028680365.1 Pseudomonas sp. MIL19 | reverse complement strand
CGCGTCCGCTTAAAAATACGCGGACACCATCGCCCTTAATGCTGGAGTTCGGAAGGTGACTTGGCTGGACGCTTACGGATCACGCACGACCTAGGAGGCAGGGATGCCATGCGTTACAACACTCGCGCCTTTACGCTTCCCGAATTACTCACCACCCTCGCGATCCTTGCCGTGCTAGCAAGTATTGGGGTGCCTGGCAGCTTGCAGTTTATGGATAATCAAAAGTTGATCACAACAAGCAACAACCTCGCTGCAGACTTGGTGCTAGCACGCAGCGAATCTATCAAGCGACGACAGCCGGTGCTGGTCGACAATGGCGATGGTGACTGGCAGAGCGGCTGGCAAGTGTACGTAGACCTAAACCACAACGCCCTGCTGGACGAAGGTGAGCCCTTACTCCGCCAAGGCCAGTCTCTTGACAAGAGTGTGATTGCCAAAGGCAACACTCCGGTCAGACGTTATATCCGCTATACGCCGTCTGGCGGAAGCCATCTACTCAGTGGCGCATTTCAGGCAGGCACGTTGTTCATTTGCCATGCAAGCGGCAAATATACCGTCAGGCAGTTGATCTTAAGCGCTACAGGCCGGGTACGCAGACAAAAAAGCCCTCCAGAACACTGCTGAATATGCCAGCAGGCCATTCACTTCGGACAACTTACCAATCGGAACCTGCGAAACAGACTCCTAGCAGGCAGTCGCTCTGCACCAAGGGTGCACATCTTTTTCACAAACTCAGAGCTGTGTCACCCGCAACTCTTTCGGCATCGAAAATGTTACATTCTCCGGCCGCCCGTCCAGCTCTTGCGCATTCGTTGCGCCCCACACTCCAAGCTGCTGAATCACGCCCTGCACCAATACTTCCGGGGCGGATGCGCCGGCAGTAATCCCGATACCGGCTACACCCGCAAACCACTCCTGCTTTAGGTCCTCGGCGCCATCGATCAGGTAGGCTGGCGTCCCCATGCGCTCGGCCAGTTCGCGCAGGCGGTTGGAGTTGGAGCTGTTGGGACTGCCGACGACCAGCAGCACATCGCACTCCGCGGCGAGCTGTTTGACTGCATCCTGGCGGTTTTGGGTGGCGTAGCAGATGTCGTCCTTGCGTGGACCACCGATTGCGGGGTACTTGCTGCGCAGGGCGTCGATGACCTTACTGGTGTCATCCATGGACAGCGTGGTCTGGGTGACGAAGGCCAGGGCATCAGGGTGGCGCACCTGCAGCGCAGCCACATCCTCTTCGTCCTCGACCAGGTAGATAGCGCCGCCGTTGCTGGCGTCGTACTGGCCCATGGTGCCTTCGACTTCCGGGTGGCCTTCATGGCCGATGAGGATGCATTCGCGCCCCTCGCGGCTGTAGCGCACCACTTCCATATGCACCTTGGTGACCAGCGGGCAGGTGGCGTCGAATATCTTCAAACCACGGCGTTCGGCTTCGCTGCGCACGGCCTGCGAGACGCCATGGGCACTGAAGATCACGATGACATCGTCAGGAATCTGATCCAGTTCTTCAACGAAAACGGCGCCACGTGAACGCAGGTCTTCCACCACAAATTTGTTATGGACCACTTCGTGGCGCACATAAATAGGCGGACCGAAGACTTCCAGGGCGCGATTGACGATCTCAATGGCGCGGTCGACACCGGCACAGAAGCCACGGGGGTTGGCGAGTTTGATATGCATGCGGGTTATCTCGGCGCGCGTAAACGAAAGTTGCCGCGGTTTGGGTTAGCGGCACATTGCCGCATAAGCCACGAATACCGCGCAGCCCAACAGCACGGTACCTGACATACGAACCATGGCGGGTTAAAGCGCGACAAATAACCTGCTCCAGGCTCAAGTTCAGCCTGCGCGCCTAACCCACCCTACAACGATAGAGCGCCGATCAGAGCGCTTTAACCTCGATGATTTCCACATCGAAGCTCAGCGCCTTGCCAGCCAGCGGGTGATTGAAGTCGATGGTGACTTGGCTGTCATCAAAATCTTTAACCACGCCAGGCAGCTCAGCATTGGCAGCATCATTGAAGATCACCAGCAAGCCTTCAGACAGCTCCATATCCTGAAACTGGCTGCGCGGCATGACCTGGATGTTTTGTGGGTTGCCCTGGCCGAAGCCCTGCTCTGGGCTGATCTCTAGGCTGCGTTTGTCGCCCGCCTTCAAGCCGTAAATGGCCTGTTCGAAACCAGGCAATAAATTGCCGTCACCGACTTTAAAGGTCGCGGGGCTTTTATCGAAGGTGCTGTCGACCACATCACCATTGCCCAATTTGAGGGCGAAATGCAGGGTAACTTCCTTGTCCGGGCCGATACGCTGCTCTTGGATGACAGACTCAGTCATGGGCTACTTCTCCGGACTTATCACTTTTAAACATATCCAGCGCCAACAGGATTGCACCGCCAGTAATCGCCATATCAGCCACATTGAAGGCAGGGAAATACCAGCGGTGTTGCCAGTGCACCAAAATGAAGTCGACCACATGGCCAAACACCACGCGGTCCACCAAATTACCCAGTGCGCCACCCAGCACCAAGGCCAAGGCAACGGCTAGCCAGGTTTCGCTTGGCTTAAGACGCTTGAGCCAGACCACCAGCACCACGCTCACTACCAGCGCAATCGCGGCAAAGAACCAGCGTTGCCAGCCCGCTGCATCCGCCAGGAAGCTGAAGGCCGCGCCGGTGTTATAGGCCAGGGTCCAGCTGAAGTAATCCGGGATGATCACAATTTGCTGGTACATGCTCAGGCTGTTGTCAAAATAGAACTTGCTCGCCTGATCGACCACAAACACCAGCAGGCTCAGCCACAGCCAAGCCAAATGCCCGAAGCGACTGGCGTTAGGCCGGCCGTTGTTAAGCATAGTGACGAACCTCGCCAGCGCCTTCGATATTGTCCACACAGCGACCGCAGATTAGCGGATGAGCCGGGTTTACCCCGACATCCTCGCGGTGATGCCAGCAACGGCCGCACTTGGCATGGCCGGACTTCAACACTTTCAGTTTAAGACCTGCAACCTCGGTCACCACAGCATCCTCTGGCGCAGCGCTGAGCGGTGCGAGGCTGGCGGTGGAGGTAATCAGCACGAAGCGCAGTTCATTACCGAGCTTATTCAGATCCGCGATCAAGCTGTCTTCGGCATACAGAGTGACTTCGGCCTGCAGGTTACCGCCGATGGCCTTGGCCGCCCGCAGGTTTTCCATTTCCTTGTTCACCGCAACTTTGACCGCCATGACCCGTTCCCAGAACTCGCGACTCAGTGCGAAGTCCTGTGGCATTTCGCTAAGGCCCTGGTACCAGCCATTGAGCATTACCGACTCATTACGCTCACCCGGCAGGTACTGCCAAAGCTCATCAGCCGTGAACGACAACACCGGCGCAATCCAGCGCACCAACGCTTCAACGATATGGAACATAGCGGTCTGGCAGGAACGACGCGCCACGCTGTCGGCGGCGGTGGTGTACTGACGGTCCTTGATGATGTCGAGGTAGAAGCCGCCCAGCTCCTGCACACAGAAGTTGTGCACCTTCTGGTAGACGTTCCAGAAGCGGTAGCTGTCGTAGGCCTCTTCAATTTCTCGCTGCAGCAGCAACGCCCGGTCCACCGCCCAGCGATCCAGTGCCAACATCTCATCGACCGGCAGCAAGTGCTCTTTAGGGTCGAAGCCACTGAGGTTGGAAAGCAGGAAGCGCGCGGTGTTGCGGATACGCCGGTAGGCGTCAGCACTGCGCTGCAGAATCAGGTCAGAGACGGCCATCTCGCCCGAGTAATCGGTGGACGAGACCCAAAGACGCAAGATGTCGGCCCCCAAACTGTCGATAACCTTTTGCGGCGCGACAACGTTGCCAAGGGACTTGGATTGCTTACGGCCCTGTTCGTCGACAGTAAAGCCGTGGGTCAGCAGCTCTTTGTATGGTGCGTGGCCGTCAATCGCGCAGCCGGTCAGCAGTGAGGAATGGAACCAGCCACGGTGCTGGTCAGAACCTTCGAGGTACAAGTCGGCAACGGGGCCATTGGCATGCGCCAACTCGGCGTGCGAACCACGCAAAACGTGCCAGTGAGTCGTGCCCGAGTCGAACCACACGTCCAGGGTGTCGCGGCTCTTGTCGTACTGCCCGGCTTCATCACCCAGCAACTCGGCAGCGTCGAGCTTGAACCAGGCTTCGATGCCCTCCTGCTCAACACGCTGCGCCACCACCTCCATCAACTCAACGGTACGTGGGTGCAGCTCACCGCTTTCTTTGTGGGTGAAGAACGGGATCGGCACACCCCAGTTACGCTGACGCGAGATACACCAGTCAGGACGGCCGGCAATCATGCTGTGCAGGCGCGCCTGGCCCCACGCTGGAACAAATTGGGTTTCTTCAATAGCGGCCAGCGAACGCTCACGCAGGGTGGCGCCCTCATTCGGCTGCTTATCCATGCCGATAAACCACTGCGCGGTCGCACGGTAGATCAGCGGTGTCTTGTGGCGCCAGCAGTGCATGTAGCTGTGCTGGATGGCTTCGTGCTTGAGCAGCGCACCGACTTCTTCCAGCTTGGCAACGATATTCGGATTGGCCTTCCAGATGAACTGACCGCCGAAGAATGGCAGCGACTCGGCATACACACCGTTGCTCTGCACCGGATTGAAGATCTCATCGTTGCTCATGCCGTACTGCTTGCAGGTACGGAAGTCGTCCTCACCATAGGCCGGCGCCGAGTGAACCACGCCAGTACCGGCGCCCAACTCGACATACTCCGCTAGGTAGACTGGCGAGAGACGCTCGTAGAACGGGTGACGGAAATTGATCAGGTCCAGCGCAGCACCCGCCGCAGTGGCAATTACCTCACCCTGCAGGCCATAACGTTGCAGGCTGCTTTCGACCATTTCTTCAGCCAGCAGCAGCAGACGATCGCCGACATCCACCAGGGCGTAATTGAACTCCGGATGCACGTTCAGCGCCTGGTTGGCGGGGATCGTCCAGGGCGTGGTGGTCCAGATGACGATGCTGGCGGGCTTGCTCAAGCCGGACAGACCAAAAGCGGCGGCCAGCTTGTCGGTATCCACGACGGGGAAGGCTACGTCGATTGCATCGGACTTCTTGTCCTGGTATTCGACCTCAGCCTCAGCCAATGCCGAGCCGCAATCGAAGCAGAAGTTAACCGGCTTCAGGCCCTTGAACACGAAGCCTTTCTTGACGATCTCCGCCAAGGCGCGGATCTCACCGGCCTCGTTGGCGAAGTTCATGGTCAGATAGGGATTGTCCCACTCGCCCAGTACGCCCAAACGGATGAAGTTACCCTTCTGCTCTTCAACCTGCTCGCCGGCATACGTGCGGCAGCGCTCGCGGGTCAGATCAGCAGGCTGATTCTTGCCAAAAGTAGTTTCGACCTTGTGCTCGATCGGCAGACCATGGCAATCCCAGCCCGGCACGTAAGGCGCGTCATAGCCGGCCAGGGTCTTGGAGCGTGTGATGATGTCTTTGAGAATTTTGTTCAGCGCATGACCGATGTGAATGCTGCCGTTCGCATAAGGCGGGCCGTCATGCAGAACGAATTTCGGCCGACCTTCGCCCTTAGCACGTAGCTTCTGATACAGGCCAATATCATTCCAACGCTGCAGAATCTGTGGCTCGCGCTGCGGCAGACCGGCTTTCATCGGGAATTGGGTATCAGGCAGATTCAGCGTGGCTTTGTAGTCGGTCATTTCAGGCTCTTCTAAGCGGTTGGCGCTATGTGTTTAAGCGCACCAATAGGCGCGGGCGGCGACAATATCGGCAGCAATTGCCGTCTTCAGTGCCTCAAGCGAGGCGAAACGCTGCTCATCACGCAGCTTGCGGTGGAAAGCCACCGTTAAACGCCGGCCATATAAATCACCGGCAAAGTCCAGCACGTGCACTTCCAGGTGGGCACTGCCATCACCTGCAACACTCGGTCGCACTCCGATGTTGGCGACACCCGGCCAGGTCTGGCCGTCGATTTCGGTACTGACCAGATACACCCCACGCAGCGGTACACGCTTGCGTTTGAGCTGCACGTTGGCCGTTGGCGCATCCAGCTGACGCCCCAACTTCTGCCCATGCAACACCCGCCCGGCGATCTGGAAGGGCCGCCCAAGCAGGTGCTGCGCCAGGGCAAAATCACCGGCATTGAGCGCTTCACGCACGCGCGTACTGCTGACGCGAATACCGTCCAGTTCAACCGTGCTGGCGGCCTCAACGCTAAAGCCTTCACGCTCACCGGCCTCGGCCAGAAAGGCGAAATCGCCAGCGCGATCACAGCCAAAACGGAAGTCATCACCCACTTCCAAGTGCTGCACACCGAGGCCGTCCACCAGCACACGCTGGACAAACTCAGCAGCACTCAGCTCACGCAGGCGACGGTTGAAACTCAGGCACAGCACTCGGTCGACGCCTTCAGCGGCCAGCAACGCCAGCTTGTCACGCAAGCGCGCCAAACGTGCCGGGGCACTCTCCGGGGCAAAAAACTCACGCGGCTGCGGTTCGAAAATCAACACGCAACTGGGCACGCCAAGCTCGGCGGCGCGCTCACGCAAACGCGCCAAGATGGCCTGATGACCACGATGGACGCCGTCGAAATTACCAATGGTGGCAACACAGCCCCGATGTTGGGGCCGCAGATTGTGTAGGCCTCGAACCAGCTGCATAACGCGCTTCTTGCTCATAAAGTGGTCGATTATACGCACACCGGGCAGCAGACAACAGGCGGCAAATCAGCCGCCATCAGAGCGCACTGCGCCGGGCAAAATCACGCAAACGAAAGCCCAGCAGCGCTAGCACGGCAAAATAGGCAAGCAACCCTGCACTAACCAGCCCACCCAAACGCAGTAAACGCCAGAGCATGCCGTCGTCCGCCCAGCCAGGTAGATGCTGCATGGTTAACAACAGCGCCGCCGCCATCGCCACCAACGCCACCAACAGCTTGCCGGCAAATAATGTCCAGCCAGGCTGCGGGGTAAACATGTTGTGCTTGCGCAGCTGCCAATACAGCAGGCCCGCGTTCAAGCAAGCAGCCAGACCGATAGACAACGCCAGACCGGCATGCGCCAGGGGAATCACGAAGACAAACAGCAGGTTCATCGCCTGGGTTGCCAGCAACGTCACCAGCCCGATACGTACTGGCGTCTTGATGTTTTGCTGGGCATAGAAGGCTGGCGCAAGAATCTTCACCAGAATTATCCCGACCAGACCAAATGAATAAGCAATCAGCGCACGCTGGGTCATGGCCGTATCACCCGCGCTGAACTTGCCGTACTGAAACAACGAGACAATTAACGGCTCAGAAATAATCGCCAATGCCACCGCACTCGGCAGCGCTAACACCAGACACAGACGCAATCCCCAGTCGAGCAACTTGGAGTAATCCTCGCGGCTGGCCCCGGCATGAGTTTTCGATAAGACCGGCAGCAAAATGGTGCCCAACGCTACGCCGAGCACCCCCGCTGGCAACTCCATTAAGCGGTCAGCGTAATACATCCATGACACGGAGCCTGCGACCAGAAAAGACGCGAACACCGTGTTGATGATCAGCGAAATTTGGCTGACCGAGACCCCGAAGATCGCCGGCCCCATTTGCTTGACCACGCGCCACACGCCGGTGTCTTTAAGATTCAGCCGTGGCAACACCAGCATGCCGATCTTATGCAGGTGCGGCAGCTGAAATAACAACTGCAGCAGACCGCCCACCAGCACTGCCCAGCCCAGCGCCATGATCGGCGGATCAAAATAGGGCGTTAAGAACAGCGCAAAGACGATCATGCTGAGGTTTAGCAAGGTGGGCACAAAGGCCGGCACCGAAAACCGGTTCCAGGTATTGAGCACCGCCCCCGCCAGCGACGACAGCGAGATCAGCAAAATATAAGGAAAAGTAATTCGCAGCAGATCAGTGGTCAGCGCAAACCGCTCCGCCTCATCAGCAAATCCCGGCGCGGAGGCCCAAACGATCCAGGGCGCCGCCAGAACCCCGATAAACGTGACAACTGCCAGCACCAGGGTTAGCAACCCCGTCACGTAGGCGATAAATGTGCGCGTTGCCTCGTCACCTTGCTGGGTTTTATATTCGGCGAGAATTGGTACAAAAGCCTGTGAGAACGCGCCCTCGGCAAAAATACGCCGCAACAGATTCGGTAGCTTGAACGCCACCACAAAGGCATCCGAAGCCACGCCAGCACCGAAGGTGCGCGCGATAATGGTGTCACGCACAAAGCCCAACACACGCGAAAGCATGGTCATGGAGCTGACAGCGGCCAACGACTTGAGCAAATTCATGTAATAATTCGATTTCCGCAAACAAGCACAGCCGCGGAAAACCCGCCGTCGCGCAAAGGCGACGAGTGTAGCGCCCAGCCGCTGGTCAGGCCAGCACAGGGAAACGCCCACAGGGTTGACAGCACGCCCTCATATCGGCATGATTCGCGGCCTTATTTGTTTGTAACCCCCAGAATTTTTTCGAGGAGCTTGACGGTGGCCAATACACCTTCTGCCAAAAAACGCGCAAAACAGGCTGAGAAGCGTCGTAGCCATAACGCCAGCCAGCGCTCGATGGTCCGTACTTATATCAAGAACGTAATCAAGGCTATTGAGGCCAAAGACGTCGCTCTTGCAACGACCGCTTACACCCTGGCTGTGCCCGTAATCGACCGCATGGCCGATAAAGGCATCATCCACAAGAACAAAGCAGCTCGTCATAAGAGCCGCCTGAATGGCCACATCAAAGCACTGAGCGAAGTTGCAGCCGCCTAAGCTGCTAGCAACTCACTGCTAGATGTTAAAAAACCGGCTTAGGCCGGTTTTTTATTGCCCAGAGAAAAGCGCCAACCACCTCTGCAAGCCCAACCAACCCCATAACTGACACACAATAAAAAGCCCGAATCGCTTCGGGCTTTTTATTTAAGGCTTTTGCGGCCAAGGCAGAATTGGGATCGCGGTCACCGCATTTTGCGGACTGCCCTCAATCACCCGGTCGCTGTAGACCAGATAAACCAGGGTATTGCGCTTGCGATCGAAGAAACGCACCACCTGCATGGTTTTGAACACCAGCGAGGTGCGCTCACGAAACACCTCCTCGCCCTCTTTGAGCTTGTCGAGAAAGCTGATCGGCCCAACCTGACGACAGGCAATCGACGCTTCAGCACGATCCTCAGCCAAGCCCAGCCCACCCTTGACGCCACCAGTCTTGGCTCGCGACAGGTAACACGTCACACCCGCCACTTTAGGGTCATCAAACGCCTCAACCACGATCTTGTCGTTTGGCCCCATAAACTTGAAAACCGTCGACACCTCACCCACCTGCTCCGCCACCGCCAACCCAGGCAGCACCAGCAGCGCAGCGAGCAATCCTTTTACGATTTGCATCAACCCACCTCAGACCAGAATCAAATTATCCCGATGCACCAACTCAGGCTCATCCACATAACCGAGCAACTGCTCAATCGAATCCGACGACCGACCAATGATCTTCTGCGCCTCAAGCGCACTGTAATTCGCCAGGCCGCGCGCAATCTCGCGACCATCGACAGCCACACAGACGACCATTTCACCGCGTCGAAAACTACCCTGCACAGCCTTAACACCAACCGGCAGCAAACTCCGAGTACCGCTAGCCAGCGCCTTGACCGCACCATCATCCAGCACCAGTGTGCCACGGGTTTGCAGATGCCCAGCCAGCCACTGCTTGCGCGCCGCCAACATGCCACGCTCAGGCGCAAGCAGAGTACCCAGACGCTCGCCCGCCCTGAGCCGAGCCAGCACCTGCTCGATGGCGCCACCCACAATCACCGTATGCGCACCGGAACGCGCCGCCAAACGCGCCGCACGCAGTTTGGTCTGCATGCCGCCACGGCCCAGCGCACCGCCCACACCGCCCGCCACGGCATCCAGAGCCGGATCATCAGCGCGCGCTTCGAAAATCAGCTCGGCATCAGGGTTATGCCGCGGATCAGCGTTATACATGCCATCGCGATCGGTCAGAATCACCAACAGATCAGCCTCGACCAGGTTAGCCACCAGCGCCGCCAGGGTGTCGTTATCACCGAAGCGAATCTCGTCGGTGACCACCGTGTCGTTTTCATTGATCACCGGCACCACATCCAGATCCACCAGCGTGCGTAGCGTGCTGCGTGCATTGAGGTAGCGCTTGCGGTCTGACAGGTCATCATGGGTCAGCAGGATCTGCGCCGTGCGCCGACCATGCTCAGCAAAACTCGACTCCCACGCCTGGATCAACACCATCTGGCCAATTGCCGCCGCCGCCTGCAACTCGTGCATCGCACTCGGCCGCGCCACCCAACCCAGACGACTCATACCGGCAGCCACTGCACCGGAAGACACCAACACCAACTCAACACCCTGCTCACGCAGCGCCACCATCTGCTTGACCCACACCGCCATCGCCGCACGATCCAAGCCACGCCCATCAGCGGTCAGCAGCGCACTGCCAATCTTCACCACCCAGCGCTGCGCACCGGTTACCTTGTCACGCATGATCATCCAACCCCAGCAGCGACCTGTGATTACAAAAACGCCGCAATTAAGCGGCGTTTTTGTAGTTGCTTAATCCCGGACGTAAATAATTTCCGGGCCATCGTCTTCGTCTTCTTGATCCCAGAAGCTGTCATCTTCCTCAACGTCACTGACCGCCCGAACTCCGGAGCGACGCAGCGCACGCTTATCATCCAGCGCCTGCAACTGGGCACGCGCCTCATCTTCGATGCGCGTATCCAGCTCAGCCAATTCAGCGGCGAACTCGGGATTCTCCTGAATACGCTCAGCACGCGCCTCAAGGAAATCCATGATGTCATAACACAGCTGCTCAGTCCCTTCGCGGGCCAGGGCAGAAATCACATACACCGGCCCCTTCCATTCGATCCGCTCGACGATTTCAGCGATGCGCGCCTCTTGCTCCTCTTCGAGGATCTGATCCGCCTTATTCAGCACCAGCCAGCGCTCGCGCTCAGCCAGCGACGGACTGAACTTTGTCAGCTCATCAATAATGGTGGCTGCCGACTCAGCTGGATCGGTCAAATCCAACGGCGCCATATCCACGAGGTGCAGCAACAAGCGGGTACGCGACAGGTGCTTGAGGAAGCGAATACCCAGACCCGCGCCCTCGGACGCACCTTCGATCAACCCCGGAATATCGGCAACAACAAAGCTCTTGTAGCGATCAACACTGACCACGCCCAGATTGGGGATCAGGGTAGTAAACGGATAATCTGCCACTTTCGGCTTGGCCGCAGAGACCGAGCGGATAAAGGTACTCTTGCCGGCATTGGGCAAGCCCAGCAGACCCACATCCGCCAGCACCTTCAATTCCATCTTCAGGTCGCGCGCATCACCCGGCTTGCCCGGCGTAGTCTGCCGCGGCGCACGGTTAGTACTCGACTTGAAGCGCGTATTACCCAACCCGTGCCAGCCACCCTGCGCCACCAGCAAGCGCTGACCCGCACGAGTCAGATCACCAATGACTTCCTGCGTGCCGGCATCAATCACCGTGGTACCAATCGGCACCGGCAGGATCAAATCCTCACCCTTGGCACCCGTGCAGTCGGTACTGCCACCCTTTTCACCATTCGGCGCCTGGAAGCGGCGCGTGTAGCGGTAGTCGACCAAGGTATTGAGGTTGGCAAACGCTTCGATATAGATCGAGCCGCCATCACCACCATCACCGCCGTTAGGGCCGCCATTTTCAATGAACTTCTCACGACGGAAGCTCATCATGCCGTTGCCACCATCACCGGCCTTTACAGAAATCGATACTTCATCGACGAATTTCATAGGTACGCCTCCCGCAACAAGGCGGGTTATCTAAAACGAGAAACACCAGGTTCTTGCAAAATTGACCTGCATTCAATTTGAACGCTAGCACCCAGGACAGTTTGGCAAGAACCCCAATAATACAGAAACAAAAAAGCCCCGTCGCAAGGACGGGGCTTTCCCAGCAGTCGCGCAATTAAGCCGCAACGACGCTCACGTAACGGCGGTTGAACGCGCCTTTTACTTCAAACTTGATCACGCCTTCGATTTTCGCGAAGAGGGTGTGATCCTTACCCATGCCAACGCCGTAACCGGCGTGGAACTGGGTGCCACGCTGACGCACGATGATGTTGCCAGGAATGATTTTCTGGCCGCCATACATCTTCACGCCAAGGCGTTTGGCTTCTGAGTCGCGACCGTTGCGGGTACTACCGCCAGCTTTTTTGTGTGCCATGAGTTCAATACTCCTATAAAGGGATCAGACTGAAACGAGTTAAGCCTGGATACCGGTGATTTTGATCTCGGTGTACCACTGACGGTGGCCCTGGCGCTTCATGTGGTGCTTACGACGACGGAACTTGATGATGGTGACCTTGTCGTGACGGCCTTGAGCGATCACTTCAGCTACAACCTTGGCACCTTCAACAACCGGCGCGCCGATTTTAACGTCGTCGCCATTGCCGACCAACAGAACACGATCAAAAGTCACGGCTTCGCCAGTGGCCAGCTCGAGTTTTTCGATCTTGAGGAATTCGCCTTCGGCGACTTTGTATTGCTTGCCACCGGTAACAATTACTGCGTACATGGTAAATCTCCGTTAATCCTGCTCACCCAGCGCTTTATAGGAATAAGTGTCGGCTGGCATGGCTGCTCGGGGCCGTAAGGACACCCTTGCAATTGCGTAAGGCAGGGAAATACCCAGGGGGAAGTTCAGGGTGCGCGATTGTACGCAAGCCGCAAGCCCGACGCAAGACCGCAAGGCACTTGCCTTGACAGCCCCTACCCTGCCCCATAGCATGCCGCGCAACCCATGAACAGCAGGTGTAAGCAATGCAACCCCAGGCTTTCTACCGCGTGGTGGCGGATGACTTTACCGCCGTCGACGGCATCATCCGCGCCCAACTGGTGTCGCGCGTACCGCTGGTAGAGAAGATCGGCGACTACATTATTTCCGCAGGCGGCAAACGTTTGCGCCCCTTGCTGGTTCTGCTTAGCGGTAAAGCGCTGGGTCTGGACGGCGACAAGCTGCGCCTGCTTGCTGCCACCATCGAGTTCCTGCATACCGCCACTCTGCTGCACGACGACGTGGTAGACATGTCCGACATGCGCCGCGGCCGCAGCACGGCTAATGCGCAGTGGGGCAATGCGCCAAGCGTGCTGGTTGGCGACTTCCTTTATTCGCGCTCGTTCGAAATGATGGTCGAACTGGGCTCCATGCCCGTGATGAAGATCCTGTCCAAGGCCACCCGGGTGATTGCCGAAGGCGAAGTGCTGCAACTGTCGAAGATCCGCGACGCCAGCACCACGGAAGAGACCTATATGGAGGTCATCCGCGGCAAGACGGCGATGCTCTTCGAGGCCTCGACCCACAGCGCCGCCGCCCTGGCCAACGCCAACAGCGCGCAAACTGAAGCTCTGCGCACCTTCGGCGACCACCTCGGCGTGGCCTTCCAACTGGTCGATGACCTGCTCGACTACCGCGGTGACGCGACTGCACTCGGCAAAAACGTCGGCGACGACCTGGCTGAAGGCAAGCCAACCTTGCCGCTGATCTACACCATGCGCGAAGGTACGCCTGAACAAGCGGCCTTGGTACGCCAGGCCATTCAGAAAGGCGGCATCGAAGACCTGGAGAGCATCCGCAACGCAGTGGAAGCCGCCGGCGCCCTGGACTACACCGCCCAACAAGCGCGCAATTATGCCGACCGCGCGATCACGTGCCTGGATGCGCTACCTACCAGCGAATACCGTGACGCTCTCATTGAGCTTTGCCGCTTTGCAGTAGCCCGCACGCACTAGCAACCTGCCTGCAATCAAGAGCCCGTCCCTGTGACGGGCTTTTTATGGCCTGCCATCTATGGCGGCGCCCCTGTGGGCCGTGGCTGCGCGAGGTTAAAAATCGCAGCGGCAGTTTTCAGCTCGCGCGACGAAAGGCAGCAATTAAGCCTTGCTATAAACATAATAGGAATTATTCTCATCCAACCATTTAAGGGAGATGAGTGATGACCTACCTAATCGATGCCTGGCTGGACCGCCCGCAGCCGTATCTGCGCATTCTTAATCGCAACACCGGCGAAGTTTGCGCACTGCTTAAGGAAGATGCACTGGATGAGCTGCGTGATCAGGGCGATCTGGATTTGCACGAGCTGAACTCCAGCGAGCCGTTAGTGCTCAAGGAGCTGGTCCGTAATCTGTTTCTGTACTGCTACGCCCGGGCGTTGCGCCCCTGAAACGCATCGCGGGCGTGGCCCGCTCCTACTAAGTCGTAGGAACCAGCCACGCCCGCGAAGGGAAGCGCCAGAGACGTTAGAGAACGTCCAGCAGCTCTACGTCAAACACCAGCACGCTGTGCGGCGGGATGCTGCCAACGCCTTGCTCGCCATAGGCCAGCTCGCTTGGCACATACAGACGCCATTTGCTGCCGGCATTCATCAGCTGCAGGGCTTCGGTCCAACCAGCGATCACGCCGCCGACCGGAAACTCAGCAGGCTCGCCACGATCGTAGGAGCTGTCAAATACAGTGCCGTCGATCAGGGTGCCGTGGTAATGAGCACGAATGGTGTCTTCACGGGTCGGCATCGCGCCAGCACCGCTGCTCAGCACTTCGTACTGCAGGCCAGACGCCAATACAGTAATGCCATCGCGCTTGGCGTTTTCTGCCAAGAAAGCCAGGCCAGCACCAGCAGCGGCCTCAGCCTTGGCTGCAGCTTCCGCTTGCATGATGTCGCGGATCACCTTGAAGCTGGCAGTCATATCGGCTTCGCTCACGCGGCTCGGCTGACCGTTGAACGCGTCAGTCAGACCCGCCAGGATAGCCTCCAGGCTTACACCCGGCGGCGGGTTGTCGCTCAGTTGACCGCCCAGTTGGCGGCCGATGCCGTAGCTGACGCGAGTTTCATCAGTCGAGAGATTGATTTCGGACATAGCACTGCTCCGCTAGGGGCTGAAAAAAGGTAGACCAGCCTAGCACAAACCGCCTGCCCGCCCTACCCGCCTGCAGCGCCTTGGCGATTGCGCCGGCAGCGCTCGGAGCAGTACTTCACCTCATCCCAGCAACGTGCCCATTTCTTGCGCCAGGTGAACGGCAAGCCGCATTTCTGACAGGTCTTTACCGGCAAGTCGGCTTTTTTCACAACGCCTCACCGGCATCCAGCCGCGCCAACAGTTGTTCACCGCGCTGCCAGAGCCCCTGCTGCTTGGCCTCAGTCATCTTATCCAGGTTCCGGTAAATCATGCCCAAGCGGTGATTTGCACCGAGTTGCTCACGGTGGCGCATTAAAAAGTGCCAGTACAGAGCATTGAACGGGCAAGCCTGCTCACCCACGCTCTCGCTGACTTTGTACGCGCAGTCGCCACAGTAATTGGACATCCGCTTGATGTACTGCCCGCTCGAACAATACGGCTTGGAGCCCAGATAGCCGCCATCAGCATGCATGACCATGCCCAGGGTGTTGGGCAGCTCGACCCAGTCGAAGGCATCCATATACACCGCCAAGTACCAGTCACACACCTGACTGGGCTGGATCCCGGCCAGTAAGGCGAAGTTGCCTGTGACCATCAGCCGTTGGATATGGTGGGCATAGGCGTGCTCCAGCGTCTGGCCGATGGCCTGGTTCATGCACTTCATGCGGGTTTTACCGGTCCAGTAGAACTCGGGCAGCGGCCGGGTATTGCCGAAGGCATTGCGCTCGGCGTACTCGGGCATGTGCAGCCAATAGATGCCGCGCACGTATTCACGCCAACCGATCAACTGACGGATAAAGCCCTCGGCAGCGTTCAGCGGCACCTGGCCACGCCAATAGGCGGCTTCGACATCAGCACATAGGCGGCGCACATCCAGCAGACCGATGTTAAGCGCCGCACTGATTCGCGCATGAAACAGAAACGGCTCACCGACCGCCATGGCGTCTTGATAATCGCCGAAAGCTGGCAGGGCGAAATCAAGAAAGTGCTGCCACAGCGCCTCGGCCTCGGCGTGGGTCACCGGGTAATCGAAGGACGCCAGGCTGCCGTAGTGATGACTGAAGCGCTCAGCCACCAGCGCCAGCACTTCCTGGGTAATAGCATCCGCTGGGAAGCGCGCGGTCATCGGCGCCTTTACCTGTTTGGGCAGCGCCTTGCGGTTTTCCGCATCGAAGTTCCACGCACCGCCTACCGGCGTGCCGTCGCCATTCATTAACAACCCGGTCTTACGGCGCATCTCGCGGTAAAAGAACTCCATACGCAGTTGCTTGCGCCCTTCGGCCCAAAGGGCGAACTCATCGCGGCCACAGACAAAGCGATGATCGGCATGCCAGGTGATCGGCACGTCGCAGTGCTGCAACTGATCCTCCAGGCGCCATTCACCGCACTCAGTCAGGTGCACCTCGGCGGCTTGCAACTGCGCTGCCCAGCGCTGCAACTCGCCAGGCAGCGAACCGCTGTTATCGGAGTCATCGAGTTTGACGTAATACACGCGCCAGCCGCGCTCACACAGGGCCTCGGCGAAGTGGCGCATGGCACTGAAGATCAGGGCGATTTTCTGCGGGTGGTGCGGCACATAATCGGTTTCCGCCGCCACCTCGGCGAGCAGCACGGCATCGCGCTGCGGATCCAGCGCTTGCAGGCTGGGTAAGTCGAACGACAGCTGGTCACCCAGCACCAGGGCAAGACGGCGAACACTCATAAAACAACGACCTCGGTGTGCGGAAAGCGCCTTAAATGGCTGCGCAGGATGTGATACGCGTCGAGGCTGAATGCCTGAGCGGGGTGCTGCCGGGCCGCATCAATCAGCGCGGGATCATCGACGGTGGCCACGTGTCGCCACTGATCGAGCACATGCCATTGGCACACGCGCTGTTCTAGATCGCGCTCAACTAGGGCAACTGGGCCCGGCCATGGCCATGTGGCAATGCGTAACTGCTCACAGCCCGCAAGCAAGCGGGCATCGTGTATTTCGCGCGGCTCACGCCCGCAGCACGCCCCCCGACACCCGCCAAGCTGCGTGGCAAAACACGCACCGTCACCGCGTTCCAGGCCTAACACGCGCAAGCACAATTGGCTGCGCCCGGCCTCACTGCGCAGCCACGCATGGGCCTGACGCCGTGAGCGAAACAGCCCCACGCTGCTGACCTCGGCAGCGCCCTGCCCCACAGCTTGCAACTCAGGCCGCAAGCCATCTGCGGCGGCGATAAGCGCCCAGGTCAATAGGTCGCGCTGACGGCGAAGCTGGCGGTTATACAGCGGCAGCAGGCGCTTTACTTCAGCGGACTCCAGCAGCAGCGCCCCCAACTCTCCAGCCGTCGGCTGCACGCGGATATCACGCACCTGCTGAGCCATCTGCAGGCTGCGGCGGCTGTGATGATCATTCTGGAAGTGCGACTGCACCCGCTGGCGCACATTGCGGCTTTTGCCGATATACAGCAGGGCCTGATTCTCACCGTAGAAGTAGTAAACCCCGGGGCTGGCGGGTAAGGCCTGCAGCCGCTCAGCCGTCATAAACCGCGGCACGGCGGCTTTGCGCAGCTGCCGTCCGACCTGCTGACTCAAGACATCGTGCGGCACCTGCGCCACCAGCTTTAACAGCAACTGCCAAACAGCCTCGGCGTCTGGCAATGCGCGGTGTTGAAAAAAACGGTTAATGCCCTGCGCCACGCAAAGCGCATCAAGAGAATGGTTGGGCAAGTCAGGCCAAGCAGCGCGGGCTAACTGCAAGGTGCATAACTGGCGATAGCGCACAGGCTGCCCAGCAATAGCAAAGCCACGCCGTAAGAAGGCATGGGCGACGCGCAAGTTGTGGCCAACCACAACCCGCCCCTGCAAGCAGCGCGCAAGTTCAGCGGCAATCTGGCTAAACCGCGGCTGGTCGAGCAACTCTGCCGGCAGCACGCCTGATGTGCGCGAGACGCTGGCTGGCAAACCACCGGCAGGGTTGATTAACCAGCTGTGCCGCGCCGTGACCGCGCCGCCATCAACCTGCAACACCGCCGCTTCCCAGATGCCATCCTTGTCGGGGTGCATACCTGTGATCTGCACATCCACGATGGCAAGCGCACGGGCAAACAGTGAGGCCGCTGCGGTCACATCACTACCACGAGGAAATAAAGGAAATCGGCACGCGCAGGACATCTTGAGTGCCGTCTTGCATACCGCACATCTCGTCATGCACCACGGCATGCACCAAGTGGAACGGGATCGGCGGCATGTCGGTGAGCATATCGCGCGCGTGTTCAACCGAGCGCAGGTGCAGGGTTTTACCGTTGCCATCGCGCAGCGGGTGGACACGCCCATCCATGTGCGCTTCGAGCAAGTAGATACCGCCCTCAATGGAAATAAGATTGAGCGCGTCGATATGCCCGGCATGGGCGTGCTGCGACAGGTTTTGCAGATTCATGGCGATTACCTCAGGCGAGCGAAGTTATACAAAAAATCATACAAATACAATTCTTGTACAACACAGCAAAAGCACAAGGCCAAACGCAAACCGCCCGTCCGTTTTGCAACGGCCGGGCGGCGGGTGACTCGCTCAGAAAAATCAGTGCTTGGTCAGCTTATCCAGGTAACCCATGGCGAAGGCCGACAGCACAAACGCCATGTGAATGATCACGTACCACATCAGCTTGCTGTCAGGGATGTTCTGCGCATTCATAAACACCTTGAGCAGGTGGATAGAGGAAATCGCCACGATGGATGCCGCCACCTTCATTTTCAGCGAGCTGGAGTCCATCTTGCCCAGCCAGCTGAGTTTTTCGGTGCCCTCGGCGATATCCAGCTGGGAAACAAAATTCTCGTAGCCGGAAATCATCACCATCACCAGCAAGCCGCCAACCAGGGCCATGTCGATCAGCGACAACAGCACCAGAATCAGATCCGCCTCGGCCATGGCAAAGACATTGGGCAGGATATGAAAGACTTCCTGAAAGAACTTCAACGCCAATGCCAGCAACGCCAGCGACAGGCCAAAATAAATAGGCGCCAGCAGCCAGCGCGAGGCATACATGGCGTTTTCGATAAAGCGTTCCATAGGGGCTCTCTCAGGGTTTAAAACTGGCGGCGAGTATACCCAGCGCCCTCACTCAAACAACCCTGGAGTGTGGCAATAGATGACAAGCCCGGTTATCCCCGGCAACTGTGGATAACCTTGTGCGTAGGCTCAGGATCAATGGCTGTAAGCCAACTATTTCTAAGGCTGGCGAAGCCTGATCAAATACTCACCACATGCGCGCTCAGGTATCCGGCTGGGACTGAAAATCCCCAACAGGGTGACCCCGCTCGGCGTTCAAGCGGCGTAACGCGGCCTGGATATGCAGCCGCCAGATCGGTACATCGCTGCAGGGTTGATACCCCATGACACACAGGTTTTCGGCGATATCAACGAGGATGCGTTCGGCCGACAAAGCCCCGCGGAATGGGCCCTGCGCCTTGATTGCAGAAGGTTGAGCGCCCGCCATGCCCGCGGCGCAGATTAGCGCCCAGAGCCCCTCGTTGCCGGCCAGCGGCAGCACCATGCATTCGATGCGTGTATCCAGGCCCAGACAATGACGGGTGAGATTGAGGCTGCGCGACATGGCGACGACCCTCTCGGTAGCAAGCATTCAGCCTACACCCGAGTAAGCGCCAGAGGGAAGCCAACAGTTACCCCCATACACTGTGGATAACTGTGTGGATGAATTGAGGAAAAACAGGTCTGAGGCAGATGCACTGGGCGCTACGCTTATTCGCTCAGTGACTGACCAGCCACCGAGCGAACTGTCACAGCCAAGCGGTCACTCGGCCACTGGCTTTTTCACCCGCGGCTTCTTCTCTTTTACTGGCGCGGCGGGGGCCTCTTCCTTTTTCGGCTCGTCCTTGTCGTCGTCTTCCATGCCCATGGCAGCGATGTCACGCAGACGCTCGACCACCCGCGCATTGACGCTGCCCGCGGGGAACTGCCCCTGCTCATTCGGCGTACCCGCGTCGGTGCCGACCAGCAGGCTCAGCGCTTCATCAACCTGACGCACCGCGTAGATATGGAACTGCCCGGCACGCACGGCCTGCAGCACTCGCTCGTCGAGCATCAAGGTGGTGACGTTGGAATGCGGAATGATCGCGCCCTGCTCGCCCGTCAGGCCACGGGCCTCACACAAGCGGAAGAAGCCTTCGATCTTCTCGTTGACCCCACCCACCGCCTGCACTTCGCCGAACTGGTTGATCGAGCCGGTAATCGCAAAACACTGCTTGAGCGGGGTACGCGACAGGGCCGAGATCAACGTACACACCTCGCCCAGTGACGCACTGTCACCGTCGACGTAACCGTAGGACTGCTCCAGGGCGATACTCGCGGAGATTTCCAGTGGGAATTCCTGAGCATAACGACTGCCCAGATAACCGGTGAGGATCATCACGCCCTTGGAGTGGATGGGCTGACCGAGGTTAACTTCGCGCTCAATATCGACGATGCCGCTGCCGCCCGGATAGACCGTGGCAGAAATCCGCGCGGGCACGCCGAAGGCCGAGTCACCGACCTCCAGCACGGTCAGGCCGTTGCACTTGCCCACGGCGGCACCAGCGGTGTCGATCAGGATGATCCCGGCGAGCATGTCATCGATAATCCGCGCCGAGACGCGCCCGGTGCGGGTGGCCTTGGCTTTTAGCGCCCGCTCGATATGCCCGGCGTCGGTCACTTCATCACCCGCCAGGCTGCGGATAAAGTCGGCTTCGCTGACCAATTGAAACAGGTCGCCAATGCGCGCCGACAAACGCCCCTGGTGTTCGGCCAAGCGCGCACTGTAGGTCGCCACCCGCGCGACGGCGGCGGCCGTCAGCGGCGCCATGCCCTCTTCTGAGGTGCGGGTTTTCATCAACTGAGCGAACTGCTCCAGGCTGTCGTCGGCCAACGGGATGTCTTCGTCGAAGTCGACCAGCACGCGGAACATTTCCTGGAAGTCCGGATCGAGGTCCTGCAGCGTGTAATACAGCTGACGCGAACCGATGATCACCACCTTGAGGTGCAGCGGAATCACCTCCGGGGTCAGGGTCACGGTGGCGATTCGGCCGAGATCGCCCAGCGGCGACTCCATTTTCAGCTGGCGCGATTGCAGGGCGCGCTTGAGCGCATCCCAGACAAACGGCTCACCGAGCATTTTCTCGGCTTCAAGAATCAGGAAACCGCCGTTGGCGCGGTGCAATGCGCCGGGGCGCAGCTGGCGGTAGCTGGTGTAGAGCGCGCCTTGGTCGGTGTTGTATTCGATACGGCCAAACAGGTTGTCGTAAGTCGGGTGCGGCTCGAACACCACCGGCGCACCGCCTTGGGCGTGATGGCCGACCACCAGGCTTGGGCAGTACTGCTCTTCGAGCAGCTTGCGGGTTTGCGCATCGATCTTATCCACCTCGACCAACTGCTCGACCACAGTCTTCAGCAGATTGACCTGCACGGCCTGCAAGTAGGCGCATACCCCGGCATTCTCTGCGTACTTCTGCGACAGCGGCGCCAGCAACGGCTGCAAGGCTATGGTGATGGTTTCTTCATTGAGCTGGCGCAGCAGGTTGCTCGACTCACGCTTCCACTGCGGCAGGCTGGCCAGCTCCTCATTCAGACGCTCTTCGAGGTTGGCGATATCGGCATGGAAGCGCTCACGATCGGCCTCCGGCAACTGAGCGAACTCGGCCTCATCCAACGCCTTGCCTTCCAGCATCGGGGTAAAGGCGATATTGCTGCTGTCGCGGTACAGGGCAATGCTCTTTTCCAGCGACAAGCGCTCGATGATATCCAGCGCCTGGTCGTAGCGTTTGTTGAAGGCGCGGTCGATGGCGTTCTTCTTTTGCTGGAACGAGGGGTGCTCGAACACTGCAGGGAAGGTCGCTAGCAGGTTGTCGACCAGGCCGTTGATGTCCGCAAGAAATTCCGCAGAGTGGCCGGACGGCAGCTCCAGCGCGCGCGGTTCGCGCGGCTCATCGAAATGATTGACGTAAAACCGGTCAGCCGGGGTTTCCAAGCGCTTGGCTTCGGCCTTGAGGTAGCGCTTAACAAACGAGAAGCGGCCGGTACCCGGCTCGCCCATGACAAACACGTTATAGCCTGGGCGCGGCATCGCCACGCCGAACTGCAGCGCCTCGACGGCGCGCTCCTGGCCCAACACGCCGCGAAACGGTTCGAGGTCTTCGGTATTGGTAAAGTTGAATTGCTCAGGTGAAAAGGGACGCGTAAGTGCTTCGGGAGCCAAGCGCAAATGAGCTGCGGCAGAGTCTGGCATTGGAAATCCTTAACAGGCGGCAACGGCCGCGGAACGATGGGCCATTCTCGCGCCGCGCAGCGCGCACTGGCAAGGCATCAGCGCGGTTTCCGCTCAGCAAAAACAGGCCAAACCGGGCTGCACACCCCGCTCAGCTCTGATGCATCGTTCGGTAAAACCGGCAAAAGCCCCGGCGCGAACAACCCGACACGTGCCCACAACGCGGCACCCATAAAGCACTGCGCGCGACAGTAATTGGCAAATACCACGCGGCAAACCATTCCTCGCGGGAGTTCTTTTCGGCTGCGTGCTTGACAGCACGCCGACATTGCAAAATGCTCAAGTCGAGACCAGTGAGTAGTCGGTCGACGTTCCTTCACTTGAAAGAGCACTCCCTATGAAACGGATTCTGATCGGCACCCTACTCACCGTGACCTCCCTGTCGGCACTTGCCGAAGCACCTGGCGGCCCAAATTGCGGCTGGGGCAATATGTTGTTTGAAGGCCAGCGCGGCACGCCTTCGCACTTTGTAGCCTCGACCACCAACGGCACTTCGGGCAACGCCACCTTCGGTATGACCTCCGGCACCAACGGTTGCTCGACCGACGGCACCCTGACCTATGGCGGCCGATCACTGCTGGCCATCAATGGCATGCTCGACGAACTGTCCGAAGACATGGCCAAAGGCCAAGGTGAGGCCTTGACCACTTACGCCGTACTGCTGGGCGTCGAAGAACAAGACCGCGCCTATTTCGCGACCGTGACCCATCAACATTTCAGTGAAATCTTCAGCTCGGCCGACATCACTGGCGAGCAGATGCATGCTGCGACCTTAAACGTCATCAAGCGTGACAGCCGCCTGGCCAAATACGCGCAGCCTGCTTAACCCGCAACCGCCTGCCGGCTGCATGCAGCCGGCAACAACCGCTACACCGCCTTGCGTCACCTGAGCGCTTTTGGCGCTTGCCCTCGCCATTAGTAGGTGACTATGCCCAAACACCTGTTATTGAGTTTGTTACTCGCGGCCAGTACGCCCCTGTTTGCCGCCACGGCGGCAACGCCGCAAGCACTCAACATACTCGCCAACGACCCTTACTGGATTGCCCTCGGCCATTACGAAACCGGCAAGTTCGGCGGCTGGCGCAGCTATGTTGATGACAGCGGTTTCTTCCTTGCGCAGGACGGCGACAGCGACCCTTCTGCCGAACTCAAGGCCACCTTACAGGCGCTCTACCAGCCTGCCGACGCAGGCGACAGTCACCCGCAATGCGTGTTCCCTGCGCGCACCCGCTGGCTGCGCGAACGCTTGCAGTTAGACGACCTGCCCAGCCCAACATGCACGGAGTACCAACGCTGGTTCGATGACATAAAGCCGCATCGAACCGTGCTTATTTTCCCGGCGGCCTACTTGAACAGCCCGTCGTCGATGTTCGGCCATACCTTGCTGCGCATCGACCAGGCCGACGTGGATGCCAGTGGTACAGCGCTGCTCAGTTACGCGCTGAACTTTGGCGCCTACATCGAAGGCATGGACAACAGCATGCTGTATGCCTGGAAAGGCCTGATGGGCGGCTATCCAGGGCTGTTTTCACTGGTGTCCTACCGCGCCAAACTGGCCGAATACAGCCGCTTGGAAAATCGTGACCTGTGGGAGTACCAGCTCAACCTGACACCGGCTGAAACCGCACGCATGGTCGAGCATGTGTGGGAACTCAAGCAGGTACGCTTCGATTATTTCTTCTTCGACGAGAACTGCTCGTTCCGCCTGCTTGAACTGCTGGAAATCGCCCGCCCCGGTGTGACGTTAACCGAGCAATTCCCGCTGACTGCCATCCCCACCGATACCGTGCGCGCCGTCAAACAGGCCGGCCTGGTTGAGCGCATTGACTACCGCCCCTCGCGGGAAAAAGAGTTGCTCGCCCGCGCCAGCCAACTCCACGACAACGAGCAAGACTGGGTACTGGCCCTGGCTGACGACAGCCGCCTGGTGAATGACCCGGTCTTCCTCGGTTTAGCGCCTGCGCGCCGCGCGCTGATCCAAGATGCTGCCTATCGTTTGGTGCGCTACCACGCCACCGGTGCTGAACGTGACAGTGTGCAGGCAAAGCGCAGCTTTGAGCTGTTGCAGGCGATCAATCGCAACCCACCTGGCGAACTTTCGATAGAGCGCCCCGAACTGCCAGAAAATGGCCATCAGTCGCGCACCTGGCAACTGGGCGCAGGCAGCCTTGGCGAACGCAGCTTCGCCGAATACGGGCTGCGCATGGCGTACCACGACCTGAATGACAACTTGGCAGGCTTTCCGCTGGGCGCACAAATCGAAATCCTGCAACTCAAGTTACGTCAGTACGAAGGCAATCACTGGCAACTCGAGCGCCTTGATTTGGCCACCATTCGCTCGCTGACCCCACGCAACCGCCTGCTGCAACCGCTTTCATGGCAGGTTGCCGCGGGCCTTGAGCGCGTACCAGGGAAAAATGAGCGCCGTGAGCTGGTCAGCCAGATTAACGGTGGTGCGGGCGGCACCTGGCAATTGGGCAGCGACACCTTGGCCTACGCCATGGCCACCGCACGCGTTGAGCACAACAGTGACTTCGCCGCATTTATCGCACCGGCTGCGGGCTTCAACACAGGGCTGATCTGGAGCAACCGACTGGGAAACCTGAGCCTAGAAGCCAAAGCCGACTACTTTCAGCAAGGCGAAGTACGCCGCAGTGTGGCGCTCAACCAGCAATGGGAACTGTCAGATAACCTCGGTTTACGCATGAGTGCCAGCCGTCAGTTCAGCCATCTGCAAACACCGGAAAACGAGCTGATGCTGTCGCTGCGCTGGTATTACTACTGAATAAACGCGCACAAACAAAAACGGAGCCTTGCGGCTCCGTTTCTATTTTCAGCCTGGCTTACTGCGCCAGCTTCTTGTAACGCACGCGGTGCGGCTGCGCGGCAGCATCACCCAGGCGTTTCTTACGGTCGGCTTCGTACTCGGTGTAGTTACCTTCGAAGAACTCGATGTGCGAGTCATCTTCGTACGCCAGGATGTGGGTCGCCACGCGATCGAGGAACCAGCGATCGTGAGAGATCACGATGGCAGCGCCTGGGAAGTCGAGCAGCGCCTCTTCTAGCGAACGCAGGGTTTCCACGTCGAGGTCGTTGGACGGTTCGTCGAGCAGCAGTACGTTGGCGCCCTCTTTCAGGGTCAACGCCAGGTGCAGACGACCGCGCTCACCACCGGAGAGGTCCTTGACGAACTTCTGCTGGTCGCCGCCCTTGAAGTTGAAGCGCCCTACATAGGTACGCGACGGCACTTCATAGTTACCGATCTTGATCATGTCGGCGCCATCGGAAACGGCCTCCCACACGCTCTTGCTACCGTCGAGGTCGTCGCGGCTCTGGTCGACACAGGCCATTTGCACGGTTTCACCGATCTCGATGCTGCCCGAGTCCGGCTGTTCCTTGCCCATCAGCATGCGGAACAGGGTCGACTTACCGGCGCCGTTACCGCCGATCACGCCGACGATGGCGCCCTTGGGCATGCTGAACGACAGGTTGTCGATCAGCATACGGTCGCCATAGCCCTTACTGACGTTGACGAAGTCGATGACCTTGTCGCCCAGACGCGGGCCGACCGGGATGTAGATTTCGTTGGTTTCGCTGCGCTTCTGGAATTCCTGCGACTGCATTTCCTCGAAGCGCTGCAAGCGTGCCTTGGACTTCGACTGACGAGCCTTGGCGCCTTTGCGCACCCACTCCAGCTCTTCCTTCATGGCTTTTTCGTGAGCCGACTGCTGCTTGGACTCTTGCGCCAGACGGTTCGACTTGGCTTCCAACCAACCGGAATAGTTGCCCTCGTACGGAATACCGGCGCCGCGGTCGAGTTCGAGAATCCAGCCCGCGACGTTATCCAGGAAGTAACGGTCGTGGGTAATCGCCACCACGGTACCCGGGAAGTCGTGGAGGAAGTGCTCCAACCAGGCCACCGAATCGGCGTCCAGGTGGTTGGTTGGTTCGTCGAGCAGCAGCATGTCTGGGGCCGACAGCAGCAGGCGGCACAGGGCTACGCGGCGCTTCTCACCACCAGAGAGCACAGCCACCTTGGCGTCCCAAGCCGGCAGACGCAGGGCGTCGGCGGCCACTTCCAGCTGACGCTCCAGGTTGTGGCCATCGCTGGTTTGCAGAATGGCTTCCAGCTTGGCCTGCTCGGCGGCCAGCTTGTCGAAGTCGGCATCCGGCTCGGCGTAAGCAGCGTAAACCTGATCCAGACGCGCCTGGGCGTCCTTGATCTGGCTGACGGCCTCTTCCACCACTTCACGCACGGTCTTACTCGGGTCGAGCTGCGGTTCCTGCGGCAGGTAACCGATATTCAGCTCGGGCATCGGCCGCGCTTCGCCATTGAACTCGGTATCGACGCCGGCCATGATTTTCAGCAGGGTGGATTTACCCGAACCGTTGAGGCCGAGTACGCCGATCTTCGCGCCAGGGAAGAACGACAGGGAGATGTTCTTGAGGATTTCCCGCTTCGGCGGCACTACTTTGCCGAGCCGATGCATGGTGTAAACGTATTGAGCCATGATGACCTTGATTTTGGAATGAAACGAAAGAGAGTCGCCAACTAATGCGTGCAGCGTGAAACTGCACGGCGGGGACGCAGCCGCCAGGCGACGCCAACGCACTGAACGTAATAATAGTCGCGCGCGCGTAGGGCAAAGCTACCGGAATGCGCGATGCAGGGCAAACCACGCTCGTCGGCGGCGCTGGCACTTCGCCACAGTTATGGCATGCTAGCCGCCCCGTATTGGCCGGCCAAACTACGCCCAGCCAGGGACTCGCCCATCGCCACCCAGCCTTCAGGATGCAACGCGTTGCCGACAGTTACGCCCCCTACCACAGCGCACTCCCCCGGCGCGGCACCGGTCAAGGTGATGCGCGGCACGATGCGTGGCGCATTGGTGGTGTTGGTATTGAGCATGCTGGTGCTACTGATTTGGCAGCTACGCCAGGAATCCCGCCAGCTGCTGGAGAACCAGCGCCAACTGACACTGGCCTACAGCGGCCAACTGGCTAACCACATCAGCCTGAACATGGACCTCAAGGCCCGCGCTGGCCAGGCCTTGTTGCATCAGCATGTTCGCCCCCCGAGCACCCCTGATGAGTGGGCGGAATTGCTGCACATCCTGCGCGGTGTATTCCCGACGTTACGCAGCCTGGTCTGGCTAAATAACCAGGGCCAGATCATCGCCGACAGCCATGCCCCCAGTGAAGATGCGCTGTACATCACGGAACTGCTGCAACGTGGCCGCGACGAAGGGTTTTTCTATACCTTCAGCGCTAACGACAATGGGCGCATCTACCTGCTCATTCGGCATAAGCCCGACAGCCCCGCGAGCGGCTTCTGGGTGCTGCGCCTAACCAACCAGGCACTCAGCAGCTGGCTGCATGAACATCATCAAGACTCTCACCGGTGGCTACTTGAAGACCGCACTGCGCAGCGCGTGATTGTCAGCAGCGACAAGCAGATATCTGATAAATCCTGGATTGCACCACCCGTAACGGCGGAAAACCTGAGCCAGAGCATTCTCGAAACGTCGCTCAAGGGCAGTGATTGGCAGCTGCGCGCGCTGTTCAATGAACGCAAAGTGCGCGCCCAGCAACTGCCGCAACAGACCAGCAAGCTGCTGCTGTTCATCCTCTGCGCCACCTTGACCCTGCTGGCGCTGTATCGCTTGCTGCATGAGCAACGCACACTGCACGCACTCAACACCGCTTCGCGACGCTCGCTGCAACAAGCCGCCAGCGTGCTGGGCGCCATCGAGGAGCGCGTGTTGGTCACCGACACGCATGGCCAGCTGCAGTACCTCAACCCGCAAGCCGAAGCCATGTTCGGCCTGAGCAACGACCAGGCGCGCGACTGGCACCTGCTTAAACTGCTGCCACGCCTTGACCCTCTGCTGTTGCACGACACCGGGCTGCACAATGACCATGGCCCGGACCTGGTGGAAGTCCAGCAAAACGGCACGCCCCATCTGTACGACATCAGCCGCAGCGACCTCAGCGAAGACAATCGACGTACCGGGTTTGTCTGGGTGCTGCGCGATGTCACCGAAGAACAGCACGCCTCTCAGGTGCTGCAGGAAACACGCCGGCGTTACCAGGATATCTTTGACGGCACCGGCACGGCTTTGTGTGTGCTTGACCTCCGCGAGCTGCATGACTTCCTACACACCCAACAGCTGCAGGACTTCACCGCGCTAGAGCGCTGGCTGGCCAGCGACCTACAGCACCATAACGAGCTGTCACAGCTTATGCGCCTGACTGAGACCAACCAGGTGGTGTTGCAGCTGCTGGGCGTCAATTCCAGCACGCAGGCCTGGGAATACTTGTTCAGCAGCGGGCAACTGCGCCCGAACGGCTTCCGCCTGCAGCTGATCAAGACCCTGCTCAGCGGCGGCGGGCAACTGGAAATGGAACGCCAGATCGTCACCGCACAAGGTCAAGAGCGCCATCTGTGGCTATTGCTGCGCGTACCGGCCAGCAGTGACGACCTGCAAGCCGTGACCCTGAGCATCAGCGACATCACCAACCGCAAGCGCATCGAAACCTCCCTGCTCGAACGCGAGCGTTTCTGGTCCGATGTGGTCAGCGCGGTACCCGACACCATTTATGTGCACGACATCACTGCCAAGCGGGTGATGTACAGCAACAACCACCTCGGCCCGCAACTCGGTTACAGCAAGGCGGAGATGCACCAGCTCGGCGAACGCCTGTGGGAAAAGCTCTTGCACCCCGACGATGTCGAGTTGTACCAACGCATGCGTAACATCCAGCAGGTGCTGGGCAATGGCATGCTGATGCAATTCGAGCTGCGCTGGCGCCACCGCAATGGCAACTGGCACTGGTTTGATATTCGCGAACAAGCCCTGGCGCGCGATGATAAAGGCCGGGTCAGCCGCCTGATCGGCGTGGCCAAGGACATCACCGAACAAATCACCCGCAGTGAGTCCCTAAGCTCCAGCGAACAGCGCTACCGCCTGCTCGCGGAAAGTATCAGCGACGTGATTTTCTCCACTGACAACCGCCTACAGCTCAATTACGTCAGCCCCTCGATAAAGCCCGTGCTCGGTTATGACAGTGAGTGGGCCCTGAGCAACGGCTTCCTCAGCCTGGCCACCAACCCAAACCAACTGAGCGGCTTCTATGCGCTGCTTGAGCGCGTGCGCAACGCCTTGGGTGACCCGCTGCGGATGGCCGAACTGCGCAGCCATTTTGTCCCACAGCTGTTCGTCTTTGATGCCCTGCGCGCCGACGGCCGGAAAATCCCCGTGGAGTTGCGCCTGGTGCCCATGTGGGATGACAGCGGGCGCTTCGAGGGCTTGCTCGGTGTCGGCCGCGACATCAGCCTGCAGCGCCGCGCGGAGAAAGACCTGCGCATGGCCGCCACGGTATTCGAGCATTCCACGGCGGCGATTCTGGTTACCGACCCGGCGGGTTATATCGTTCAGGTCAACCATGCCTTCAGCCGAGTCAGCGGCTACAGCCCCAAGCAAATCCTCGACCAGCTGCCGAGCCTACTCACCGCCGACACCCAACAAGCCAGCCACCTGGGTTTTGTGATCAAGCAGCTCAACCAACAGGGCAGCTGGGAAGGTGAGGTATGGCTCAAGCGCAAGAACGGCGAGAAATTCCCAGCCTGGGTCGGCATTACCGCGGTTAAGGATGATGAAGGTGACTTGGTCAGCTACGTGTGTTTCTTCAGCGACATCAGCGAGCGCAAGGCCAGCGAGCAGCGCATCCACCGCCTGGCTTACTACGACGCCCTGACTCAGCTGCCCAACCGCACGCTGTTCCAGGACCGTTTGCACAGCGCCCTGCAGCACGGTGAACGGCACCAGGAATGGGTGGTGCTGATGTTCCTCGATCTCGACCGTTTCAAGCCGATCAACGACTCCCTCGGCCACGCCGCGGGCGACCGCATGCTTAAGGAAGTCGCCATGCGCCTGTGCGCCTGCGTCGACAGCGACGACACCGTCGCGCGCATGGGCGGCGATGAGTTCACCTTGTTGCTGCAGTCCGAGGCGCGGCGCGAGGGCGCGATGACTCGGGCGATTCATGTCGGCGAGCAGATTCTCGCCAGCCTCGCGCAGCCATTTATCCTCGAAGGCCGCGAATTCTTCGTCACCGCCAGTATCGGCATCGCCCTAAGCCCGCAGGATGGCAACGAGCTGAGCCAACTGATGAAGAATGCCGACACGGCGATGTACCACGCCAAGGAGCGCGGCAAAAACAACTTCCAGTTCTACCAAGCCGACATGAACGCCAGCGCCCTGCAGCGCCTGGAGCTGGAAAGCGACCTGCGCCACGCCCTCGAACAGGGTCAATTCAAGCTGTATTACCAACCGCAATTCTCCGGCGACGGTAAGCGCCTGACCGGCGCCGAGGCGCTGCTGCGCTGGCAGCATCCGCAGCGCGGCCTGGTCCCGCCCGATGATTTTATTCCGGTGCTCGAAGAGCTGGGGTTGGTGGTCCAGGTCGGCGACTGGGTGCTACGTGAAGCCTGCCGCCAGCTGGCTGAATGGCGACAGGCAAACATTCGCGTGCCGAAGATTTCGGTCAACCTGTCTGCGCGCCAATTTGCCGAGGGCGACCTGCACCAACGGATTGCGCAAATCCTTAAGCAGAGCGACATTCCTGCCGCGTGCCTGGAACTGGAGCTGACCGAAAGCATCCTCATGGAAGACGTGGCCAACGCCATGCAAACCCTCAGCAGCCTGAAGCAACTGGGCGTGTTTATCGCCATCGATGATTTCGGCACCGGCTATTCCTCGCTGAACTACCTCAAGCAATTCCCCATCGACGTGCTGAAGATTGATCGCAGCTTTGTCGACGGCCTGCCCCACGGCGAACAAGACGGCCAGATTGCCCGTGCGATCATCGCCATGGCCCACAGCCTCAACCTCACGGTAATCGCCGAAGGCGTGGAAACCCTGGCCCAGCTGGACTTCCTGCGCGGCCATGATTGTGACGAAGTGCAAGGCTTCCTGCTCGGCCGGCCGATGCCGGCGCACCAGTTCACCGCGCTGTTTACCGGCACCGCGCTGTTTATGCTGGGCTGACAGCCTGGCTGCATGAGCCCCGCTTGTCCGCCAGATGACCACGCTTCATATGCCTGTTTAGGATGGATGGGGTAGAATTCGCCCCCTCTTTCTACCGCCCAGCTGATTTTCTCAGGGGAATGCCATGTTCAGCCGTGATTTGACTATCGCCCGTTATGACGCCGAATTGTTTGCCGCGATGGAGCAAGAAGCCCAGCGCCAGGAACATCACATCGAGCTGATCGCCTCGGAAAACTACACCAGCCCAGCGGTGATGGAAGCCCAAGGCTCGGTACTGACCAACAAGTACGCCGAAGGCTACCCAGGCAAGCGTTACTACGGCGGTTGCGAGTACGTCGACATCGTCGAGCAGCTGGCCATCGACCGCGCCAAAGAACTCTTCGGCGCTGACTACGCCAACGTCCAGCCGCACTCCGGCAGCCAGGCCAACAGCGCGGTCTACCTGGCCCTGCTGAACGCCGGCGACACCGTACTGGGCATGAGCCTGGCCCACGGCGGCCACCTGACCCACGGCGCCAGCGTCAGCTTCTCCGGCAAGGTGTACAACGCCGTGCAGTACGGTATCGATACCGTCACTGGCCTGATCGACTACGACGAAGTTGAGCGTCTGGCCGTTGAGCATCAGCCGAAGATGATCATTGCCGGCTTCAGCGCTTACTCGCAGGTGCTGGACTTCCCGCGCTTCCGCGCCATCGCTGACAAAGTCGGTGCCTACCTGTTCGTCGACATGGCCCACGTAGCCGGTTTGGTTGCTGCTGGCGTGTACCCGAACCCAGTGCCGTTTGCTGACGTGGTCACCACCACCACGCACAAAACCCTGCGCGGCCCGCGCGGCGGCCTGATCCTGGCCCGTGCCAACGAAGCGCTGGAGAAGAAATTCAACTCCGCGGTATTCCCAGGCGGCCAGGGTGGTCCACTGGAGCACGTGATCGCCGGTAAAGCAGTGTGCTTCAAAGAAGCCCTGCAGCCTGAGTTCAAGACTTACCAGCAGCAAGTGATCAAAAACGCCCAGGCCATGGCCAGCGTGTTTATTGAAAAGGGCTACGACGTCATCTCCGGCGGTACTGAGAACCACCTGTTCCTGCTCAGCCTGATCAAGCAAGACATCACCGGTAAAGATGCTGACGCCGCCCTGGGTCGCGCCTTTATCACCGTGAACAAGAACAGCGTACCGAACGATCCACGTTCGCCGTTCGTCACCTCCGGCCTGCGTATCGGCACCCCGGCGGTGACCACACGCGGCTTCAAGGAAGAAGAGTGCCGCGCACTGGCTGGCTGGATCTGCGAGATCCTCGCCAACCTGGGCGACGAAGCGGTTGAAGCGCGCATCCGCGAGCAAGTTAAAGCGGTCTGCGCCAAGTTCCCGGTTTACGGTAACTAAGGCTTAACGCCTGTAACAAAAAGCCCGCCAATCGGCGGGCTTTTTGTTGACTGAAGGCAACACTTTCAGCACCTGTCGCCACTTACGGCGTACCCATCCCCGCCGCCTGCATAAACAACCGCAGCACATAAGACACCGCGCCCAACGCCAACACGCTGCCAGCCCAGATCGCTACCAGCCAGCCGAGCCGCTGCAACAGCGGCTTTTTCTCGTCTAGATCATTCATTTTGCGCCCTCATTAGTGACCTGAGGTCTCGCGAGCTAGAGTCCTGCAAGGCGCTACGTTAGTAACAGCCTCCGGCTGGTCAAAGCAGGCGGGAGCTTTTGCACATGAGCATTACTCGTTTCACTCGCCCTGCGGGCCGCGCTGAAGCGCGTTAGCCGCAAGCGGCTTTCCGAGCCGGCTTTTAACGCAGCAGAGCCGACGCGCAGCAGACCGTAGCCAAGCCTCAGTGGTAACCATCTTCTTCCGTAACCTTGCCGCGGAACACGTAATAGCTCCAGGCGGTATACATCAGGATAAACGGGATGATGAACAGCGCCCCGACCAGGATGAACCCCTGACTCTGCGGCGGTGCAGCGGCTTCCCAGATGCTGATCGACGGCGGGATGATATTTGGCCACAGGCTGATACCCAGGCCGCTGTAGCCGAGGAAGATCAGCGTAAGGGTCAGCAGGAACGGCGCGTAGTTGGCGTTACGCGCCACCGCACGCAGCAGCGCCCAGGTGCACAGCAGCACCAGCAGCGGCACCGGCATAAACCAGAAGATATTCGGCAGGCTAAACCAGCGCTCGGCGATGTCGGCATGGGCCAGTGGCGTCCACAGGCTGACAATGCCGGTGACGCCTAGCAGGACAAATACCAACGGCCGCGCCATGTTGTGCATCTGCTCCTGCAGACGCCCCTCCGTCTTCATGATCAGCCAGGTGCAGCCGAGCAAGGCATAAGCAGCAATCAGCGCCAGGCCGCAGAACAGCGAGAACGGCGTAAGCCAGTCCAGCGCACCACCGGCATAGGCCCGATCAACCACCTCGAAGCCATCGATATAGGCACCCAGCGCCACTCCTTGAAAGAAGGTCGCGGTCAGCGAGCCGCCGATAAACGCCTTGTCCCAGAGATGCCGCTTGGCCGCCTTAGCCTTGAAACGGAACTCAAACGCCACGCCACGGAAGATCAGCCCCAGCAGCATAAAAATCAGCGGCAGGTAGAGCGCGTTGAGCACCACGGCATAGGCCAGCGGAAATGCGCCGAACAACGCCGCGCCACCGAGTACCAGCCAGGTTTCGTTACCGTCCCAGACGGGCGCCACGGTGTTCATCATGACATCGCGTTCACCTTCACTTTTGACAAAGGGAAAGAGGATGCCGATGCCTAAGTCGAAACCGTCCATGACCACATACATCATCACCCCGAAGGCAATGATCACGGCCCAGATCAGCGAGAGATCAATACCCATGTTCAATTCCTCTCAGCCAGTGAGTCGCTTCCGCCTTCGTCGAAGCTTTCTTCGGCTGCAGACAGTGGCCGTGACGGCGTACGCTTCTGGCCTGGACCGCCCTCGGCAACTTCCTTGCCTTCATCGGTAACCGGACCTTTGCGCACCAGACGCATCATGTAGCCGAGGCCCGCGCCAAACAGGGCGAAGTACACCACCACAAACAACGCCAAGGTCAGGCTCATCTGCGCAAAGCTGTGCCCGGAGGAAGCGTCGGCGGTGCGCATCAACCCCTGGACCACCCACGGCTGGCGGCCAATTTCGGTGGTGTACCAGCCGGCAAGCAGGGCGATGATGCCCGACGGCCCCATCCACACCGCCAGGTGCAGGAACGGCCGCGCCTGGAACAGCTTGCCGCGCGCGCGCAGCCACAAAGCCCAGAGGCCGGTGAGAATCATCAGCATGCCGATGCCAACCATGACCCGGAAGGTCCAGAACACCACGGTCGAATTAGGCCGATCTTCTTTGGCAAACTCCTTGAGCGCCGGCACCTGCTTATCCAGACTGTGGGTCAGGATCAGGCTACCCAGCGCGGGAATCTCGATCTTGAAGCGGGTTTCCTCGCGCTGCATATCTGGCCAGCCGAACAGAATCAGCGGAGTCGGCTCGTCACCGTGGTTTACCCAGTGGCCTTCAATCGCGGCGATTTTCGCCGGCTGATACTTCAGCGTGTTGAGGCCGTGTAAGTCGCCGATCACCGCCTGAATCGGCGCCACGATCAAGGCCATCCACATGGCCATCGAGAGCATCTTGCGAATTGCCGGATTGTCGCGCCCCCGCAGCAAGTGCCAGGCCGCCGAGGCGCCGACGAAGAACGCCGTGGAGAGGAATGCTGCCGTCGCCGTATGCGCCAGCCGGTAGGGGAACGAAGGGTTGAACACCACCGCGAACCAGTCAACCGGGATCACCCGCCCGTCGATAATCTCGAAGCCCTGCGGGGTGTGCATCCAACTGTTGGAGGCAAGAATCCAGAAAGTTGAGATCAACGTACCGACCGCCACCATCACCGTGGAGAAGAAGTGCAGGCCCGGACCGACGCGGTTCCAGCCAAACAGCATGACACCCAGGAAGCCCGCTTCTAGGAAGAATGCGGTGAGCACTTCATACGTCAGCAGCGGCCCGGTGACCGCCCCGGCGAAGTCGGAAAAGGCACTCCAGTTAGTGCCGAACTGGTAGGCCATGACCAAGCCAGAGACCACGCCCATGCCGAAGTTGACCGCAAATATCTTCGCCCAGAAGTGGTACAGGTCGCGGTACACCTCCTGCCCGGTTTTCAGCCAGAGCCCTTCAAGCACCGCCAAGTAACTGGCCAGGCCAATGGTGATGGCCGGAAAGATGATGTGGAAAGAGATGGTGAAAGCAAACTGGATACGGGCGAGGTCGAGTGCCTCTAATCCGAACATGGTGCGTCCTCAGTCAGGTAAAACAGCCAGCTGCCCCGCGGATACGCTACGGGCAACCGTCGGACAGAGCGCCTTACGCCGACAACGGCTCGGCCACATGACGAATCCGACAGCCTTGATCCAGGTCAAGGCTTAGTTGAAGAGTATCCCCAGCACGGGCAAGTTCCGCTGTGGTTGATTGTCGCGTGACAGCCTGCCACAAGGGATTTGGCGCCTTTTACCGACGTTGTTCTGCCTCGCGGCGGCAGGCCACCGCAGGCGCGGACAGGTATCTGTGCGGGTCGCGGTTTACCAGCATTCGCACCTCCACCCGCCACGTTTGCATACAGCCATAAGCTGCCTGATCGGTCATAAATTCACCGCACCCAGACGAGCTGATATGATGCGCGCCTTTTTCCAGATCGCCAGCAAAAACATGCACAACCATGTGGATGTGCTTTGCTTTCGGTTTGCATAAACACGGCACAGAACGCCGTTATCGGGGAGCTGCACATGCTGGAAAGATTGTTCCAACTCAAAGCCCACAACACCACGGTGCGCACCGAGATGCTGGCGGGGCTGACCACCTTCCTGACGATGGCCTACATCCTCTTCGTCAACCCCAACATCCTTGCCGAAGCCGGCATGGATAAAGGCGCGGTGTTCGTCGCCACGTGCCTGGCAGCCGCCATCGGCTCGGCCATCATGGGCCTGATCGCCAACTACCCGATCGCCCTGGCGCCGGGCATGGGCCTCAACGCCTTCTTTACCTACACCGTGGTGCTGACCATGGGTCACACTTGGCAGGTGGCATTGGGCGCGGTCTTCCTCTCCGGGGTGATCTTCTTTTTGCTGTCGATCTTCAAGATTCGCGAGTGGATCATCAACAGCATCCCGATGGCGTTGCGGGCCGGCGTTGCTGCCGGTATTGGCTTGTTCCTGGCGATCATCGCGCTGAAAAACGCCGGTATCGTGGTCGACAACCCGGCCACCCTGGTGGGCCTAGGTGACCTCAGCCAAGGCGCCCCACTGCTGGCCTGCCTGGGCTTCTTCGTGATCGCTGCACTGGCTTACCGCCGCGTCACCGGTGCGGTGATGATCGGTATTTTGCTGGTCACTGGCCTGTCGATTGTGTTCGGTCTGTCGCAGCTCGACAGCGTGGTCTCGATGCCGCCGTCGCTGATGCCGACGCTGCTGCAACTGGACATCATGGGCGCGCTGGATATCGGCCTGCTCAGCGTTATTTTCGCCTTCCTCTTCGTTGACCTGTTCGACACCTCCGGCACCCTGGTCGGCGTCGCGCAAAAAGCCAACCTGCTGGATAAAGACGGCAAAATGCCCAAGCTCGGCCGCGCTCTGCTGGCCGACAGCACCGCGACCATGGCCGGCGCCGCAATGGGCACCTCGACCACCACCAGCTATATCGAATCCGCGGCGGGCATCAGCGCCGGCGGCCGCACTGGCCTGACCGCTTGCGTGGTGGCTGCACTGTTTTTGCTGAGCCTGTTCTTCGCACCACTGGCCGGCGCCGTACCAGCCTTCGCCACCGCCCCGGCGCTGATGTTTGTCGCCGTGCTGATGATGAGCAGCCTGGCGCAGATCGACTGGGACGACCTCACCGTCGCCGCCCCGGTGGTCATCGCCGCCCTGGCCATGCCACTGACCTTCTCGATTGCCAACGGCATTGCCTTTGGCTTTATCGCCTGGACCGTGATCAAGCTGCTGGCGGGCCGCTGGCGCGACCTCAACCCCGCTTTGGTGGTGTTGTCGGCATTGTTTGTGATCAAACTGGCGTACTTCGCCTGATACCTTGCGGGTGGCCATGGTTCACCCGCGCCTTTTTTGAAAAGAGTCTTGCATGAGCCGTTCCCAGTTCGATCCCGCCAGCTACGCCGTCCAGCTGGCTGAAAAGCAGCAGCGCCTGATCGAGCTGCTGGCGCCTTTTAATGCCCCCGCACCCGAAGTGTTCGAGTCTGCTCGCGAGCACTATCGCTTGCGTGCAGAATTTCGCCTGTGGCGTGAGGGTGAAGACCGCCACTACGCCATGTTCGAAGCAGGTGATAAGCACACGCCGATTTTCTTTGAAGACTTCCCCATTGCCAGCGCGCAGATCAATGCGCTGATGCCGCGCCTGAAAGCGGCGTGGCAGGCCAGCAGTGCGCTGAGCTTCAAGCTGTTTCAGGTCGAATTCCTCACCACCCTGGCCGGCGACGGGCTGATTACCCTGTGCTACCACCGCCCGCTGGATGACGCCTGGCAAGCCGCAGCCGAGCTGCTCGCCGACGAACTGCAGGTAAGCATCATCGGTCGCTCCAAGGGCAAGCGCATCGTCATCGGTAAGGATTATGTTGAGGAGAAACTCAACGTCGCCGGTCGCACCTTCAGCTATCGCCAACCAGAAGGCGCCTTCACCCAGCCCAACGGCGAAGTGAACCAGAAGATGCTGAATTGGGCCTATGAAGCGCTCGGTGAACGCCAGGATGACTTGCTGGAGCTGTACTGCGGCAACGGCAACTTCACCCTGCCGCTGGCCACCCGCGTACGCAAAGTGCTGGCCACCGAGATCAGCAAGTCCTCGGTGAATGCCGCCTTGGCCAACCTGGAAGACAACGGCGTAGACAACATCACCCTGGTGCGTCTGTCCGCCGAAGAACTGACCGAAGCGCTGAATGAAGTGCGCCCGTTCCGCCGCCTGGCCGGTATCGACCTGAAAAGCTATGACTTTGGCTGCGTGTTTGTCGACCCGCCGCGTGCCGGGATGGACCCGGACACCTGCGAGCTGACCCGGCGCTTTGAGCGCATTCTGTATATCTCCTGCAACCCGGAGACCCTGGCCGCCAACATCGCGCAACTCAGCGACACCCACAAAGTGACGCGCTGCGCACTGTTCGACCAGTTCCCCTACACCCACCACATGGAGTCAGGTGTGCTGCTGGAGCGCCGCTAGCTTTACTGGCGCGGCAACCCACGCAGCGCCCAGAAGCAAAGCCCCACAGACACCACTTCCAGCAGCAGCGCGTAGAAGTTAAAGGTCTGCTGCGCGCCGCCATCCAGCCACAGGCCGCCGATGCGCGCCAACGCCAGCGAGCTGTAAAGCAGCACCAGCAGGGTCAAGGCGGCGCGGGTCAGGTCCAGGCGGCTGAGTGACAGCCCGATAAACGCCGCTAGGCCGATCTGCAAACCGCCGTAAAACGCGCGCATGTCGGTCGCCGCCGCGGGCGACATCAGCAGCATGCCGCTGAGATTGGCCATTTCATGGGGGTTGATGAAATAAGCCAGCCCCAAGCCAGCCAATGCCAGCAATTGAATCAGCAGAATTACGCGTGCAAATAGCATGAACAGCATCCTTAGCCCGGGGATCGGCTTTGCAGCATAAGCGCACTTCGGGCGTTTCGGAAATCCACTGTGGTTGCTGTGCAGATTGAGCGGTAAGCTTCCAGCATTGACTCTAGGAGCCCACTTATGCGCCCGCTTATTCTTCTCGCCGGCCTACTCAGCAGCCTGAGCGTTGTTGCCGAACCGCTGACCATCGACGTCCACCGCGACCCCAATTGCGGCTGCTGCAAAGCTTGGATCAGCCACCTGCAAGACAACGGCTTTACCGTCAACGACCATATTGAGAACGACATGAGCGCGGTAAAACAGCGCCTGGGCGTGCCACCTCGCCTCGCCTCCTGCCACACTGGGGTCATTGACGGCCAGTTTATCGAAGGCCATGTGCCGGCCGCCGACATCCTCAAATTGCGTAAACAACCCGACCTGCTCGGCGCCGCTGTACCGGGCATGCCGACCGGCTCGCCCGGCATGGAATACGGCAATGTGCGCGATGCTTATCAGGTGATCGGCCTGGACAAGCAAGGCGCAGAGCAGATTATCAGCGACTATCCGGCCAACTGAGCCACGGATAACGGGCCTACGGCGAGCCAGCACACACGCCCACCACTTATTACAGGACGACAACCATGCGCTGGAAACGTGGAAGACGCAGTGACAACGTGGTGGACGCACGCGGCAGCAGCTCACGAATGGGCGGCGGCAAAGGGCTGACCTTGGGCGGCGTGGCCATTGTGGTGGTCATTGGCCTGCTCAACGGCCAGGACCCGATGCAGATCCTCGGCCAGTTGGCCGGACAAGCCATGCAGGGCGGCTCGGTCAGTGCGCCACAAAGCTCCGCGCCGGCAAGCAATCACGAGCAGTCGGAATTTGTGCGCGCCGTGTTGGGCGACACCGAGGACACCTGGCGGGAAATTTTCCAGGGCGCCAATCGGCAGTACCGCGATCCCACGCTGGTGTTGTTTCGCGGCGGTGTCAACTCGGCCTGCGGCTTCGCTAACTCAGCGGTCGGGCCGTTCTATTGCCCGGGCGATCAGCGGGTGTATATCGACCTGGCGTTTTTCCGCGAGCTGGAACAACGCTTTGGCGCTGCCGGTGACTTTGCTCAGGCCTACGTGATCGCTCACGAAGTCGGCCACCACGTGCAAACCCTGCTCGGCGTCTCGGCCAAGGTCAACGCGGCGCGGCAACAGGGCGAGCGGGTGGAAGGTGCCAGCGGCCTACTGGTGCGCCAGGAGCTGCAGGCCGACTGCCTGGCAGGCGTATGGGCTTACCACGGCCAGCGCCGCAATGACTGGCTGGAACCAGGGGATATTGAAGAAGCGCTGAACGCCGCCAATGCCATCGGCGATGACCGCCTGCAGAAGCAGGCGCGTGGCCAAGTGGTGCCGGACTCCTTCACCCACGGCACCTCTGAGCAACGCGTACGCTGGTTTAAAACCGGCTTTGCCCAAGGCAATGTTGGCAGCTGCGATACCTTCAAGGCTGCGCGGCTATAGCCTTAGGTTCATGCTGCGGCCCCGCAGGGTGGATGTCGCTCCACCCATCCACCACCGCGCCTCCCGAGGGTGGATGAAAAAACGTCATCCACCCTACAGACTGAACGCTGCCGGTGATGGATAACTGAGATAAAAAATGCCGCTGACCTGATCAGGTAAGCGGCATTTTTCTCTGCAGCATTCTCAGCCTATTGCGCCCAAGGTGGCGGAGGTTCTTCGCCTTTGAGCGCGTCTTCGGCATTCAGCAACGCCTGGCGCCGCTCCTCATCGGCCAGTGCGGCCTTGATTTCGCGCATCACTGCGTCGATATCGGCTTCTTCTTCCGGGTCATCAAACTCACCAGTGAGCGGGGTTTCCGGAGTCAGTTCACCGGCCTCATACAGCGCCCACATCTCCTTGGCGTACTTGGTAAAGCGTAGCTCCGGGGCGAACTGACCGAAATAGGCGGACATATTGCCGACATCACGCTCAAGCATCTTGAACGCATGGTTATTGCCGGCCGCATCCACCGCCTGGGGCAGGTCGATAATCACCGGGCCACCTGGATCGAGCAGTACGTTGAATTCAGACAAGTCGCCATGCACCAGACCGGCGCAGAGCATTTTCACCACTTCCTGAATCATGAAAGCATGGAATTCGCGGGCATCGTCCGGGTGCAGATCAACATCGTTGAGGCGCGGCGCAGCATCGCCCTCGCCGTCATCGACCAGTTCCATCAGCAGCACGCCTTCGAGGAAGTCATACGGTTTGGGGACGCGCACGCCGGCATTGGCCAGGCGGAACAGCGCCGCCACTTCAGCATTCTGCCAGGCGTCTTCCTGGCCCTTGCGGCCGTACTTCGAGCCCTTGGCCATGGCCCGGGCATCACGGCTGTTACGCACCTTGCGGCCTTCCTGGTACTCGGCGGCCTGACGGAAGCTGCGTTTGTTGGCTTCTTTATAGACCTTGGCGACGCGCAGTTCTTCGCCACAGCGCACCACATAGACCGCAGCTTCTTTACCGCTCATCAGCGGGCGTATCACTTCATCGACCAGCCCGGCTTCAACCAGGGGCTCAATACGTTTTGGCGTCTTCATCAGCTTTAATCAGGGGTCCTGTGTTGCCCAAGTCGGCTCTGCCGCCCCTTATACGTCAATCCAAGCCAAGCGCCCACCCTCGTGAGCGCAGCTGAGGCTTAACGGATGCATAAATATGGCGTTAAGCCGCGCGGATCAATAGCCGTAGCCGGGCTACGCCGCCGGACGCGTAAGAAAAACCTGCGTACTGATCGTGCACTCAGCGCTGTTTGAAAGTCACAAGTGGATTGGCAGCTCAGCCGCCGCAGCCGACAATCCACAAGACCTCAGGGAGATTCGCTGATGCTCGACACCGAACACTGCTGGCACGCCATATGTAACCGCGACGCCGCTCAGGATGGCGCCTTTGTATTCGCCGTGCACAGCACGGGAATATATTGCCGGCCCAGTTGCCCGGCACGGCGGCCCAAGCGTGACAACGTCAGCTTTTATGCCGACCCGGGCAGCGCGGCAACAGCCGGTTTCCGCCCGTGCAAACGCTGCTCGCCGCAGGGGCAAAGCCAAGCGGAGCTACTCGACGCATTGGTGATTGCCGCCTGCCAGCGACTGGCAAACACCGAGCAACGCCTGACACTTGCGCAACTGGCAGCACAGATCGGCCTGTCCGCCTCTCACCTAGCGCGCGCCTTCAAACTGCGCACCGGCATGACCCCGCACGCCTGGAGCGCCGCCTACCGCCAGCAGCAATTAGAGCAGCACTTGCCCCACGCACACAGCGTGCTGGATGCCGCCTTAACAGCTGGCTACACCAGCACCCGCGACTTGTATCAGCACGCTAGCGCCTTGAGCCCAGCTCAGCGCCGCAAACAAGCGGCCGGTGAACACCTGCGCTACACCATTGCGCCCTGCCCGCTTGGCCAGATACTCCTGGCCAGCAGCGCTGGCGGTGTTTGCGCCGTGCTGCTGGCTGACGAGCCGGCCACCTTGCAGGCAGAACTGCAACAACGCTTTGCCGCTGCGGTTATTCAGCGTGATGACCTGGGGCTGGGCGAGTGGCTGGGCCAGCTACTCGCACAGATCTGCGAGCCACAGCGCGCCGCCCACCTGCCGCTGGATATGCGTGGCACGGTATTTCAGCAGCAGGTGTGGCGCGCGTTGCAGCAAATCCCCACAGGGCAGACGCGCAGCTACGCCGAACTGGCTGCGCAACGCGACAGCCACCCGCGTGCCGTGGCGCGGGCCTGCGCCAGCAACCCGCTGGGGCTGCTCATCCCTTGCCACCGGGTGATTGCCAGCAACGGCAGCCTCGGCGGTTACCGCTGGGGCCTGGAACGCAAGGCCGCGCTGCTTAAGCGTGAAGCCGCGCCATAGCAAAAGGCCCCGCATTGCGGGGCCTGTGCATTCAGCAGGTGCGTATTACGACAGGTAGGACGAACGAGTCAGGCCGAGACGCAGTGCATCGAGGAACTGGGTGCGTTCGCGCGGGGTGATCTTGGCGCTGGCGACCTTGTCGCGGTAGTGAGTCATCAGCTCCTCCGGCGACAGGTGCACGTAGCGCAGCATGTCCTCGATGGTGTCGTGGGTCTCGATACCGGCGTGGTACACGCTGCCATCGGCGTTCTGGTAGATGTTCACCGAGTCGGTGTCGCCGAACAGGTTGTGCATGTCGCCGAGAATTTCCTGATAGGCGCCGACTAGGAAGATCCCCAGCAGGTAATCCTCACCCTCGCGCACTTCGTGCACCGGCAGGCTGGTTTCGATCGACTGCTCATCGACGTACTGACGGATTTTACCGTCGGAGTCGCAAGTCAGGTCCTGCAGCACGGCGCGGCGCAGCGGTTCTTCGTCGAGACGGTTGAGCGGCAGGATCGGCAGTACCTGGCCGATGGCCCAGGTGTCCGGCAGGCTCTGGAACACCGAGAAGTTGCAGATGTACTTGTCGGCCAGCTTGTCGTTCAGCTCGTCCAGCACCTGACGGTGCGAGCGCTGACGGGCTTTGAGCGAATTGTGCAGGCGGCGGCATACGGCGAAGTAGCACTGCTCGGCCAGAGCCTTTTCGGTCAGGCTGAGTTTGCCGTCGGCATACTGAGTGGCCACGTCGCTCATATAGTGGGTGGCGCGCCAGTAGGTCTCGGTGACCATCTCGATATCGGTCGGGCCGAGCAGCTCGACCAGATAACGCACGGTTTCCGGCAGGCTGGTAACGTCCTCGATCTTGGGGATCTCGTCGTTGTGTTTTTCCACATCGGTGACCTGCACCACCAGCATGGCGTGGTGCGCGGTCAGCGAGCGGCCGCTCTCGGAGAAGATGTGCGGATGCGGCAGCTCTTGCGCGTCGCAGAACTCTTTAAGCATGCCGACCACCACACCGGCGTAGTCATCCATGTCGTAGTTGATCGAGCTGGCGTTGCGCGAGTGAGTGCCGTCGTAATCCACACCCAGGCCGCCGCCGACGTCGATATGGTCGACCGGCAGGCCGAGGCCACGCAGCTCGCCGTAATAGCGGATGGCTTCCTTGAAGCCGTGCTGGTAGTCGGACAGGTTGGCGATCTGCGAACCCATATGGAAGTGCAGCAAACGGATGCCCTGATCCAGACCCGCCGCGCGGAAGCGCTCAACCACCGACAGCAACTGCGCCGCCGACAGGCCAAACTTGGATTTCTCGCCGCCGGTGTCAGCCCACTTGCTCGATGCCAGCGACGACAGACGCACACGCAGACCGATCTGCGGCGCAACCTTGAGCTCGGCCGCCTCCTCGATCACCAGCTGCACTTCAGACTCTTTCTCGATCACGATAAATACGTTGTGACCGAGCTTCTGCCCCATCAACGCCAGCTTGATGAATTCACGGTCTTTGTAACCGTTGCAGACAATGGTGCCGCCCTTCGGGGCCAGCGCCAGCACGGCCATCAGCTCCGGCTTGGAGCCGGCTTCCAGGCCGATGGAAACGTTCTGCGTGGCGATGATGTTTTCCACCACCGCTTCCTGCTGGTTGACCTTGATCGGGTACAGCGCGGTGTAGGGGCTCTGGTACTCAAGGCGCGCGATATTGGCGTCGAAGGCGCCAGTCAGCTGGCGCACGCGGTCCTGCAGAATATCCGGGAAACGCACCAGCAACGGCAGCGACAGACCGCTGGAACGCAACTCATCGAGTTGCTCGTAGAGGTCGATCGGCGTGCTTTTCGGGCCGTTCGGGCGCACTTCGACACGACCCTTGTCATTGATCGCGAAGTAACCCGCGCCCCAATGGCGAATGCCATAAACGCTGCGGCTGTCCGCAACTGTCCATTGGCTGCCGTCATCTTTGCGTGTGCGTCGTGCAGACATTGAAGTCTCCCTTACTGGCGATAGTGGCCCGGGCATAACCAAGGCGCGTACAGATTAAACTCTGGAAATGACAATAGCCCGGCAATTGACAGTGCAACTGCCGAGCACCTTTAGAAAACCTGGATCAGCCGCCGGACTTCTTGGCCTTGAAGCCGCGCTTGAGCAGTTCGGCAATCAGCAGTTCGACGTGATCGCCCTGAATCTCGATCACCCCGTCCTTGAGCGAACCGCCGCAACCGCAACGCTTCTTCAGCGCCGCCACCAGCTCTTTCAGCGGCTCTTCGGCCAGCGGCACGCCGCTGATGCTGGTCACCGTTTTGCCGCCACGGCCTTTGGTTTCGCGGCGCACGCGGGCAATGCCATCACCGTCGGGAATCTGGGTTTGTTTGCAGGTGCAGGCGTCCACCGGCTGGCTGCAGTCAGGGCAATGCCGACCGCTATCAGTGGAATACACCAGGCCGCTAAGGGCGGCAAATGAGGAAGCTTTCTTGACCACCGGTTTGTCCTCGAAGGGGGCCGGATAGCGACTGGCCGACTGAATACCGGTTAAGGCGTCGACCGCGAAGCCCCACTCTGGCAGGGGCAGCGCACCTAGGCTTTACGGCCAAGGCTTGAAGGCGGCGCAGTGTAACGGCAAAAAACGCTGCTGCTAAGTGTAAAAATGCGCCATTACTCGGCGCATAAGCGACGCTGTGCAGGATGCCGAACAAAACGTCCACATATCCTGCACAAAGCCTTAAACGGCGCGGGATTACCCTGCCAGAGCTGGTCGTAGGATGGGTTGAGCGCAGCAATACCCCTCCTCGCGAAACGATGGGTTACGCCTACGGCTAACCTACGCGGCCCGACCCATCCTACGCAGTGGCTGCCAGATAACGCTGCAAGGCGGCCAGCGAATCGGGGCAATAGGGCAAATGCTGGGTCTCCGCCAAGGCCTGTTCGATGGTGATAAATCGCGCCTCCACGACTTCCTCAGGCTGCAACACCAGCGGCGCGTCGGAGACCGCCGAATAGGCCATGCACCACAGGCGACTTTCCGGCGAGTCGTAACGAAAATGCGCGTGCTCAACCAGCACCGCATCAACGATGCCCAGCTCTTCCGCCAGTTCGCGGGCGGCGGACTCGGCATAGCTTTCATTCACCAGCACCATGCCGCCGGCGGCCACATCCCAGTAGCCCGGATACAGCGCCTTACTCAGGGTACGCCGGTGCACGCAGAGCAGGCCGGCACTGTTGAAGAGCAGGATATAGGTGCCCCGGCCGCGCAAATGGCGCTGACGCAGTTCGCTGCGCAGCACGCCACCCAGCAACTGGTCATCCTCGTCGACCCAGGCGATGCGCTCGCGATCCGAGGCAGCGCGGTGCGCCGCCTCAGCGTCAGACCAGGCCACCGATCAGCCCTGCGACAGCAGTTGGCGTAGATCGATCAGGCCGGCATTGGCCCGCGAAATATAGTTGGCCATCACCAGCGAGTGGTTAGCCAGCAAACCATAACCGCTGCCATTGAGGATCATCGGGCTCCACAGGGGTTCCTGCGCGGCCTCCAGCTCACGGATGATCTGACGCACACTGACGGTGGCGTTCTTCTTCGCCAGCACATCGGCGAAATCCACTTCGATGGCGCGCAGCAGGTGCGCCAGCGCCCAGGCCTGACCACGGGCTTCGTAGAACACGTTGTCGATCTGCAACCACGGTGTTTCGTAGTTCACGCCTTCGACAAAGTCGGCCTGAGCCACGCTTTCGGCCAGCGCCGGATCAACCACCGCGGTATTCAGACGTACCTGACCCACGCTGGCCGACAGACGCTGCGACAGCGAACCCAAACGGGTCGCGGCATCGCCCAGCCAGTTGTTGAGGTTATCGGCGCGGGTATAGAACTGCGCATTGGACTGACTGGGATCGGCAAGGCGAGCCAGATAGCGATCAAGCGACTTGATGCCTTCGGCATACTCGGCCTCGGAGGCCGGCAGCGCCCAGCTCTTGTTGTCGAAGTGAAAGCGCGGCTCGGCCTTGGCCAAATCCGGGTCTTCGGTGGATTGCGATTGCGAACGGGTGAAGTCCTTGCGCAGCGCGCGGGACATATCACGCACCTGCACCAGCACGCCAAACTCCCAGCTCGGCATGTTGTCGAGCCACAGGCCCGGCGGCGCGAGGTCGTTGGACAGATAGCCGCCCGGCTTGTCGAGCAACGTATTGGCCACCTGCTTGAGGGTTTCGGCAGTGGTGTAACCATTCACCAGCTTATGCCCGCGCGCCTGGGAAGCCGCCTCGGCGCGTTGCTGCACAGAAAACTGCGCAGGCTCCTGACTCCAGTACCAGCCGACGACCAGCGCCAACAGCAGGAAAAGCCCGATCAATCCACCCACGGTGCGTACAACCCAGTTAGCGGAGGACTTGTTGGGGGTACTGTCAGCTGAGCCGGTGGCGCCAGCAGACGCAGCGGCAGTTCGATTCTTCCAATCCAGCATGGCGTTGTCCTTTTTTACTCAAGTAGCGAGGCCACAGCGGAGCGTGCTGCGCTGTGGCAGCGCCGCCCGCAGGCTCTCGTTCGACCACAATCCCCTCGCAGGGTTGCGCGACTGGCTTTAACTATAAGTGAAGCGCGGCGTGCTGCGCAGCGAAGATCGGCAAACTTAGCGCGTCTGAGTCAATCTGCCACCTGTGACGGGGTCGACAGAAGGCCGACGCCAATAGATCGACGGCGCGAACAAAACCGTTCGCCAGTGGTACGATTGCTAGCAATAAGCCATCACTTCCCCTGCATAAGCCGACCCAATCGAACCCGCGCCATGATCGAGCACGAAGACCCCAGCAGCGACCGCCTCAAGCAGCACTTCGCCCAGCGCGTCATCAATCAGGCACGCCAAGTACTGGAAGTCTGGCAGCGCCTGCAACGCAGTGAATGGAACGACACTGGCATGGCCGAGTTACGCGAAGCCACGCAGCTGCTGCAACGCTACGCCGAACGCTTCGACCAGGCCGAGCACCGCCAGCTGGCCGAGGAGATCAATAACAGCCTGCAACAGGTCGCCGACAATCGCGGTCGCCTCAACAGCCAACTGATCAGCCAACTCAACCTGCTGCTGCAGCGCCTGTCGCGCACCGGCCTGCGCCACGGCGACCGTTTCGAGCAAACCGTGCTACCGCCGCTGCGCAAACCGGTGTACCTGGCGCTGCAACATATCGAGCGTGCCGAGCAACTGGTCCAGCGCTTAGAGTTCTTCGGCATGACGGCCATTGCCCTGGACACTGCCAACGCGTTTCGCAACGCCATCCTGGAACGCCACCCCGCCGCGATCCTGATGGAAGTCGATTTCTCCGGCCCCGGCTGCGGCCTACAGCTTGCACAGAGCGTGCAGGAAGGCCTCAAACACAAGATCCCGCTGCTGTTCTTCAGCGCTGAAGACACCGACACCCTGACCCGCCTGAAGGCTGTACGCGCCGGTGGCCAGGAGTTCTTCACCGGCAGCCTGGACGCCTCGAACCTGTTCGAACGCATCGAGGTGCTGACGCATGTCTCGCAGTACGAACCCTACAAGGTGCTGATCATCGACGACTCGCGGGCGCAGGTCACACACACCGAGCGCGTGCTCAACAGTGCCGGCATCGTCACCCGCACCCTGGTCGAACCGATTCAGGCGATGAGCCAGCTGGCCGACTTCCAGCCCGACCTGATCATCCTCGACATGTACATGCCCGAGTGCAGCGGCCCGGAACTGGCCCAGGTGATTCGCCACAACGACCGTTATGTCAGCGTGCCGATCATCTACCTGTCCGCCGAAGATGACCTGGACAAGCAGCTCGATGCCATGAGTGAAGGCGGCGATGACTTCCTCACCAAACCGATCAAGCCGCGCCACCTGATCGCCACCGTACGCAACCGCGCCGCCCGTGCGCGCAGCCTCAAGGCGCGCATGGTACGCGACAGCCTGACCGGCCTGTACAACCACACCCATACCCTGCAACTGCTCGAAGACGCGCGCTTTCGTGCCGAACGCGACGGCCAGCCTCTGAGCTTCGCGATGATCGATATCGACTTCTTCAAGAAGGTCAACGACACCTATGGCCACCCCATGGGCGATCGGGTGATCAAGAGCCTGGCGCTGTTTCTCAAGCAACGCCTGCGCAAGACCGACCATATTGGTCGCTACGGCGGTGAAGAGTTCGCCGTGGTCATGCCCAATACCGACGCCGAGTCAGCCAAGCGCGTGCTGGATGACATCCGCCAGCGCTTTGCGGAAATCCAATACTCGGCGCAGCCGCATGACCTGTCCTGCACCTTTAGCGGCGGCATCGCCCAGCTGAGCCCGAACCTGGATGGCAAACTGCTCTCGCAGCAGGCCGACCAGGCGCTGTATGTGGCCAAGCACAGCGGGCGTAACCAGGTCGCGATCTATCAGGGCGACTGAACCGCAGACAAGTGGTTATAGGCGTCAGCGCGCGATAGAAAACTGTGACGCGGCTCGCACCGTCATATTACGGTCATGAAAGAGCAATAAATTCTGAGGCTTAGTGGCTGCCTGACGCCAATCGTCGGTAGCCCGCACCGTTCTTCAGCCGGTCGAGCCCTATGCGCCTTAAATTCCTGACTAATTTCAATACCCTGCTACTGGTCACCGTGTGCGCCGCCTTGGCTGCCACGCTCTGGTGGTCGCAGCGCGCCCTCGAACGCCCGTATCTGCTGATGACGCAATACCTCAGCCTGTCGCAACAATTCCAGAACGATGCAGCACTGAATATCAACGCCTACCTGAAAACGGGCGACGCCCTGCGCCACAGCGCGGCGCTGCAGGCGCTGGCGACACTGGAGCAATCGATTGCCGAGCTGCCCGAACAGTTGGCCAACGACGCTCTTCCGAGCATCAACGCTCTCACAGCTTTCAGCGCCCACGAACTGCTGGCCGCCGGCAAGCTCTCCGCAGACCCACAAGGCCTGCTCGTACAGGCCGAGCGTGAAATAGAGGCGAGCCTCGAACAACTGGCGGACTATGCCGACAGTGCAGATACAGGCGATGCTGCGAGCTATCGCCGGCCGCTGTTCAACGCGGCTCGCCACCTCACACGCCTAGCCCATGCCCGCGACAAACTGGTGCGCAGCGGCCGCAGCGAGCTGGCGAGTGAAGTCGAGCGCGAGCTGGCGGCACTGAGCAAACAAACGCAGCGGCTCAGCGACCTGCCGTTACTCGGCGTGGCCGACGCTAACCAAGCGCCCAGTAACGCCTTTGCCAATTTACTAGGACTGGACGCCGGCGCTGACAGCAGCCAGGCCGAAGACCGCGGCATCGCCCTCAAGCGCGACCTGCTGTCGCTGCTCAAACGCTACCCCGCCGAACTGCAGCGCACCCGGGAGCTGATCGAGGCACGCGCGGCCCTTGCCAGCAGCACCCGCGTGCAGGTCGATCAGGTACAACAGGCGCTCGCCGCGCTGGAGCCTCAAGTGCGCGCCGAGCATGGGCGTATCCAGGGCGAAGTGCAGTTGATACTGGGCCTGATGATCGGCCTGATCCTGCTGATTGCCTTGATTATCGACACCCTGCAGCGCCGCCTCACCCGCGTCCTTTCTCGCCTGGCACCAGCCTTGTCGACCTGGGCCCAGGGTGACTTCGCGACCGACATTCATCTCGACTCACGCACGCAGGAGTTGCGCGATATCGAAGAATCGCTCAACCGCTTGCGGGTTTATCTGGTTGACCTGGTGGGCACCATTCGCCAAAACGCCGAGCAGGTGGTCAGTTCCAGTCACACCCTGGCACACCTCAATGGCGGCCTGCATGAGGGCGCTGAGCGCCAGGCCGGGGATACCGCACAGATTCGCGATGCATTGGGCGAATTGCAGGCCACCATTCAGCAGGTAGCGGGCGACGCCAGCCAGGCCGCCGACGCCAGCCGCGATGCCAACAGCGCCCTGGAGCAGGGCCAGCAGGTGATTGGCCAGAGCCTTACCGGCCTGCATTCGCTGGTCGACGAAGTACAGGGTAACGCCCAGGCCATCGAACGCCTGGCCGAAGAAACCGCCACCATCGGTAATGTGCTGACGGTCATTCGCGGCATCGCCGAACAGACCAACCTGCTGGCCCTGAACGCGGCCATCGAAGCGGCGCGCGCCGGAGAGCTGGGCCGCGGCTTTGCAGTGGTGGCCGACGAGGTGCGCTCGCTGTCGCAACGCACCAGCGGCGCGACCGCCGAGATTCAGGAGCTGATCGGCCGCCTGCAACAGGCGGCCCGGCAGTCGGTGCAAGCCATGCGCACCCAGGTCGAACACGCCGAAGCCACAGCCAGCCAAGCCGAAGCGGCTGACGGTGCGCTGGATGAAATCGTTGCCGCGATCCGCACCATCGCCAGCATGGCCGAGCGCATCGCCGATGCCACGGCGCAGCAGGGTGAAGCCGTCAGCGACATTCGCGGACACAGCGAGCGCATCCACACGCTGGGCGGCGACAACCTGCAGCGTATCGGCGAGGGGCGCAATCAGGGCGAACACCTGTTGCAACTCGGCGGGCAACTGCACACCGCGGTGCAGGCGTTTCGGGTGTAACGCGGCAATCTGTCGCGGCCATTTAGCCGGCAGACAACAGCGCTTACAGCCTTGACCGTGCCCTGAGTCACCCGCCTCCGTTATGATGCGGCGACTCCCGTATCACGAGCCTGCCATGCACCGTTTACTCTGCCTGCTTCTGCTTTTGGTCGCACTGCCTGCCAGCGCCGGCCTGTTCGATAAGCCACCCGCGCCCGCACAACTGGGCACGCCGCTAAACAACAGCGCCGACTTCCTGCCGGTCAGCGAGGCGTTCAAGCTGAGCCTGATCGACAGCTCCAGCACCTCGGTCAAATTGCGCTTTGTCGCTGCAGAAGGTTATTACCTGTATCGGCACCGCTTCAGCTTCAGCAGCGAACCGGCTGATATCAGCCTAGGCCAGGCGATTCTGCCGCCAGGCAAAGCCAAGCATGATGAGTTCTTCGGCGATGTGGAGGTGTACTACGAGGTGCTGGATGTCGAGGTGCCGGTCAGTAACCCGGACAATCGCCCCTTCAACCTCAATGTCAGCTACCAGGGCTGCGCCGACAAAGGCCTGTGCTATCCACCGGAAACCAACGTGCTGGCCATTGGTGGCGGCGCAGCGGCCAACAGTGCCGCACCTGATGCGGCAACGCCGTGGCGCTGGAGCGATCTGGCACTGTTCTTCCTTGGAGGCCTGGCGCTGACCTTCACCCCCTGCGTGCTGCCGATGCTGCCGATTCTCACCGGCGTGGTATTACGCGGCCAGCCGGGCGGGCTGCGCAGCCTGGTGCTGTCGCTGGCCTATGTGCTGCCGATGGCCCTGAGCTTTGCCATCCTCGGCGCATTGATGGGTCTGTTCGGCGCGGAGCTCAATCTGCAAGCGCGCCTGCAGTCGCCCTGGGTACTGGTGCCCTTTGCGATTTTCTTCGCCCTGTTCGGCGCGGCCAGCCTGGGCTTCCTCGAACTGCGCCTACCGGCTGCCATCGATGGCCCGCTGCAGCGCCTGAGCCAGCGCCTGCAGGGCGGCACGGTAGTCAGCGCAGCCGCGTTGGGCGTGCTCTCCAGCGTGTTGGTGTCACCGTGCGTCTCCGCACCATTAGCCGGCGCGCTGTTGTATATCAGCGCCAGCGGCGACGCCCTCGGTGGCGGCCTCAAACTGCTGGCTCTGGGCCTGGGCATGGGTGCGCCACTGGTGCTGTTCGCCGTCGGCGGCGGCGCCTTACTGCCAAAGTCCGGCACCTGGATGATTACCGTACGCAACCTGTTCGGCGCACTGCTGATGGCCGTGGCCATCTGGCTGCTTGAGCGCGTGGTGCCTGGCCCGGTCAGCCTCGCCTTGTGGGGCCTGCTGGCCGCAGGTATCGCACTCTGGCTCGGCGCACTGGAACTGACGCCGAAAACCCATCACCAAAAACTCGCGCAACTGCTTGGCCTCCCCCTGCTGGTGTATGCCTTGGTTGCCTGGGTCGGTGCATTACAGGGCCAGGATGACCCGCTGCGACCACTCGGGCGCGCGCTGATGAGCAGCGCCGAAGCAACCCAGCAGGTGCAATCAGGCCAGTGGCAAACCGTTACGACTCCGGCCCAGCTGGATGCAGCATTACTGTCCGCCCAGAGCAGCGGCCAACCGCTGCTGCTCGACTGGTACGCCGACTGGTGCATCAGCTGCAAAGTGATTGAGCGCGAGGTGCTCGCCGCCCCCGAGGTCGGCCGCCAGCTGGGTGACTACACGTTAGTGCGCTTCGACATCACCGAAAGCAACCCGGCGCAGCGCGCGCTGCTTGACCGCTACCAGCTGTTCGGGCCGCCGGCGATCCTGTTATTCGACGGCAAGGGTGACGAATGGCGCGACCTGCGAGTCGTAGGTGAGGTGGATGCCGCAACCTTCGCCGCCCGTTTGAGTGCAGCACGCGAACGTTTCTAGCACCCGCAGTCATATATTTGCCGCAATCTGCAGCCATCGTGCTGACTATTGCAGAGAACTAGACAGCCCGACGCTGTCGCGGCATAGTCCAGCGCAGTAGAAAAACAAGGAAGCACCGCCATGGCGACCCTACTGGTATTGCACGGCCCTAACCTCAACCTGCTCGGCACCCGCGAGCCTGGGGTTTATGGCGCCGTCACCCTGGAGCAGATCAACCTCGACCTGGAGCGCCGCGCCCGCGAGGCCGGCCACCATTTGCTCTACCTGCAGAGCAATGCCGAATATGAGTTGATCGAGCGCATTCACGCCGCTCATGGCGAAGGGGTCGACTTTATTCTGATCAATCCTGCCGCTTTTACGCACACCAGCGTCGCATTACGTGACGCGTTGCTGGCGGTGAGCATCCCATTCATCGAAGTGCATCTGTCCAACGTGCACAAACGCGAAGCTTTCCGCCATCACTCCTACTTTTCCGATGTTGCTGTAGGGGTGATCTGCGGCCTTGGCGCCAGCGGTTATAAGCTGGCCCTGGAGGCTGCACTCGAACAACTTGAACTTAAGCGCCCCTGACCTCACCGGGAGTTGAACCACTATGGATATTCGTAAAGTCAAAAAACTGATCGAGCTGCTGGAAGAGTCCGGCATCGACGAGCTGGAGATTCGCGAAGGCGAAGAGTCCGTGCGCATCAGCCGCCACAGCAAGCAGCCGGCCTTTATGCAACAGCCGATGTACGCTCCGGCGCCAGCCCCAGCAGCCGCACCGGTTGCCGCAGCACCCGCCGCCGAAGCCGCCGCCCCGGCAGCTGCCAAGCTGAACGGCACCGTCGTGCGTTCGCCAATGGTCGGCACCTTCTACCGCGCCTCCGGCCCAACCTCGGCGAATTTCGTCGAAGTCGGTTCGAGCGTGAAGAAAGGCGACATCCTCTGCATCGTTGAAGCGATGAAGATGATGAACCACATCGAAGCTGAAACCAGCGGCGTGATCGAATCCATCCTGGGCGAGAACGGTCAGCCGGTGGAATACGACCAGCCTCTGTTCACCATCGTTTGAACCGAGGAGAGCCAGCGATGTTGGAAAAAGTTCTGATCGCCAACCGCGGCGAGATTGCCTTGCGCATCCTGCGCGCCTGTAAAGAACTAGGCATCAAGACCGTCGCGGTGCACTCCACCGCCGACCGCGAGTTGATGCACCTGGGCCTGGCCGACGAGTCGGTATGCATCGGCCCAGCTTCCGGGGCGCTGTCGTACTTGCAGATTCCGGCGATCATCGCCGCTGCCGAGGTCACTGGCGCAACAGCCATTCACCCCGGCTACGGCTTCCTTGCGGAAAACGCCGACTTCGCCGAGCAGGTGGAAAACTCTGGCTTCGCCTTTGTCGGCCCAACCGCTGAGACCATCCGCCTGATGGGCGACAAGGTGTCCGCCAAGCACGCCATGATCAAGGCCGGCGTCCCCGTGGTACCCGGCTCCGACGGCCCGCTGCCGGAAGACGAAGAAACCGCCCTGCAGATTGCCCGCGAAGTGGGTTACCCGGTGATCATCAAAGCCGCTGGCGGCGGCGGTGGTCGCGGCATGCGCGTGGTGTACAAGGAAGAAGACCTGATCAAGTCGGCCAAGCTGACCCGCAGCGAAGCGGGCTCAGTGTTCGGCAACCCGATGGTCTATCTGGAAAAATTCCTCGGCAACCCGCGCCACGTCGAAGTCCAAGTCCTCTCCGACGGCCAAGGCAACGCCATCCACCTGGGTGACCGCGACTGCTCGCTGCAGCGCCGCCACCAGAAGGTATTGGAAGAAGCACCGGCACCGGGCATTGATGAAAAAGCCCGCGTCGAAGTGCTGCAACGCTGCGTCGATGCCTGCATCGAGATCGGCTATCGCGGCGCTGGCACCTTCGAGTTTCTCTACGAAGACGGTCGCTTCTACTTTATCGAGATGAACACCCGCGTACAGGTTGAGCATCCGGTATCGGAAATGGTCACCGGCATCGACATCGTCAAGGAGATGCTCAGCATCGCCGCTGGCAACAAGCTGTCGTTTACCCAGGACGACGTGGTGATTCGCGGCCACTCGCTGGAATGCCGAATCAACGCCGAAGACCCGGATAACTTCATGCCCTGCCCCGGCAAGGTCAAGCACTTCCATGCCCCTGGTGGCAATGGCGTGCGGGTTGATTCGCACCTGTACAGCGGCTACACCGTACCGCCGCATTACGACTCGCTGATCGGCAAGGTCATCACCTACGGCGCCACCCGCGACGAGGCCCTGGCCCGTATGCGCAATGCCCTGGACGAGATCGTAGTTGACGGCATCAAGACCAACGTCCCGCTGCACCGTGACCTGGTCCGCGACAAAGGCTTCTGCAAAGGCGGCGTGAATATCCACTACCTGGAAAAGAAATTAGGTATGGATAAGCACTAAGCTTTGGCATAGCGCACAGACAAGGGCTGCCATTCGGCGGCCCTTGTCGTTTCTGCCGACCGCAAGCGGTGGCAGCCGCACCACCGCTTCAAGTAAGCTGCGCGCCAATTTGCGCCATCCCGCCACAACGCTCACGAGGTTTCCCATGCCCTGGTTACAAGTCCGTCTCGCCATCACTCCTGAGCAGGCGGAAACCTACGAAGATGCCCTTCTGGAAGTCGGCGCCGTATCGGTGACCTTTATGGACGCTGAAGACCAGCCAATTTTCGAGCCGGACTTGGGCACCACGCCGCTGTGGTCGCATACCCACCTGCTCGCCCTGTTCGAAGCCGATACCGACGCCAATGCAGTCTTTGCCCACCTGCAGCTGCTGACCGGTGCCGACCTGCCGGAACACCAGGCCGAAGTGATTGCCGACCAGGACTGGGAACGCAGCTGGATGGACGGCTTCCAGCCGATGCGCTTCGGCCAACGCCTATGGATCGTGCCGAGCTGGCATGCCGCACCAGAGCCGGACGCCGTCAACCTGCTGCTCGATCCAGGCCTGGCCTTCGGCACCGGCACCCACCCCACCACCGCGCTGTGCCTGGAATGGCTGGATGGGCAAGACCTGCATGATTGCAGCGTGATCGACTTCGGCTGCGGCTCGGGCATCCTCGCCATTGCCGCCTTGCTGCTTGGCGCACCGCAAGCCGTCGGCACCGACATTGACATCCAGGCCATCGAAGCCTCGCGCGATAACGCCGGACGCAACAACATCGACCCGGCGCGTTTCCCGCTCTACCTGCCTGAAGACATGCCGCAAGAGCCGGCGGACGTGGTGGTCGCCAATATCCTCGCCGGCCCGCTGGTGGCACTGGCGCCGCAGATCTCCCGCCTGGTTAAAGCCGGCGGCCGCCTAGCGCTGTCAGGCATCCTCGCCGAACAGGCCGAAGAAGTGCGCGCCGCCTATGCCGACGCCTTTGACCTCGACCCAACAGCCGACAAAGATGGCTGGGTACGCATCAGCGGCGTGCGCCGTTAGGCTGCGCTGCATTGCCGAGCGCTTGCGTTAGACTAACCGCCTTGTTTATTCGGATTGCCGCATGACCCAGAGCTTCGTCACCCAGTGCCCCCATTGCCGCACCAGCTTTCGCGTGAACCTCACGCAGCTGGGCGCAGCCCATGGTGCCGTGCGCTGCGGAGCCTGCCTGCATGTGTTCAACGCCGCGCAACAGCTGCGCGAACAAGGCCAGCAGCTACCCACCAGCGCGCCAGCGCAGGCGCCCGACATAAAACCGCAGCCCCTGCCCGCAACGCCCGCACCACAGGCGGTCGAGCCCAGCGCAGCAGCCCCCGAGCCAGCCAGCAACACCGCCAGCGACACCTTGTGGATTCACGACGACCTGGACCTCGACAGCCTCGACCTGGATGAAGAGCTGGCCAAGCTCGAAGCCCAGGAACAGCAGATGTCCAAGCAGTTTCTGGCGATTGATAGCGCCCCAAAATACGCCGAAACCTTTCTGGCACCCGAGCCCGTTGAGCACGACCCGCACGACGAGCGCTGGGCCGAAGCCCTGCTGCATGACGAGCTGCGCACGCCAGCCGCCAGTCAGCCGCCGACGTCGCACGAGCCGCTCAGCACGATTGAGGACGAACCTGCGTTCAATACCAACGCCAGCGAACGCCATCTAGAACCCGAAATCGAACACATTGAACTGCACGCCCAGCGCGACAGCTTTTCCGCGCACGCAGACAGCCCCGCCGATGAAGAGCCGGACTTGACCGCGCCGAAAAAAACCGAGCGCAACGAGCCGCAATTGCGTGACGAGCACCTGTTCGAGCTGGATGACGAACCATTACAACTGGACTGGCAGCCGCCGAAGAAGCCCTGGGGCCGCTGGATTGGCTGGACCGTGCTGAACCTGCTTGGCGCCAGCGCCTTGGCTGGCCAATACGTGATCTATCACTTCGACGAACTGGCGCGCCAGGATCAGTACCGCCCATGGTTTGAACAGTTGTGCCCGGCGGTCGGCTGCCAGCTGCCATCCAAAGTCGACATCAGCCAAATCAAAAGCAGCAACCTGGTGGTGCGCAGCCACCCCGAGTTCAGCGGCGCACTGGTAGTCGACGCCATCCTTTACAACCGCGCACCCTTCTCGCAGCCCTTCCCGCTGCTGGAAATACGCTTTGCCGACATCAATGGCCAGCTGCTCGCCAGCCGCCGCTTCAAACCCAGCGAATACCTCGCCGGTGAACTGGCCGGCAACGTCGAAATGCCACCGCAGACGCCGATTCACATCTCCCTGGACATCCTCGACCCAGGCACCCAGGCGGTGAATTACAGCCTGAGCTTCCACTCGCCGGAATAGCCAAGATAGCGAGGTTTGGTTGCGCATCCGCCACAACCAAACCCATCGCGATAAGCTCAGAGCTGTTCATAATTTGTTCAAAACAGCCTTTCTCCGGTCATCCAGAGCGGGTATCATGCCCACCCTTTTTCGCACTCTCCTATTGACCTCAACAGCACGTCTCTTGAGCAGGGAAGCCCTATGTCGGCGCTACGCATCGGCCCCTATACATTGCCCAACTCACTGATCCTCGCCCCGATGGCGGGCGTCACGGATCAGCCGTTTCGACAGCTGTGCAAGCGCATGGGCGCCGGTTTAGTGGTGTCGGAAATGGTCACCAGCGACATGCGCCTGTGGCACACCCGCAAGTCGAGCCTGCGCATGGTGCACGCCGGTGATCCCGAGCCGCGCTCGGTGCAGATCGCCGGCGGTGATCCGCAGATGCTTGCCGAGGCGGCGCGCAAGAACGTCGAATTGGGTGCACAGATTATCGACATCAACATGGGCTGCCCGGCCAAGAAAGTCTGCAACAAGGCTGCCGGCTCCGCCCTGCTGAAAGATGAAGCCTTGGTTCGCGAGATTGTTCAGGCCGTGGTCGCCGCCGTCGATGTGCCGGTGACCCTGAAAATCCGCACCGGCTGGGACCGCGAGAACAAGAACGGCGTCACAGTCGCGAAAATCGCCGAAGACGCCGGCATTGTCGCGCTGGCCGTGCATGGCCGCACCCGCGCTGACCTGTACATGGGCGAGGCTGAGTACGACACCATCGCTGCAATCAAGCAGGCGGTGTCGATTCCGGTGCTGGCCAATGGCGACATCGACTCGCCCGAAAAAGCCAAGGCCGTGTTGATGGCCACCGGCGCCGACGGCCTGTTGATCGGCCGAGCCGCGCAAGGGCGGCCGTGGATATTCCGTGAAATCGAGCATTACCTGCGTACCGGTGAACACCTCCCGGCGCTTGGCCTGCTCGAAGTGGAACACATTCTGCTTGAACACCTGGCTGCACTGCACGCCTTCTACGGCGATGTAATGGGCGTGCGTATCGCCCGCAAGCATGTCAGTTGGTATCTCGCAACCTTGCCGGGCGCCAAGGAGTTTCGCGCCCAATTCAATCGTCTGGACAGTAAGGACGCGCAGTGCGCCAACGTTCGCGAGTTCTTCAGCGAACGGCATAACAATGGAGAAGGGGTGGCCGCATGACGATGTTGACTGAAACTTTAGGAAGTGAAATGGCTCCTGCGAGTGACAACAGTAGTTTGAAGCAGCACCTCAATACGCCAAGCGAAGAAGGACAAACCCTGCGTGGCAGCGTTGAGAAAGCCTTGCATAACTACTTCGCCCACCTTGAGGGCGCCGACGTCTGTGACGTCTACAACTTGGTGCTGACCGAAGTGGAAGCGCCGCTGCTGGAAACCGTTATGAATTACGTCAAGGGCAACCAGACCAAGGCCTCCGAGCTACTCGGCCTTAATCGCGGCACCCTGCGTAAGAAACTCAAGCAATACGACCTGCTGTAACCCCCAACTCCCGAAAAGGGCGGCCCACATGAGCCGCCCTTTTTGCTGAAACTACCGCCCTGATGGACTCTGAAATGACCGACCAGACCACCCGCCTCCCCGTTCGCCGTGCCTTGATCAGTGTTTCCGACAAGACCGGCATCCTTGAGTTTGCCCGTGAGCTCGTCGCCCTCAATGTGGAGATTCTGTCCACCGGCGGCACCTACAAACTGCTCAAAGACAACGGCGTCGCCGCCGTGGAAGTTGCCGACTACACCGGCTTCCCGGAAATGATGGACGGTCGCGTCAAGACCCTGCACCCGAAAATTCACGGCGGTATCCTTGGCCGTCGCGCCCTCGACGGCGCAGTCATGGACGAGCACGGCATCAAACCGATCGACCTGGTCGCGGTCAACCTCTACCCCTTCGCCGCCACCGTGGCCAAGCCGGGCTGTGACCTGGCCGACGCCATCGAGAACATCGACATCGGCGGTCCGACCATGGTCCGCTCCGCCGCGAAGAACCATAAAGACGTAGCCATCGTGGTCAACGCGGGCGATTACGCCAGCATCGTCGAATCCCTGAAAGCCGGCGGCCTGAGCTACGCCCAGCGCTTCGACCTGGCCCTCAAAGCCTTCGAACACACCGCAGCCTACGACGGCATGATCGCCAACTACCTGGGCACCATCGAGCAGAGCCGCGACACGCTGTCGACTGCCGAGCGCAACCTGTTCCCGCGCACCTTCAATACCCAGTTCATCAAGGCGCAAGACATGCGCTACGGTGAAAACCCGCACCAGAAAGCCGCGTTCTATGTCGAGCATGCCGACGAAGCCTGCGTGGCGACCGCCGTGCAGCTGCAGGGCAAAGAGCTGTCGTTCAACAACGTGGCCGACACCGACGCCGCGCTGGAATGTGTGAAGAGCTTCGTCAAGCCAGCCTGCGTGATCGTCAAGCACGCCAACCCGTGCGGCGTGGCCGTGGCCCTGGACAGCGAAGGCGGCATTCGCCAGGCCTATGAACTGGCCTACGCCACCGACACCGAGTCGGCCTTCGGCGGCATCATCGCCTTCAACCGCGAGCTGGACGGTGCCACCGCCCAGGCCATCGTTGAGCGTCAGTTTGTCGAAGTGATCATCGCGCCAAAAATCAGCGCTGAAGCCCGTGCCGTAGTGGCTGCCAAGGCCAACGTGCGCCTGCTCGAGTGCGGCGAATGGCCGGCCGAGCGCAGCGCAGGTTGGGACTTCAAACGCGTGAATGGCGGCCTGCTGGTACAGAGCCGCGACATCGGCATGATCACCGCCGACGACCTGAAGATCGTCACCCAGCGCGCGCCGAGCGAGCAGGAAGTGCACGACCTGATCTTCGCCTGGAAAGTGGCCAAGTTCGTTAAATCCAACGCCATCGTCTACGCCAAGGGCCGCCAGACCATCGGTGTCGGCGCCGGCCAGATGAGCCGCGTCAACTCCGCGCGTATTGCTGCAATCAAAGCCGAGCACGCTGGCCTGCAGGTCGCCGGTTCGGTCATGGCCAGTGACGCCTTCTTCCCGTTCCGCGACGGTTTGGATAACGCTGCCGCCAATGGCGTCACCGCGGTGATCCAGCCGGGTGGTTCGATGCGCGATGCTGAAGTGATTGCCGCCGCCGATGAAGCGGGTATTGCCATGGTGTTTACCGGCATGCGTCATTTCCGCCATTAATTTGATGGATATTGCTGCGCCCCGCCCATCCTACGACCTCGATAGAGTTGCACGTTTTGCACCGTAGGTTGGGTTGAGTACAGCGATACCCAACATCGCTTTTGTAGGGTGGATAACCCTTTCTTATCCACCTAACGGGCCTAGGCCCGCCTCCACTGGGAGAGAAACATGAATGTATTGATCATCGGCAGCGGCGGTCGTGAACACGCCCTGGCCTGGAAAGTCGCACAAGACAAGCGCGTCGAGAAAGTCTTCGTCGCCCCGGGCAACGCCGGCACCGCCACTGAAGCCAAGTGCGAGAACGTCGCCATCGACGTGCTGGATATCCAAGCGCTGGCCGACTTCGCCGAGCAAAACGTGCAGCTGACCATCGTCGGCCCAGAAGCGCCGCTGGTAGCGGGCGTGGTTGATCTGTTCCGCACGCGCAAACTGGATATCTTCGGCCCCACCGCTGCCGCCGCGCAGTTGGAAGGTTCCAAGGCCTTCACCAAGGACTTCCTCGCCCGTCATGCGATCCCGACGGCCGATTACCAGAACTTCACCGAAGTTGAGCCGGCCCTGGCTTACCTGCAAAAGGTCGGTGCCCCCATCGTGATCAAGGCCGACGGCCTCGCGGCAGGTAAAGGCGTAATCGTCGCCATGACCCTGCAGGAAGCCGAAGACGCCGTGCGCGACATGCTCGCTGGCAATGCGTTTGGCGAAGCCGGCTCACGCGTAGTCATCGAAGAGTTCCTCGACGGCGAAGAAGCCAGCTTTATCGTCATGGTCGATGGCGAGAACGTGCTGCCAATGGCCACCAGCCAGGACCACAAGCGCGTCGGCGACGCCGATACCGGCCCGAACACCGGCGGCATGGGCGCTTACTCGCCAGCGCCAGTGGTCACTGCCGACGTGCACCAGCGGGTGATGGATGAAGTGATTTACCCGACCGTGCGCGGCATGGCCAGCGAAGGCAACGTCTACACCGGCTTCCTTTACGCCGGGCTGATGATCGACCAGGCCGGCAAGCCGAAGGTAATCGAATTCAACTGCCGCTTCGGCGACCCGGAAACCCAGCCAATCATGTGCCGCCTGGAATCTTCGCTGGTGTTGCTGGTCGAAGCTGCACTGGCCAAGGCCCTGGACAAGGTCGAAGCCACCTGGGACCCACGTCCGACAGTAGGCGTGGTGATCGCGGCCGGCGGCTACCCCGCCGATTACGCCAAAGGTGATGTGATCGAAGGCCTGGAGGATGCCGCGCAACTGGACGGCAAAGTCTTCCACGCCGGTACCGCACTGAAGGACGGTCAGGTCGTTACTGCGGGCGGTCGCGTGCTGTGTGCCACCGCCATCGGCCGTACCGTGGAAGAGGCTCAGCAGCAGGCCTACCGCCTGGCCGAGAAGATCCGCTGGAACGGTAGTTTCTACCGCACCGACATCGGTTACCGCGCGATTGCCCGCGAACACGCAGAAAAGTAACGCTAAAGACGACAATGGTGGCTAATTGGCCATCATTGTCATATTACCCAGACAAACAGCTTGGCTATAATCTGCCCACCTAATATTGAAGGGAACTCATTGTGCGCCGGCTGAGGATTGCCACCTACCTGCTACTCAGCACCCTGCTGATGGCGCTCACCGCAGCGTCAGCTCAAGCAGACGCACAGGTTGCCTGGTCAAGCCTCAGCGACCCGGGCGCCGAGCTACAACTCAATGACGTGCGCAGCGCCGAACGCCAAGCGCAGTTCCAGCCCACTGACCTTACCCAGCTCTACACCCCAGGCGGGGACAGCGCACTCTGGCTGCACCATCGCCTCGCGGCGAATACCGATGCGCAGATGCTGCGGTTGTTCGCCCCCTACCTGGCCTACCTTGACCTCTATGTGCTGCAAAACGATGAGCTCATCGCGCAGGCCCATACCGGTAGCAACCTGCCGCTCTCCAGCCGACCGCTGGCCAGTCGCGACTTTCTCCTGCCGCTGCCAATCAGCGAGCAACCGCTGGACCTGTATCTACGCCTAGCCTCGGACCATGCCCTGCGCCCTACCATCACCCTGCAGAGCGCCCAAGCCTTAGCGGCCGATGATAATCGCCCGTTGCTCTTCGGGCTGTTAATCGGCTGCCTGGCCATGTTGGTGGCGTATAACCTTGTGCGTTATGCGTACATCCGCGCCAACAGCAACCTCTGGCTGGCCGCGATGCAAACCTGCCAAGTGATCGTGGCGGTAAGCCTGCTGGGCATCAGCACGCCCTGGCTCGGTGAGTGGCAAATCCTGCAACCGCAGATCGTCAACCTGTCGATGCTGCTGGTGGCAATCTGCGCGCTGTGCTTTACCGCCAGCTTCTTCCATAAGGTCTGCCCCAACACGCCACTGAACTATCTGCTTGGCGGCGAAGTGGCACTGATCGCCGTGGTTTGCATGGTTCTCCTGGTCGCCACCAACCTGCAGTTCAACCAGCTGGTCTACGTGCTCAACGTAATTGCCGGCTTGAGCATCCTGCTGGTCGCGCTCACCCACTGGCGGCATGGCTACCAACCTGCGCGATTGTTCAGCATCGCGGCGCTGGTGTTCTGCGTGGCCTTTATCTGCGCTTTACCGATTTTCTTCGGCTACTGGTCAGTGCAGAGCGAATCGATCGCCTACGCCCTGCTGGGCACTACTGTCATCAGCGGCTTTATCCTCAGCATGGCCATGAGTGAACGCCAACGACGCATCCTGCAGGAGCACTTCAGCACCAGCAGCGCCCTCGCCGCCAGCACAGCCGAACTGAAAGCCAAAGCTGAGTTTCTCGCCAAGATCAGCCACGAAATCCGCACCCCGATGAATGGCGTGCTGGGCATGACTGAGCTGCTGCTCGGCACGCCGCTGTCCGCCAAGCAGCGCGACTATGTACAAACCATCCACAGCTCGGGCAATGAGCTGCTGACCCTGATCAACGAGATTCTCGACATCTCCAAGCTGGAGTCCGGGCAGATTGAGCTGGATGATGTGCAGTTCGACCTTAACGCGCTGATTGAAGATTGCCTGGACATCTTCCGCGCCAAGGCTGAGCAGCAGAAGGTTGAGCTGATCAGTTTTATCCAGCCGCAAGTGCCACGGGTGATCAGCGGCGACCCCACGCGCCTGCGCCAGACCCTGCTAAGCCTGCTGGACAACGCCTTCAAGCAGACCGATGAAGGCGAAATTTTGCTGGTGGTGGCGCTCGACACAAACAGCGAGCAGCCACGCCTGCGCATCGCCGTACAGGACAGCGGCAAGCCGCTGGATGCTAGCGAACGCGACGCCCTCCTCAATGCCGAACTGCACAGCAAAGACTTCCTCGCGGCGACCAAGCTGGGCGGTCGCCTTGGCCTGATCATCGCCCGCCAGCTGATCCGCCTGATGGGCGGCGAGTTTGGTATCCAGGGCGGCAACAGCCGAGGCTCAACCCTATGGCTGACCCTGCCGCTGGATGCCGCGCGCCTGGAGCTGCCCACCGCCGACCTCGACGCCTCGCTGCAAGGCGCACGCCTGCTGGTGGTGGACGACAACGACACCTGCCGCAAAGTCCTGGTGCAGCAATGCAGCGCTTGGGGCATGCGCGTCAGCGCGGTGCCGTCGGGTAAAGAAGCGATGGCCCTGTTGCGCACCAAAGCGCACCTGCACGAGTACTTCGATGTCGTGCTACTGGACCAAGAAATGCCCGGCATGACCGGAATGCAGCTGGCGGCACGCATTAAAGAAGACGCCAACATCAACCACGACATCCTGCTGATCATGCTCACCGGTATCAGCCAGGCGCCGAGCAAGATCATCGCGCGCAACGCCGGGATCAAGCGCATCCTGGCTAAACCTGTGGCCGGTTACACCCTGAAAACCACCCTGGCCGACGAACTGGCGCAGCGCGGCAAGGGTGACTCGCCAATGTTCATTCCGCCCCCCATCAGCGCGCCCCTCAACGTCCCCAGTGATTTCCGCATCCTGGTCGCCGAAGACAACACCATTTCCACCAAAGTGATTCGCGGCATGCTCGGCAAGCTCAACCTGCAGCCGGATACCGCCAGCAATGGCGAAGAAGCACTCAGCGCGATGAAGGCCCAGCAATATGATCTGGTGCTGATGGATTGTGAAATGCCGGTGCTTGATGGCTTCTCCGCCACCGAACAGCTGCGTGCATGGGAGGCCACCGAACAGCGCCCGCGCACCCCAGTGGTGGCACTGACTGCGCACATCCTCAATGAACACAAAGAGCGCGCGCGCCAAGTGGGTATGGACGGGCATATGTCCAAACCAGTGGAAATGTCGCAACTGCGTGAACTGATTGAGCACTGGGTGGCCGAGCGGGAAATCCGCCTCAAGCGCGCCGCCTTGCCATCCTGATTGGGTCGCTGGGATTGCCCGGCGGCCTCTACACTCGTACCCTGCCTCCCCTTATTGATCGAGACGAGTCCTTGTCATGGCGTCCGCGCTGTTCAGCCTGTATTTGAAACTGCTGGTGCTCTATAGCCCCTTCTTCGTGCTGTCGTGCTTTATTGGCTTGAGCCGTGGTTACACGGTCAAGGAGCGCAAGCGCCTGGCCTGGAAGGTGGCGCTCGGCGTGCTGATCGCCAGCGTGCTGCTGTACCTGTTCGGCAAACACATCTTCACCCTGTTCGGCATCACCATTGATGCTTTCCGCATCGGTGCCGGCAGCGTGCTATTTATCTCGGCCTTGGGCATGGCCCAAGGCAAGTCGGCGGTGCAAAGCGACAACGTGCAGCAGGACGTGACTATCGTGCCGCTGACCATCCCATTGACCGTCGGCCCCGGCACCATCGGCGCCCTCCTGTTGATGGGCGCCAGCCAACCGGACTGGAGCGACAAGGCCGTGGCCGTGCTGGGCATTGCCCTAGCCAGCTTCACCGTGGGCGTGGTGCTGTATATGTCCAACCAGTTTGAGCGTTTGCTCGGTGATCAAGGGCTGCAGATCGTCAGCCGCCTGATGGGGCTGTTCGTGTGCGCCTTGGCCGCGCAAATCATCTTTACCGGGGTGAAGAACTACCTGGTCAGCTGACCCTCAGCCGCCACGCCCCAGCACAGCACACACCCACGCACCACACCCCGCTCACCGCACCTGCTTGGTGCAACTATCCCGATAACCCTCACACCGCGCCCCGGCTGCACAGCCGGGGCGCAACACCTGCTGCTGCCCGCTAAACACTGCGCACCCAGGCCATAACGCACCTAGCCGCGCGTGTTGCCGAGCGCGATCTGCCTGGTATTTCGCAAACAGGCACAGCAATTGCTCTAGCCCTATCAGGACAGCGCAGCGCTGTCGACGTTTTCGGGCCCAGCTTGTGCCCTGTTGTTTCACTGCCAAGACCAATAAGCCCAAATCAGCAGTTAACACAGTACTTTTGTGAATGGAGATCGCACCATGCAACGTCGCAATCTGATCAAGGCCTTCACCCTGTCCGTGTCCATCGCCGCCATGGGCATGACCTGGACCGTGCAAGCCGCGGAAACCATCAAGGTCGGCATCCTGCACTCGCTGTCCGGCACCATGGCCATCTCGGAAACGTCGCTCAAAGACATGGCGCTGATGACCATCGACGAGATCAACGCCAAGGGCGGCGTACTCGGCAAACAGCTTGAGCCCGTGGTGGTTGACCCGGCGTCCAACTGGCCGCTATTCGCCGAGCGTGGCCGCCAGCTGCTGACCCAAGACAAGGTCGACGTGACCTTCGGCTGCTGGACCTCGGTATCACGCAAATCGGTATTGCCGGTTTATGAAGAACTCAACGGCCTGCTGTTCTACCCCGTGCAGTACGAAGGCGAAGAGATGTCGCCAAACATCTTCTACACTGGCGCCGCGCCCAACCAGCAGGCCATCCCGGCGGTCGAGTACCTGATGAGCGAAGATGGCGGCGCGGCCAAGCGCTACTTCCTGCTAGGTACTGACTACGTTTACCCGCGCACCACCAACAAGATCCTGCGCGCCTTCCTGGTCAGCAAAGGCGTGGCCGAGAAAGACATCGAAGAGGTCTACACCCCGTTCGGCCATAGCGACTATCAAACCATCGTCGCCAACATCAAGAAGTTCTCCGCTGGCGGTAAAACTGCGGTGATCTCCACCGTCAACGGCGACTCCAACGTGCCGTTCTACAAAGAGCTGGCCAACCAGGGCATCGAAGCCACCGACATCCCGGTGGTGGCCTTCTCGGTGGGCGAAGAAGAACTGCGTGGCATCGACACCAAACCGCTGGTCGGCCAGCTGGCTGCCTGGAACTACTTCCAGTCCGTAGAGAACCCGGTTAACGAGAAGTTCGTCGCCGACTGGAAAGCCTACGCCAAAGCTAAGAAGCTGCCGAACGCCGACACCGTGGTGACCAATGACCCGATGGAAGCCACTTACGTGGGCATCCACATGTGGGCACAGGCCGTTGAAAAAGCCGGCACCACCGATGTTGATAAGGTCCGCGAGGCCATGGCCGGGCAGACCTTTGCCGCGCCAAGTGGCTTCACCCTGACCATGGACAAAACCAACCATCACCTGCACAAGCCCGTGATGATCGGTGAAGTACAGGAAGACGGGCAGTTCTCCGTGGTCTGGCAGACCGAAGGGCCGATCCGCGCCCAACCGTGGAGCCCGTACATCGAGGGCAACGACAAAAAGCCGGATTACGCAGTCAAGTCCAACTAAGGCAAAAGCCCTCCCCTCGAGCGTGATGGCACGCCGCGTGGCAGAGCAACCCTCTTGTCAAAGATGGGTTGGCTCAGCCGTGCAGGGAGAGGGTCGCTGGAGCCCGGAGGTGATCCGGGAAGACCGCTCTCGGATTGCATCCGGGCTACGCCAAGGAATCCCCATGCTCACTGCCCTTACCCGAATTCTGCTGAGCCTGCTGTTGCTGCTGCCCCTGGCCGCGCAGGCCGGTGACGCGCAAGATTTTGCCGCCGCCAACCCCGCTAAGCAGGCCAAACTGCTGCAAAGCTGGTCGGCCGCCCCGGATGCGGCACGCCTGCCATTGCTCGAAGCCCTGCAGCAGGGCCGCGTCGCGACTGACAAAAGCAAGCAGGCGTTTATTGAAAACGCCGGCACTTACCAAGCATTGGAAGGTGACGCGCGCCCAACCAGCGCGCCCAAGAAACTGCGCCTGAATAACCGCCTGCGCGGCCTGATCAGCAGCACCATGGCCAGCCACCAACTGCTCGCGGACGATCCAGAACTGCGCCTGGCCGCCGCCCAACACCTGCAAAAGAGCGCCAAACCGGCGCAACTGCCATTGCTAGAGGCCAGCGTCGCCCGCGAAACCGACGAGACCGTGCGTGACGCCTTGACCCTGGCGCTGGCCAATCTGCAACTGGTCGACAGCGACCCTGCCGTGCGGTTGGCAGCAGTGCGTTTGCTCGGTGAAACCGGCGACCCACTGGCCCGCACCCGCTTGGAAACCCTGCTCGACCCCGCCGTCGAAAGCGATGCCGGTGTGCGTACCGCTGCCGAAACCAGCCTGGCCCAGGTCAAGCGCAAACTGCTGATCGGTGAGCTGCTCGGCCAGGCGTTCAGCGGCCTGTCGCTGGGCTCGATTCTGCTGCTGGCTGCTCTGGGCCTGGCCATCACCTTCGGCCTGCTCGGCGTGATCAACATGGCCCACGGCGAGATGCTCATGCTCGGCGCCTACTCCACCTACATGGTGCAGGTCCTGTTTCAGCGTTTCGCCCCGGAAGCTCTGGCCCTTTATCCGCTGGTGGCGCTGCCGGTGGCGTTCTTCGTCACCGCCGCCATCGGCATGGCCTTGGAGCGCACGGTGATCCGCCACCTTTATGGCCGCCCGTTGGAAACCCTGCTGGCCACCTGGGGCATCAGCCTGATTCTGATCCAGCTGGTACGGGTAATCTTCGGCGCGCAGAACGTCGAAGTGGCCAACCCTTACTGGCTGTCCGGTGGCATCCAGGTGCTGCCCAATCTGGTGCTGCCGTACAACCGCATCGTCATCATCGGCTTCGCTCTGTTCGTGGTGCTGCTGACCTGGCTGCTGCTGAACAAAACCCGCTTGGGTCTCAACGTGCGCGCCGTGACGCAGAACCGCAATATGGCGGCCTGCTGCGGCGTGCCGACCGGCCGGGTGGACATGCTCGCCTTCGGCTTGGGCTCCGGTATCGCCGGCCTCGGCGGTGTGGCCCTCAGCCAGATCGGCAACGTCGGTCCCGATCTCGGGCAGAGCTATATCATCGACTCGTTCCTGGTGGTGGTGCTTGGCGGTGTCGGCCAGCTCGCCGGTAGCGTCATGGCGGCCTTCGGTTTGGGCATCGCCAACAAGATTCTCGAACCACAGATCGGCGCCGTACTCGGCAAGATCCTTATCCTCGCGCTGATCATTCTGTTTATTCAGAAACGCCCGCAAGGTCTCTTCGCACTGAAAGGACGGGTGATCGACTGATGACTATGCCCCTGAATCAAACGCTATTGGCACGCGCCAGCGCCAAGCTCGGTCCGCAGGTCTCGATGGCCTTCGGCTTACTGGTACTCGTAGTGCTGATTGCCATGCCGCTGCTGCACCTGCTGCCAGCAGACAACGCCCTGCATATCTCGGCCTACAGCCTGACACTGGTCGGCAAGATCCTCTGCTACTGCATCGTCGCCCTGGCGCTTGATCTGGTCTGGGGCTACGCCGGCCTGCTGTCACTCGGCCACGGCCTGTTCTTCGCCCTCGGTGGTTATGCCATGGGCATGTACCTGATGCGTGAAGCGGCCGGTGACGGCCTGCCGGCCTTTATGAGTTTCCTCGCCTGGACCGAGCTGCCCTGGTACTGGTACGGCACCAGCAACTTCCTCTGGGCGCTGTGCCTGGTGGTGCTGGCGCCGGGGCTGCTGGCGTTGGTGTTCGGTTACTTCGCCTTCAAGTCGCGGATCAAGGGCGTGTACTTCTCGATCATGACCCAGGCGCTGACCTTCGCCGGCATGTTGCTGTTCTTTCGTAACGAAACCGGCTTTGGCGGCAACAACGGTTTCACCAACTTCCGCACCATTCTCGGCTTCGACATCACCGCTGCGCACACCCGCGCAGCGCTGTTCTTCGCCACAGTGGTGCTGCTGGTGGCCAGCCTGTACCTGGGCTGGCGGCTGGCGCGCAGCAAGTTCGGCCGGGTGCTGACCGCCCTGCGTGATGCGGAAAACCGCCTGATGTTCTGCGGCTATGACCCACGCGGCTACAAGCTGTTTATCTGGGTGCTCAGCGCAGTGCTCTGCGGTTTGGCCGGGGCGCTGTATGTGCCACAGGTGGGCATCATCAACCCCAGCGAAATGTCGCCCACCAACTCCATCGAAGCCGCCGTGTGGGTGGCCCTGGGCGGGCGCGGCACGCTGATCGGCCCGCTGCTCGGCGCGGGTTTGGTCAATGGAATGAAGAGCTGGTTTACCGTGGCCTTCCCGGAATACTGGCTGTTCGCCCTGGGCTTTCTATTTATCGTCGTAACGCTGTTTCTGCCGAAAGGCGTGATCGGGTTGTTACGCAAGAAAGGAGAGCAATGATGCGCGCAGCTCCCGTACCCGAAATGATGGTTGCACCGGCCTTCGACCCCGCCGGTAGCAGCCGCGATGCGATTGGCGCCAGCACCCTGGCCAACAAAGGCTTGAACATCCGCCACGGCACCATCCTGACCTTGGAAGACATCAACGTCAGCTTCGATGGCTTCAAAGCGCTGACCAACCTGACGCTGTATATCGGCGTTGGTGAACTGCGCTGCATCATCGGCCCCAACGGTGCCGGCAAGACCACCATGATGGACGTGATCACCGGCAAGACCCGCCCCGACAACGGCGTCGCCTACTTCGGCGAAACCCTCGACCTGACCCAGATGAGCGAAGTGCAGATCGCCCAGTCCGGCATCGGTCGCAAGTTCCAGAAGCCCACGGTGTTCGAGGCGCTGAGCGTGTTCGAGAATCTTGAGCTGGCGCAGAAGACCAACAAGTCGGTGTGGGCCAGCCTGCGTGCCAAACTCAGCGACGAGCAGCGTGACCGCATTGATGAAGTACTGCAGACGATCAAGCTCGATGCATCGCGCTCACGCCCGGCCGGGTTGCTCTCGCACGGGCAGAAGCAGTTTCTGGAGATAGGCATGCTGCTGGTGCAAGACCCGCAACTGTTGCTGCTGGATGAACCTGTAGCGGGCATGACCGACGCCGAAACCGAGTTCACTGCCGAGCTGTTCAAGTCGCTCGCGCGCAAGCACTCGTTGATGGTGGTGGAGCACGACATGGGCTTTGTCGGCAGCATTGCCGACCACGTCACCGTGCTGCACCAGGGCAGCGTGCTGGCCGAAGGCTCATTGGAGCAGGTGCAGAACGATGAGCGGGTGATCGAGGTTTATCTCGGCCGTTAATGCATACCGTGGGAGGGGCTTTAGCCGCGAGCGCTTAAAGATCAAAAGCGTCGCGGCTGATCGGTTCGCCGCTCGGCCCCTCCCACAAAACGAATAAAAGGACATCGACATGCTGCAAGTTGAGCAACTGCATCAGTACTACGGCGGCAGCCATATCCTCCGAGGCCTGTCGTTCGAGGCCAAAGTCGGCGAAGTCACCTGCCTGCTCGGCCGCAACGGTGTGGGCAAAACCACCCTGCTGAAATGCCTGATGGGGCTGATCCCGGCCAAGCAAGGCGCAGTCAACTGGGAAGGCCAGCCGATCACCGCATTCAAGCCTCACCAGCGCGTGCACGCCGGCATCGCCTACGTGCCCCAGGGCCGGGAAATCTTCGGCCGTCTGACGGTAGAAGAGAACCTGCTGATGGGCCTGTCACGCTTCCCCGGCAGCGAGGCCAAAGTGGTGCCGGAATTTATCTATGAGCTGTTCCCAGTGCTGCATGAGATGAAGCAACGCCGCGGCGGCGACCTCTCCGGCGGCCAGCAGCAGCAACTGGCTATCGGCCGCGCACTGGCCAGCAAGCCGCGCCTGCTGATCCTCGACGAACCCACCGAAGGCATCCAGCCCTCGGTGATCAAGGAAATCGGCGTGGTGATCAAGAAACTCGCCGAACGTGGTGACATGGCCATCCTGCTGGTCGAGCAGTTTTATGACTTTGCCGCCGAGCTGGCCGATCAATACCTTGTCATGAGCCGCGGCGAGATTGTCCAGCAGGGACGTGGCGAAACCATGGAAGCCGACGGTGTGCGCGGACTGGTGGCGATTTGAGGGCAACCTGTAGGAGCGAGCTTGCTCGCGATTGCGATTCGCGAGCAAGCTCGCGTCTACAAAACAGCCGAAGCCCATTCCACCGAAAAAGATAACTATGAACGCACCCGTACCCGCCGCCTTATTTACCCCCAGCTGGCACGCCGAGCTGGAGCTGGGTTATGGCCGTGACGGCGACGCCACCCGCCCGACCCTGCGCCGCCATAAAGGCCCGCTGCGGGTGCAAAAGCACCTGTACGCCGAAGGGCCGCAAGTGTGCCAGCACATCATCGTGCACCCACCGGGCGGCATCGCCGGCGGTGACCGCCTGGATATTTGCGCCACAGTCGGCGCCAATGCCTGGGCCCAGCTGACCAGCCCCGGTGCAGCCAAGTGGTACCGCGCTACCGGCCCGGCTTATCAAAGCCTCAAGCTGCGTGTCGAAGCGGGTGCCACCTTGGAATGGCTGCCACAGGAAACCATCGTCTACGCCGGCGCCCAAGCCGAGCTGAGCACCGATATCGACCTGCTTGGCGATGCCAAGCTGCTGTACTGGGACATCGTCGCCCTCGGCCGCCCAGCCAGTGGCGAGCGCTTCGATGCGGGCCATTTCCAAGCCGAACTGAATATTCGCCGCGACGGCCAACTGCTCTGGCACGAACGCCAGCGAGTTACCGGCGCTGACGGCCTGCTCGACTCGCCCATCGGCCTGGACGGCAAACCAGTGTTTGCCACCCTGCTGATCACTGGCGAAATCGACAGCGAATTGCTGGAGCGCTGCCGCAATCTGACCACACCGGTACGCGGCGACCTGACTCAACTACCGGGCCTGCTGGTAGCCCGCTGCCTGGCCAGCGAAGCGCTGCATGCCCGCGCCTGGCTAATCGAACTCTGGCGCCTGCTGCGCCCTGAATTACTTGGCCGTGAGGCCATACCCCCGAGAATTTGGAACACGTAGGGTGGACAACCGCGCAGCGTTGTCCACCACCAGCCGGTGGATGTGAAAAGCGACATCCACCCTACGAACGGAGCAAAACGATGGACCTTACACCCAGAGAAAAAGACAAATTACTGATCTTCACCGCCGGCCTGGTGGCCGAACGCCGCCTCGCCCGTGGGGTAAAGCTCAACTACCCGGAAGCCATGGCCTATATCTCCGCCGCACTGCTGGAAGGCGCCCGCGACGGCCAGACCGTGGCCGAGCTGATGCACTTCGGCACCACTTTGCTCAGCCGTGATCAGGTGATGGAAGGCATCCCTGAAATGATCCCGGAGATTCAAGTCGAGGCCACCTTCCCCGACGGCACCAAACTGGTCACCGTCCATCAACCGATTGCATAAGCATGATTATTCAAGACGCCACTGCCGCCGACCTGCCCGCCATCCTGGCCATCTACAACGACGCCGTACTCAATACCACGGCGATCTGGAATGAAACCCTCGTCGACCTGGCCAACCGCCAGGCCTGGCTGAGCGAACGCAACGCCGCCGGTTTCCCCGTACTGGTAGCCCACGATGCTGCTGGAGAGGTCGTCGGCTACAGCAGCTACGGCACTTGGCGCGCCATCGAAGGCTTTCGCCACACCGTCGAACACTCGGTATACGTGCGCTGCGACCAACGCGGCCAAGGCCTCGGTCCGCTGCTGATGCAGGCGCTGATCGAGCGCGCGCAAGCAGCTGACCTGCATGTGATGGTCGCCGCCATCGAGAGCGACAACAGCGCCTCAGTACGCCTGCACGAGCGCCTCGGCTTCGTCACCACCGGCCAGATGCCGCAGGTCGGCCGCAAGTTCGGCCGCTGGCTGGACCTCACCTTTATGCAATTGACTCTGGAGTGAAACAGCGATGATCCCCGGCGAATACCAGATCCAGGACGGCGACATCGAGCTGAATGCCGGCCGTCGCACGATCAGCCTGACCGTGGCGAACAGCGGCGACCGACCAATTCAGGTCGGCTCGCATTACCATTTTTTTGAAACCAACTACGCGCTGACTTTTGATCGCAGCGCGGCGCGTGGCATGCGCCTGAACATCCCGGCCGGCACTGCGGTGCGCTTTGAGCCCGGACAGAGCCGCGAGGTGGAATTGGTCGACCTGGCCGGCCATCGCCGCGTATTCGGCTTTGCCGGACGGGTGATGGGCGACTTGTAACGTCTGGGTAGGATGGGTGGAGCGCAGCGATACCCATCGCCAAAAACTAACCAAGCATTGATGGGTTATGCCGCTTCGCCGCTAACCCATCCTACGGATAGGACAAACATGAAAATTTCCCGCCAAGCCTATGCCGATATGTTCGGCCCCACCGTCGGCGACAAGGTGCGCCTGGCCGATACCGAGCTGTGGATTGAAGTGGAAAAAGACTTCACCACCTACGGCGAGGAAGTGAAATTCGGCGGCGGCAAGGTGATCCGCGACGGCATGGGCCAGGGACAACTGTGCGCCGCCGATGTGGTCGACACGCTGATCACCAACGCGCTGATCATCGACCACTGGGGCATCGTCAAAGCCGACGTCGGCCTCAAAGACGGGCGCATCGCCGCCATCGGCAAAGCGGGTAACGCCGACATTCAGCCGGACGTGACCATTGCCATCGGCGCGGGCACCGAAGTGATCGCCGGCGAAGGCATGATCCTCACCGCTGGCGGCATCGACAGCCATATCCACTTCATCTGCCCGCAGCAGATCGAAGAAGCCTTGATGAGCGGCGTCACCACCATGATCGGTGGCGGCACCGGGCCAGCCACCGGCACCAACGCCACAACCTGCACCTCAGGGCCGTGGCACATGGCGCGCATGCTGCAGGCCGCCGATGCCTTTCCGATGAACATGGGCTTTACCGGCAAGGGCAACGCTTCGCTGCCAGAACCGCTGATCGAGCAGGTCAAGGCCGGTGCCATCGGCCTAAAACTGCATGAAGACTGGGGCACCACCCCGGCGGCCATCGACAATTGCCTCTCCGTGGCCGATCAGTACGACGTGCAGGTGGCGATTCACACCGACACGCTGAATGAATCCGGCTTTGTCGAAACCACCCTCGGCGCGTTCAAGGGCCGCACCATCCACACCTACCACACCGAAGGTGCCGGTGGCGGCCACGCGCCGGACATCATCAAGGCCTGCGGCTTCCCCAACGTGCTGCCCAGCTCGACCAACCCGACCCGGCCGTTCACCAAAAACACCATCGACGAGCACCTCGACATGCTCATGGTCTGCCACCACCTCGACCCGAGCATCGCCGAGGACGTGGCGTTTGCCGAAAGCCGCATTCGCCGCGAGACCATTGCCGCCGAAGACATCCTGCATGACCTCGGCGCGTTCAGCATGATCAGCTCCGACAGCCAGGCCATGGGCCGCGTCGGCGAGGTGATCACGCGTACCTGGCAGACCGCCGACAAGATGCACAAGCAGCGCGGCCCGCTGGAAGGCGACGGCCCCGGCAACAGCAACTTCCGGGTTAAACGCTACATCGCCAAGTACACCATCAACCCGGCCATCACCCACGGCATCAGCCACGAAGTCGGCTCGGTCGAAGTGGGCAAGTGGGCCGATCTGGTGCTCTGGCGCCCGCCGTTCTTCGGCGTTAAGCCCACCCTAATCCTCAAAGGCGGCGCAATTGCCGCCAGCCTGATGGGCGACGCCAACGCCTCGATCCCCACCCCGCAGCCGGTGCACTACCGGCCGATGTTTGCCAGCTATGGCGGCAGCCGGCATGCCACCAGCATCACCTTTATCAGCCAGGCGGCTTTCGATGCTGGGGTGCCCGAACAGCTGGGGCTGAAGAAGAAGATTGGCGTGGTCAAAGGCTGCCGCGAGGTGCAGAAAACCGACCTGATTCACAACGACTACCTGCCGACTATCGAGGTGGACGCGCAGAATTATCAGGTCAAGGCAGACGGTCAGTTGCTCTGGTGTGAACCGGCTGAGGTGCTGCCGATGGCGCAGCGCTATTTCCTGTTCTGACGCTAGCGACTGACTTCAAGTAAACGAGGCAGCAAACTCAGGTTGGGGAACCAGTGCTGGAAGAGACGCGCGAAGCTGCCATCACGCTTCATCTCATCCAGCGCCCCTTGCCAACGGCTGACCACCGCCGGGTCAGTGGCCAAAGAGAATGCCAGGTAGGACTCGTGCTGCAGGAAAACCAACTGCGGTTCGAGCTGATCCGGCGTCATACCTGCCATGTCCAATAGTGCAGGTAAGGCAATATCGCTGACGGCCAACATATCGCCACGGCCACTGCGAAACATCTGCATCATCCGCTCAGCAGAGGTCACCGTATAAATATTGCTGAAGCCTTTATCCACCAGGTATTGGTAGCTGTACCACTGCCGCGGCAGGACCAGTTGCATGGCTTGCGCCTCAGCAATACTACCCATCCGAATACCTGAGCCTTTACGGGTATAAAAGCGGTTCAGCGAAAGGGAGATGGGCCCCACCCACTGGAACGATTTTTCCCTCTCGGCAATCCGCGCCATGGTGAAAATACCAACATTCGGGGCGTCCTGTGCCTTGGCATAACCGCGCGTCCAAGGCGCCAACTTGATGTGTGCAACATCCCCGGCAAGCACGGCCAGCTGGCGAATAAGCTCAGTAGAAAAGCCGGTGACGCGACCATCGCGACTGAAATTAAAGGGCGGGCTTTCTTCTGTGTACAACTGCAACTCTGCCGCTGACGACAACGCCATCCCCGACAACCACAAACACGCACACAAGATGCAGCGGCGCATCAACATCACCGACCATGCGTAGGGTGCACGTGGGTAACTCGTGAGGATAGCGTCACGCAAAGCAGTAACCATCAAGCGGCCTCTAGCTGAAGGTGGTTATTGGCGAAAAGTATAGATGAACACTCTGCTGGCTACAGACCAGCCCCACGCCCGCTCAATCAGCGCAGCTGACTGTCTTTGCTACCGCGCCGGTTGATGCCGCCACTGGCTTTCTGCTGTTGATCATCCGCGTCCTGGCAGGCCACGCATAGCCTCACACCGGGCACAGCCTGGCGTCGCGCGTCAGGAATGCGCGCATCGCACACCTCGCAGTGCGTCAGGCTCTCGCCACTGGGCAGTTGGCTACGGGCGCGCTGGACGGCGTCCGCGATGGTGCTGTCGATCTGTTCCTGTACCGCGCCGTCATTACTCCAACCACCGGCCATGATCACCTCCACATGCGTTGCCCTGAGGAGAAGATATGAACGTCACTGAGGCTGATTACAAGCGCAGGTGATCGGCGGCCTATTCGTTCACGTTCATAAACTCTTCAGCCCAGACGATGTAGTCCTCGGGCTGGGTGTAGGTATGCGTCAACTCAGTCGCGCTGAGATCACTGGACTGCGCCCCACGCTGCTCACGCAGGCAGTCATAGGTCGCCTTGATGGCGGCGAAGTAGGCGGCATGGCCATTGACCACAATGCGCACGCCGAGCTTGGCCAGACGTTGGTTGTCACGCAGTTTCGGATTGCCGTAGGTCACCAGCATCAGCGGCACGCTCAAGGCGGCGGATATCTTCTCCAGATGGGCAAAATCCTCTACACCGACAATGCAGATGGCATCGGCACCGGCCGCCTGATAGGCCTGGGTGCGCTGTATCACCTGCTCAACGCTAAGCACGCCGGCATGGGTTCGCGCGATGATGGCCAGGTCTGGGTCGATCCGCGCCTCCAGCGCAGCTCGGATCTTGCCGACACCTTCGGCCACGCTGATCAGGTCCGTGGACTTGCGCCCAAACTGCGCCGGCAACAGGGTGTCTTCGATGGTCAACGCAGCAATCCCCGCGCGCTCCAACTCAACCACGGTACGCATCACGTTGAGTGCATTGCCATAGCCGTGGTCGGCATCGGCGATCACCGGCAAGCGGCTGACTCGGCCAATACGGGTAGCCTGCTCGACAAACTCGCTGAGGGTGATCAGGGCAAAGTCCGGCGCGGCCAGAACTTGTAGTGAAGCTACAGAACCGCCCAGGATGCCCACTTCAAAGCCGAGATCGGCAGCAATGCGCGCCGCCATGGGGTCGAACACCGAGGCCGTGTGATAGCAGCTATTTGAGGCAAGAAGCGCGCGAAACTGCGCGCGAAGGTCATGATGCGAGGCTCTTTGCATGGAAGTGCACCATTGCTCGTTTTTGGTTTTGGCGAGCAATTATGTAGTAAAACTACATAATCAGCCAGCCGGCCTTACGCCGATCCCACAGCGCAAACCGCAAAACTTTGTGGGCACCCCGCATTCGACAGGCACTTAGCGCGGCCAAATAGAAAGCCACTCGGCATATACAGGAAGGTTTTGCAGGCAAGGCGCCGGGCATAAGCAGGCTCAATCCATCGGCACTGGCCATCACTGGCCCGGCAAGTCGTTGCTAAGGGCGGGTACGGGCGCCAAGGCCTCCAAACTGAAGGGTTCGCTAAACCAGCGCTGGTGAATCTTTTGCAAACTGCCATCACGACCAGCCTGCTCAAGCGCGTGTTGCCAACGCTGCACCAGCGCCGGGTCGGAGCTCTTGGAAAAGCCGATATAGGAATTGTTAGCCATAAAGGTGAACTGCAACTCAACCTCTTCAGGGCGCATGCCTTGCTGCGCGAGCATCTCAGCCAACACCAAGTTACTCGCCACCATTAACTCGCTGCGCCCATGCTTGAACATCTTCACCATGTGCTGTGGCGTCGGCACGCCGTGGAGGTTTTTCAGCCCCAGCCCGCGCAGGTATTCGTAGGAATACCAGCGTTTTGGCAGCACCAGTGAACTAAACCGTTCGAGATCCTTTAGCTCACGTATCGCCAACCCAGCCCCACGCCGGGCATAGAAACTGGTACGCCCCTGCGCAATCGGCCCAACCCACTGGAACAGCGCTTCGCGCTCAGGCGTGCGCACCATGGCGAACAAGCCACTATTCGCCTCACGGCGTATCTGATGATAACCACGGGTCCAGGGCACCAGCTCGATCCGAGTAGCCTGCCCGGTCCGCTCAACCAGCAACTCGACCACTTCCACCGCCATACCGGTTAGCCGGCCATTGTCGCTATAGCTCAGCGGGCGGTACTCCTCGGTATACAGGCGTAACTCAGCCGCCAACGCGGATGCGCCACAGCCAAACAGAAACACACCCAGCCAGAACGTAAACCTCATGGAGCACGACCTAAAAACTTGAAAAACTGCCCCATAAACCATCGCAGGGAGCCCGCGCGGCGGGCACACGAATGGCTAGTAGGGGAAGGTACGCCAGCTGCAGCAGCGGCTATCTAGACTTATACAGACATAGTTGACGCATCAGCATTACGCCAAAGCCTAGCGGTGCCTCGCGCGCTGTCACGCACAGTAAAGCCTAACCGTCGCGCTATCGATATCACTTTAGTATCAGACACTTAACCTCGCCAAATGCTAGGCGAGGGGGCGACAGCCAGAAATCGCAGATGGCCACTGCAATCGCCGCCCCACTCATATTTTTTCACACTCAAGGCGACGGCTGGGCTGGTAGCCGCCGCTCAAGCAGGCGATGATCGCGCTTCTTTCCTGCACCTTGAACGACATGACCGATACCACGCCAAACAATCAAGCCGCACACAAACCCCGCCCGCTGATCGACTTGCTCGTCAGCATCGTGATTCCCTCGCTGATCCTGATGAAGCTCAGTGGCGAAAGCAGGCTGGGCGCCGATGGTGCGCTGATATTGGCACTGGCCTTCCCGCTGGGTTGGGGCAGCTTTGAGCTGCTCAAGTACCGCAAATTCAACTTTATTGCCCTGCTCGGCCTCGTCAGCGTGCTGCTTACCGGCGGTATCGGCCTGCTCAAGCTGGACAACCAGTGGCTGGCAATCAAAGAAGCGGCAATCCCAGGAATCATCGGTATCGCCGTGCTGGTTTCAACCCGCACCCGCTACCCGCTGATCCGCACCATGCTGTTTAACAAAGCCGTGCTCAATGTCGACAAGATCCATGAGTGCCTGGAGCAGGCGGGTAATACCCCGCAGTTCGAAGCACGCCTGCTCCGGGCCACATACTGGCTAAGCGGCACCTTCTTCTTTTCATCGGCGATGAACTACGTACTGGCCAAGTGGATTGTCATCAGCCCGGCAGGTAGCGAGGCGTTCAATGACGAGCTGGGGCGGATGAACCTGCTCAGCTACCCAATGATTGCGATCCCCTCGATGATCATGCTGATGGCCATCTTCTATTACCTGTGGCGCACCATCCACGGCCTCACCGGCCTCAAACTGGAAGACGTCATGGCCAATCCCGAACAGGAAAAGCAGCCTTAAGCGACGCGGCCCGACACTGAACCGATGCTGACCCTTTCAGCCTATCTGGGCCTGTTTATTTCGGCGCTGGGTGCCGCCACACTGCTGCCGTTGCAATCGGAAAGCGTGCTGGTGGCGCTGCTGCTGAGCGACGCCTACTGGCCCTGGATGCTCGTGGCCGTGGCTAGCGTAGGTAACGTCCTCGGCGCTCTGCTCAACTGGCTACTCGGCCGCTACCTCGAACACTTCCGCCATAAACCCTGGTTCCCGGTCAGCGAGGCGCGCCTGCAACAAGCGCAGCGCGGTTATGCGCGTTACGGCCGCTGGGCGCTGCTGTTGAGCTGGGTGCCGGTGATAGGTGATCCACTGACCCTGGTGGCCGGGGTCATGCGCGAACGGCTGTGGGTCTTCCTGCTGATCGTCAGCCTGGCGAAAACCGCTCGTTATGCCGTATTGGCGGCGTTGACCCTCGGCTGGCGCTAGCCGCGGTCGCGCCACTCACGCCCGCCCGCAACGGCTGACGCACTCAGCCTGACAACGTTGCCAAGCAAAAACGCCAAGTGGATAACCGGGGGCAGCATTGCGCGGCGCACTCGCATAGAATGCGCGGCCGTTTTTTGTGTTCAGCACATTCCTGTGCGTCACCCTCTTCGGGGCTTGTGCGCAATACCGCTCCCGGCCATGCCTTGAGCCGCCGCTCGCACTCTCACAATCTCCCGGTCATTTTTCAGGAACAGCGCGCCGCATGATTCTCTCTACTCCCGCCCGCGCCTGCGGCATCGATTTCGGCACATCCAACTCCACTGTCGGCTGGCTACGGCCGGACGCTGAGACGCTGATCCCGCTTGAGGACGGCAAAATCACCCTACCATCGGTGGTGTTTTTCAATATGGAGGAGCGCCGCCCGGTGTATGGCCGCCTGGCGCTGCAGGAATACCTGGAAGGCTATGAAGGCCGCCTGATGCGCTCGCTGAAAAGCCTGCTGGGCAGCAAACTGCTGAAAAGCGAAACCACGGTGCTCGGCAGTGCCCTGCCGTTCAAGGACCTGCTGGGTTTCTTTATCGGCGAGCTGAAAAAGCGCGCCGAGCACGCCGCCGACCGGCCGTTTGAAGAGGTGGTGCTGGGCCGCCCGGTGTTCTTCGTGGATGACGACCCGATCGCCGACCTGGAAGCCCAGAACACACTCGTGGCCGTGGCACACAAGCTCGGTTTCAAGGAAGTGTCGTTCCAGTACGAGCCAATCGCCGCCGCTTTCGACTACGAGTCAGGCATCAGTCAGGAAGAGCTGGTGCTGATCGTCGACATTGGCGGGGGTACCTCGGACTTCTCCCTGGTGCGCCTTGCACCGGAGCGGCGTAACGTCGCCGACCGCAGCAGCGACATTCTCGCCACCGGCGGCGTGCATATCGGCGGTACTGATTTCGACAAGCAGCTCTCCCTGGCTGGCGTAATGCCGCTGTTTGGCTATGGCAGCCGGATGAAAAGCGCCGCACCAATGCCCACCAGCACCCACCTCAATCTGGCGACCTGGCACACCATCAACGCGGTGTACTCCGCGCAGTCGCAGCGCCAGCTGCAAAGCATGCGCTACGACATTGTCGACCCCACGGGCATTGACCGCCTGTTCCAGCTGATTGAGCGGCGCGACGGCCATTGGCTGGCCATGCAAGTGGAAGACAGCAAGATCGCCCTCACCGAGCAGGAGGCGCGCCCCATCGACCTCAGCCGCCTGGAAGCCGGACTGGTCGCAGAACTGACTCGCGAGCTGTTTGAGGACGCCATTGAGCCGCTGCTGGAGCGGGTGCGCGCCAGTGTCACCCAGCTTCTCAGCGATGCCGGCGTGAGCGTCGAACAAGTCAATACAGTGTTCTTTACCGGTGGTTCCAGTGGCATTCCGGCGTTGCGCCAGAGCGTGGCGGCCATGCTGCCGAATGCCCACCATGTGGAAGGCAACACCTTCGGCAGCATTGGCAGCGGCCTAGCGATTGAAGCGCAGAAGCGCTACGGCTGAGGCTGTAGGATGGGTTGAGCGCAGCGATACCCATCAAAGACCTGATGGGTATCGCCGCTACGCGACGAACCCATCCTACGGCTGTGAAGTCCCTCAACACCTATAACCGACGCCATAAAAAACGCCAGCTCAGTGCTGGCGTTTTTTATGGGCGCAGGATCAGCGCGGCACAGCTGGCTTCTTCACCGGCTTCTTGCCTTTGCCTTTAGCGGCATCGGAACGTTCTTTGGCCGCCTGCTGGTTACGCGCCTGCGCGGCCGCTTTGGCCTGCTCACGCTTGTCCCAAGGGTTGCCGCCTGCCGCGCCGGTATCACGCGGCGGCAAGCCGGTGTGCTGAGTCAGCATCGGCTTGCTCTTGGCAGCGGAAGCTCCCGCCACTTTCTTACTACCGGCCGGCGTCGAGTTTTTCCGCCGCGCACTTTGGTAGCCGTCGGTAGCTGGCTGATGCAGTGGGATCAGCTGATTCTTACCCGGCCCGATCAGGTCGGCACGACCCATGCGGATCAGCGCCTCACGCAGCATCGGCCAGCCTTTCGGGTCGTGGTAACGCAGGAAGGCCTTGTGCAGGCGGCGCTGATCTTCGCTTTTTACAATGGCCACGCCGTCGCTTTTGTAGCTGACCTTGCGCAGCGGATTCTTGCCCGAGTGATACATGGCCGTGGCGGTAGCCATCGGCGACGGGTAGAACGCCTGCACCTGGTCGGCACGGAAGCCATTACCTTTTAGCCACAAGGCCAGGTTCATCATGTCTTCATCGGTGGTGCCCGGGTGCGCAGCGATAAAGTACGGGATCAGGTACTGCTCTTTGCCCGCCTCTTTCGAGTACTTCTCGAACATGCGCTTGAACTTGTCATAGCTGCCAATGCCCGGCTTCATCATCTGATTCAGCGGGCCTTCCTCGGTGTGTTCCGGGGCGATCTTCAGGTAGCCACCAACGTGATGGGTGACCAGCTCCTTCACGTACTCCGGTGACTCGACAGCCAGGTCATAGCGCAGACCGGAGGCGATCAGAATCTTCTTCACCCCCGGCAACGCGCGGGCGCTGCGGTACAGCTGAATCAAGCTGGAGTGATCGGTATTCAGGTTCGGGCAGATACCGGGGAACACGCAACTTGGCTTGCGGCAGGCGGATTCAATCTCCGGGCTCTTGCAGGCGATGCGGTACATGTTCGCCGTCGGCCCGCCGAGGTCGGAAATCACCCCGGTAAAGCCCGGCACCTTGTCGCGGATTTCTTCGATCTCGCGGATGATCGACTCTTCCGAGCGGTTCTGGATGATCCGCCCTTCGTGCTCAGTGATGGAGCAGAAGGTACAGCCGCCGAAGCAGCCACGCATGATGTTCACCGAGAAGCGGATCATGTCGTAGGCCGGGATTTTCTCCTTGCCATAGACCGGGTGCGGCACGCGCGCATAGGGCATGCCGAACACGTAGTCCATTTCCTCGGTGGTCATCGGGATGGGTGGCGGGTTGAACCACACGTCCACTTCGCCGTGCTTCTGTACCAGCGCGCGGGCGTTGCCCGGGTTGGTTTCCAGGTGCAGCACGCGGTTGGCGTGGGCATACAGAACCGGGTCGTTGCGCACTTTTTCCATCGACGGCAGACGGATTACCGTCTTGTCGCGGGTCATGCGCGGGCTGGCCAATATCTGCACAACCTGCGGCTCGTTCGGGTCTTCAGCGGGACCTTTCTCTTGCTCGATGGCGCAGGCCTGAGTGTCCTGGGTGTTGACGTACGGGTTGATGATCTTGTCGATCTTGCCCGGCCGGTCGATGCGCGTGGAGTCCACCTCATACCAGCCTTGCGGCGTATCCCGGCGAATAAACGCGGTGCCGCGCACGTCGGTGATGTCTTCGACCTTCTGCCCGTAGGACAAACGCTGGGCCACTTCAACGATGGCGCGCTCAGCGTTGCCGTACAACAGGATGTCGGCGCTGGCGTCGATCAGGATCGAGTTACGCACGCGGTCTTGCCAGTAATCGTAATGAGCGATGCGGCGCAGCGAGGCTTCGATGCCGCCAAGCACGATCGGTACGTGCTTGTAGGCTTCCTTGCAGCGCTGGCTGTACACCAGACTGGCACGATCCGGACGCTTACCGGCCAGACCGCCAGGGGTGTAAGCATCGTCCGAGCGGATCTTCTTGTCGGCGGTGTAACGGTTGATCATCGAGTCCATGTTGCCGGCCGCGACGCCGAAGAACAGGTTCGGCTCGCCGAGCTTCATGAAATCGTCTTTCGACTGCCAATTTGGCTGCGCGATGATGCCGACGCGAAAGCCCTGGGACTCCAGCAGCCGGCCGATGATCGCCATACCAAACGAAGGGTGATCGACATAGGCATCGCCGGTGACAATGATGATGTCGCAGCTGTCCCAGCCAAGCTGATCCATCTCTTCCCGACTCATCGGCAGGAAAGGCGCTGGCCCGAAACACTCGGCCCAGTACTTTGGATAATCGAATAACGGCTTGGCGGTTTGCATGGACATGGAAAGTGACCGGCGTTGACGAACAGGGATGGTAAATCGCGGCCGCGGAATATAGCACAAAATTTAACCAAACCCGACTCAAACGCTAGGTTTAATGACCAATCTGCACCGCGAGGGTGTCGCGGCAACGTAATGGCTTACGACTATACTCGGGTACATAACATCGGCCGCCAATAGCCGGGATTAGGAGCGCATGTGCCGCGACGCTTAGCTTTTTCGACCCTATTCGTGTTGAACCTGGCCCTTGCAAGCGGCCTGGCGCATGCCGCCATTGAGCTGACCACAACAAGCAGCGGCACCGCTCTCAATGACCGAATAGAACTGCTTGAAGATGTTGGCGCTCAGCTGACCATCCGCGACATGGCCGACCCCGCCGTGCAGCGCCGCTTTCAACCGGCGAATGGCCGCGCCAGTGTTGGTCAAAGCCTTAACCCCTGGTGGATAAAAGTCAGCCTGCAGCGCGCAGCCGATGCGCCCGCCCAATGGTGGCTAGAGGTCGGCTCCGTGACCCAGCTGGATCTGCGTTTGTATTGGCCAGGCCCAGACGGCAACTGGCAGGAGCGCCAATCGGGCGAACGCGTCGCCCACCGCGAAGGGCGTGACCACGACTTCAGGCACATGCTGTTCAGGCTGCCCACGCTCGACCAGAACCCCACGACCTTTTACATGCGCAGCTATGACCCGGCCGGCAACTCATTTCCCATGCGCGCCTGGCAACTGGACGATTTGAGCCAGAAAGCGGCGGAAGAAAACATTGCCCTCGGCGTGATCTACGGGATCATTGCGGCACTGTTGCTCTATAACCTGTTCATCTTCTGCAGCCTGCGCGACTCAGCCTACTTCTGGTATGTGCTGACCACCGCTGGCGCTCTGCTGATGATTCTCAGCATGAGCGGCCATGGCTTCCAATACCTATGGCCGGATAACCCCGTGCCATTCTGGCTAGACCGCATCACCCTGCCCTCGCTCTGGGGCTTCTGCGCCACGCGATTCACCCAGTGCCTGATGCAAACCCGCACACACGTGCGCTGGGCCCATCACCTGCTGAATTTTGCGTGCACGTGCTATGTCATTGCGGTCGTTCTGGATGGCCTGGGACAACGCCACATTGCAGCCTGGATCATTGCCCTGCTGTCGCTGACCAGTATCCCAGCGGCCCTGGGCTCGGCATTGATTCGCTGGCGCCAGGGTTACTTTCCGGCTTTTCTCTATCTTTGTGGCTATGGCCTGATCCTCGGCAGCATCAGCCTGGCCCTGATGCGCGCCACCGGCTTGGTGCAACCGGCAACGTGGAATGCCTATGTATTCCCGCTCTCCGTTGCCGCCGAATCAATTCTGTTCTCTTTTGCATTGGCCTACCGCATCCAAACGCTCAAGCAGGAAAGAGCCGAAGCCCTGGAACAGGCCGACCGCGAAAAGACCGCACGTATGGCGCAGATGCAGGGCAGCGCCGACGAGCTGCAAAGCGCGGTCAAACTGCGCACCGCAGAGTTGGCACTGGCCAATCAGCAGCTCAGTGAGCGTGAACGCGAACTGCAGCATGCCGCCTTCCACGACCCTTTGACCGAGCTGCCCAATCGGCGTTTTCTGGTCGAGCGTTGTGAGGCTGCACTGGCCAACGCCCGCCGACACAACGAAGCCACTGCCTTGCTGCTGATTGATCTCGACCATTTCAAACCGATCAACGACAAATATGGCCACGACGCCGGTGACCTGATGCTGCAAACCATCGCCCAGCGTCTACGCGAGCATGTGCGTTCGGGGGATGCGGTGGCGCGCCTGGGCGGCGACGAGTTTGCGGTACTGATCTGCGGGGAAGATGCCGAACAACATGCGCGCGACATTGCCCGCCGCCTGCTGGATGAACTGGCCAGGCCGGTCACCTACGGGGCTGAACGCCTAACCGTGACCATTAGCATTGGCGTGGCGCTCTACCCACGCCACGCCAATGACTTCACCACGCTGTACAAGGCCGCTGACGAAATGCTCTACAAGGTCAAAGGCCAAGGCCGCTCGGGCTCTGCCGTGTGCGGGGAAGATGGCGCGCTGAACAGTAACGAGCGACTGCGACTGGATGTGCTTAATGTGCCAAGCGGACTGGCCTGACTTAGTGACTGCAATAACGCCGCGACACCCGCGCCGTGACCTTGCTGAGCAACTCGTAGCCAATGGTGCCAGCAGCCAGCGCCACTTCATCAACCGGCAACTGCGCGCCCCACAACTCCACCGCATCGCCTATGGCCGCGTCAGGTGCGTCCGTCAGGTCAACGGTCAGCATATCCATAGAGACGCGCCCAACCAGCGCCACGCGGTGACCACCCACAATTACCGGTGTACCGGCAGGCGCATGCCGCGGATAACCATCGGCATAACCGCAACTCACCGTACCGATACGTGAAGGCCGCTCAGCGCGCCAGCTACCGCCATAACCGACAACCTCATCAACGGCCACATCACGACAGGCAATCAGTTGGGCCGTCAGGCTCATCGCTGGGCGCACACCCAACTCCTTGGCCGTCAAGTCGGCGAACGGCGTCGCGCCGTACAGCATGATGCCGGGGCGCAGCCAATCCATATGCGCCGCCGGAATGGTCAAAATCGCCGCAGAGTTGGCCAACGAGCGCTGGGCAAAATCCAGATCCAACAGATCGAGAAACTGCTCAAGCTGGTGCTCGGTGGCTTCACTGCCGCGCTCATCTGCGCAGGCAAAGTGGCTGATCAGGTTCAACTCAGCGACTTGTTCCGCACCGCTTAAACACCCGTACCAGTCACGCAGTTGTGCGGCATTGAAGCCTAGGCGATGCATGCCGCTGTCGAGTTTCAACCAGACATTCAGTGGCCGGTTCAACGTGGCCGCAAGCAACTGCTGCGCTTGCTGCTCACTGTGCACCACCACATCCAGCCCCAGTTGCGCGGCAAACTGGTATTCGTTTGCATCAAAGCAGCCTTCCAGCAGCAGAATGCGCGCCTCACCCTGCAGCGCTCGCACCTCGGCGGCCTCCTCCAGGCAGGCCACAGCAAAGCCGTCAGCCAGATCATGCAGCGCCGTCACCACCTCACGCACGCCATGCCCATAGGCATTCGCCTTGACCACCGCAAACGCCTGCCGGCCGGGCGCGCAGCGTTTTGCCACGGCATAGTTCTGAGTAATCGCAGACAAATCGATGGTGGCAACAAGCGGGCGCATGGAGGCAATGTCCTTAAAGCAAAACGGGCGGCCAGTTTACCCACTGGTCGCCCGCTTTTATTGATCTAGCGCGATAACTCGTTGCGTTGCCCGTTTCCGCCTTACTCGTCGTCGAACTGGTAGCTGCCCGGCGCCAAGTTCTCGAAGCGCGAATACTTACCAAGGAACGCCAGCCGCGCTGTACCCAAGGGACCATTACGCTGCTTACCGATGATGATTTCAGCCACGCCCTTATATTCCGTTTCAGGGTGATACACCTCGTCGCGGTAAACGAACATGATGATGTCGGCGTCCTGCTCGATCGCACCGGACTCACGCAAGTCGGAGTTGATCGGGCGCTTATTCGGGCGCTGTTCCAGGCCACGGTTTAGCTGTGACAGGGCAATCACCGGGCAGTTGAACTCCTTGGCCAGAGCCTTCAGCGAGCGAGAGATTTCGGAAATCTCATTGACTCGGCTGTCACCGCTGGAGCCCGGAATCTGCATCAGCTGCAGGTAGTCGACCATGATCAGGCCAATTTCGCCGTGTTCACGGGCCAGACGCCGCGTCCGCGCACGCATTTCCGAAGGCGAAATACCGGCAGTGTCGTCGATAAACAGCTTGCGGTCATTGAGCAGGTTGACCGCCGAGGTCAGGCGCGGCCAATCATCATCATCCAACCGCCCCGCACGCACCTTGGTCTGGTCGATACGCCCCAAGGACGCCAGCATACGCATGACGATGGAGTCGGACGGCATCTCCAGCGAGTAGACCATCACCACCTTGTCGCTGCGCATCAAGGCGTTTTCCACCAGGTTCATGGCGAAGGTGGTCTTACCCATGGAAGGTCGGCCGGCGACGATTATCAGGTCGGCCGGCTGCAAGCCACTGGTCAGGTCGTCCAGGTCATTAAACCCGGTGGACAAGCCCGTGATCGCATCACCGCTATTGAACAGGGTGTCGATACGGTCGATGGCCTTGACCAGAATATCGTTGATCCCGACCGGCCCACCGGTCTTCGGCCGTGCCTCGGCGATCTGAAAGATCAGCCGCTCGGCCTCATCGAGAATTTCTACCCCGGTGCGACCTTGCGGCATATAGGCGCTGTCGGCAATTTCGCCACTGATGCCGATCAACTGGCGCAAGGTGGCGCGCTCACGAATGATCCGCGCATAGGCCTTGATGTTGGCCACCGAGGGGATGTTTTTCGCCAATTCGCCGAGATAGGCCAACCCACCGACTTGCGACAGCTGACCTTCCTGGTCCAACTGCTCGGATACGGTGACCACGTCAAACGGGTGATTGCGCTCGGCCAGCTTGAAAATCGCACGGAAGATCAGGCGGTGATCATGCCGATAGAAGTCACCGTCGGACACCGCATCGAGCACTCGCTCCCAAGAATTATTGTCGAGCATCAAGCCCCCCAGCACGGCTTGCTCAGCCTCGATCGAGTGCGGTGGCACCTTCAGGGCTGAGGTTTGCAGGTCGTACTGTTCGGGCAGGCTGATGTCGTTCATAAGGCTCGGAAAAGAATTCTGTATTTGAAAAACAAAGGGCACGGCATCGCTTTCGCAAGGCCGTGCCCGATGTTAGCGAGCTTGCACCTAAGTGCAAGCCCGTTGAGCAGCCAGTTAAACGGCGGCTACAACAACAACCTTAACGGTTGCTTCAACGTCGCTGTGCAGGTGCACGGCTACGTCGTATTCGCCAACTTGGCGAATGGTGCCGTTCGGCAGACGCACTTCAGCTTTAGCCACTTCAACGCCGGAGGCGGTCAGGGCTTCAGCGATGTCGTGAGTACCGATGGAACCGAACAGTTTGCCTTCATCGCCCGCAGTAGCGGTGATGGTGACTTCCAGTTCAGCCAACTGAGCAGCACGGGATTCAGCGTACGCTTTCTTCTCGGTAGCCAGTTTTTCCAGCTCGGCGCGACGCGCTTCGAACGTTGCAATGTTTGCAGCGGTAGCAGCAGTCGCTTTGCCTTGCGGCAGCAGGAAGTTACGACCGTAACCGGCCTTAACATTCACTTTATCGCCCAGGTTGCCCAGGTTGGCGATTTTTTCCAGCAGGATCAGTTCCATTTGGTAATAACCTCTTAACTTTTAACCTTCACCGTCCGCGGGGCCCGAGCCTTGTTTACGCTCAAAGCGACCACGAAAATCAAACAGACTGTCGACAATGGCCAAAACCACCAGTAACGGATAAGTCAGCTGCATAAACAGCAACAGCGTGATGTACAACCCAACCAGCCAGAACTTGCCCAGCCGACCTTGCGCCACCACCCCATGCAACAGGGCGATACCCGCAAACGCCAACGGCACACTGCACAACGGCGTCAACATGGCCATTTGCGGACCCAGGTTGGGCCCCAACAGCATGCCGACCAGCAGCAACATCGCCAGCGGTGGTGGGAGGCGTAGGGCGCGAAACTCGCGGCCAAAACCACCCGGGTTATACAACTGCGCCTGCCAGAAACGCCCAAGCATCAGGCTCAACAGGCTGACTATCTGCAACAACGCCGCGATCAAACCGGTCAGCACCGGTGCAATCAGGCTATCCAGACGCGCTCGCTCATCCACCGACATCTGCTGGTGAACCCCATCGAGCATTTGCGGCATGAGCTTTTGCAGCTCAAGCGCCATTGCGTCGATGGGTTCGCGGAATACCGCACCCAAGACCAGCCCATACACCAGGCCCAATGCCACGCTGCACAGCAGCACACGATTCCAGGACAGGTTAGCGCGCAACAACAACGCCAACCCCAGCGCACCGAGCAACACCAAAAGGGTGCGCGGCTCACCAAAATACCACCAGCCAATAGCCGGCAGCAGCGCCCAGGCGAGGATGCCAACAGCATCACTCCAACCGCGCCGCAGAAGCACCAGGCTTCCAGCGGCAGCACTTAACCAGAACAACAGCGGCAATGCCGCAGAAACCACCACTACGAGAGTGGCCTGCATACGGCCGCGCATAATGAATTCAGCTAAGGCGCGCATGCGATTAATCCCTTACTTCTTGTCGAACATCCGGTCTCAGCGGCCGTGGCTGTCGGTGTAAGGCAGCAGGGCCAGGAAGCGGGCGCGCTTGATAGCGGTAGCCAGCTGACGCTGATAACGAGCCTTAGTACCGGTGATACGGCTAGGAACGATCTTGCCGGTTTCCGAGATGTAAGCTTTCAGCGTGTTGAGATCTTTGAAATCGATCTCTTTCACTTCTTCTGCGGTGAAACGGCAGAATTTACGACGACGGAAGAAACGTGCCATGAGAGTGGCTCCTCAATAGATCCGTGGATTACTCGTCAGCGTTGTCGCTGTCGTTGTTGTCGCTGTCATCGCCATCAGTAGCATCGGCGTTTTCAGGACGGTCACGACGCTCACGGCGCTCACTGCGGTTTTCTTCGGCCTTGAGCATCTCGGACTGGTCGATAACGGCCTCGTCGCGACGGATGACCAGGTTACGGATCACGGCATCGTTGTAACGGAAGTTGTCTTCCAGCTCAGCCAGGGCTTTGCCAGTGCACTCAACGTTAAGCATCACGTAGTGAGCTTTGTGGACGTTGTTGATGGCGTAAGCCAGCTGACGACGACCCCAATCTTCCAGGCGGTGAATCTTGCCGCCGTCTTCTTCGATCAGCTTGGTGTAACGCTCAACCATGCCGCCGACTTGCTCGCTCTGGTCCGGGTGAACCAGAAAGATGATTTCGTAATGACGCATAAATGCTCCTTACGGGTTGTAGCCTGCCGCGAAATGCGGTCAGGCAAGGAGTGAATTTCACTTGTTTGTCTTGCTGAAACAGAAAGGCGCAAAAACGCCTGCCGTAGCGGCAAGGGGCAACATTCTAGTGAAGCCCCCTGCCGCACGCAAGGCGAACTGGTGATTATTTGAACAATCCCGCGCCCATGAGAAACCTAAACCGCCGGTTACTCGATATAGCGAGCGCCCTAAAGCGCTCACTACACACGCTCTACTTCTTCTTGCTGCCAGCCTTGCGCTGACGCAATGCCTCAAACAGGCAAACACCGGTCGCCACCGAGACATTGAGGCTGCTGACGCTGCCTGCCATCGGCAACTTGACCAGGTAATCGCAGTGCTCGCGGGTCAAACGACGCATGCCCTTGCCTTCAGCCCCCATGATCAACACGGTCGGTCCGGTAAGGTCATGCTCATACAACTCCATCTCCGCCTCACCAGCGGTACCGACAACCCACAGGCCGCGCTGCTGGAGCTTCTCCAGGCTGCGCGCCAGATTGGTCACGGCTACCAAGGGAATTACCTCAGCCGCACCACAGGCCACCTTACGCACGGTAGCGTTGAGCGTGGCGGACTTGTCCTTCGGCACGATCACCGCCAGCGCACCCGCCGCATCAGCGGTGCGTAGGCAGGCACCGAGGTTATGCGGATCGGTCACGCCGTCGAGCACCAACAACAAAGGCGCCCCTTCGGTGCGATCAAGCAGCTCATCGAGCATCGCCTCACCCCAGACCTGGCTCGGGCTAACATCAGCCACCACCCCCTGATGCACCCCCTCGACCCACGAGTCCATCTCGCGACGCTCGCACTGACCGACCGCAACCCGCGAATCCGCAGCCAAGGCCAGGATCACCTGCACGCGAGGGTCATTACGCCCCTCAGCTAACCAGACTTGCTTGACCCGCTTGGGGTGATGACGCAACAGCGCTTCTACCGCATGCACGCCGTAGATTTTTTCCAGCTGACTCATGACTTCGCCTTACGCTTGCGCGGCCCACTCGACGATGGCGCACCACCCGCAGCGGCACCCTTACGATGGGAACTCGACTTACCCGACTTTGCCGCCGACTCGCCTTTGGACGAACCCTTAGCGGGCTTGCTCTTTGAATCACTGAGCAGCGACTTTTTCAGCGCGCGGCTTTTGTCTACATCAGAGCCCGCCGGCGCTTTACGCTCGCTGCGGCGCCCAGTCTTGCCCGCCGCCGATTCAAAACCGCCGCGACGCGTGCCTGCCGGCACTGCAACCTTCTCTTCGGCCAACTCGAAATCGATCTTGCGCTCATCAAGATCAACGCGCATGACCTTGACCTCAATGCTATCGCCCAGACGGAAGCTGCGCCCACTGCGCTCGCCCGCCAGACGGTGATGCACGGGATCGAAGTGATAGTAATCACCCGGCAAGGCGGTGACGTGCACCAACCCTTCAACGTAGATGTCCTTCAATTCGACGAACAAACCAAAACCGGTCACCGCGGTAATCACACCCGGGAAGGTTTCGCCGACGCGGTCTTTCATAAACTCGCATTTGAGCCAGTTCACAACATCGCGAGTCGCTTCATCGGCACGCCGCTCAGACATTGAGCACTGCTCGCCGAGCTGCTCAAGAATTGCATCATCGTACGGATAAATACGCGCACGCGGCATGATGGCTGCACCCGCGCGCTTTACGTGCGGAGTGTCAAGCTTGGAGCGAATCACGCTGCGAATCGCCCGATGGATCAGCAGATCCGGGTAGCGACGAATCGGCGAGGTGAAGTGTGCGTACGCCTCATAATTCAGACCGAAGTGGCCCTGATTGTCCGCGCTATACACAGCCTGACTGAGCGAGCGCAGCATTACGGTCTGGATCAGGTGGTAATCCGGACGCCCGCGAATGCTTTCCAGCAATTGCTGATAGTCTTTCGGGGTCGGACCGTCCTTGGACTTACCGCGGTGCAGCGACAGCCCCAACTCGGTGAGGAATGCCTTGAGTTTTTCCACACGCTCTGGCGGCGGACCGTCATGCACACGGTATAGCGCAGGGACCTCATGCTTCTGCATAAACGCTGCAGTCGCGACGTTGGCCGCGAGCATGCACTCTTCGATCAACTTGTGCGCATCGTTGCGCTGAGTTGGGCAAATATCCGAGATCTTGCGATCTGCACCGAAGATGATCCGCGTTTCCTGGGTCTCAAAGTCGATGGCGCCGCGCTCATGTCGCGCCGCCAGCAAGACTTGGTACAGCGAATACAGCTGCTTTAGATGCGGCAGCACATCTTTGTATTCGCCGCGCAGAGCTTTGCCTTCAGTGCTTTTCGGCTGTTCAAGCATGGCACTGACCTTGTTGTAGGTCAGGCGCGCATGGGAATGGATCACCGCTTCATAGAACTGGTAGTCGGTCATCTTGCCGGTTTTCGAGATGCTGATCTCGCAGACCATGGCCAAACGATCCACATGCGGATTCAGCGAGCAGAGACCATTGGAGAGCTCTTCTGGCAGCATTGGGATAACGCGCTCGGGGAAGTACACCGAGTTGCCACGCACCTGCGCCTCAGCATCCAGCGCCGAATCGATTTTCACATAATGAGAAACGTCAGCGATGGCGACATAGAGCTTCCAGCCGCCAGAGAACAACCGCCAGTTGCTGCCATTCTTCTCGCAGTAAACCGCGTCATCAAAGTCACGTGCATCTTCGCCATCGATGGTCACGAACGGCAGATGGCGTAGATCAATACGCTTCTCTTTGTCCTTATCTTCGACTTCAGGCTTAAGCTTGCTCGCCTCTTTCACCACCGCGTCCGGCCAGACATGGGGAATATCGTAGCTGCGCAAGGCAACATCGATTTCCATACCCGGTGCCATATAGTTACCAACCACCTCAATCACATCGCCTTGAGGCTGGAAGCGCGTGGTCGGCCAGTGGGTGATCTTCACCTCAACGAACTGCCCTTGCTTGGCGCCAGCATTACGCCCCGGGGTTACCAGCACTTCTTGCTGGATTTTCGGGTTGTCAGCAACGACAAAGCCAACGCCGCTTTCTTCGTAATAGCGACCGACGATGCTTTCGTGAGCGCGACTGATCACCTCGACTACGGCGCCCTCACGACGGCCACGACGGTCAAGGCCGGAGACCCGCGCCAGCGCACGGTCACCATCGAACACCAGGCGCATTTGCGCAGGGCTTAAGAACAGGTCATCGCTGCCGTCATCCGGCACCAGAAAGCCAAAGCCATCGCGGTGACCACTGACACGACCCAGAATCAAATCAAGCTTATCCACCGGCGCATAAGTACCACGACGGGTATAGATCAGCTGACCATCGCGCTCCATGGCGCGTAAACGGCGACGCAGCGCTTCGAGCTGCTCATCAGTTGCCATGCCGAATTCATCGGCCAGCTCTTCCCGGCTCGCCGGGGAGCCACGGTCAGACAAGTGCTGCAGGATCAGCTCGCGACTGGGGATGGGATTTTCGTATTTTTCCGCTTCACGAGCGGCCTCGGGATCGAGGGATTGCCAATCGGCCATTAGAGGTAATTCACCTTATCTACACAAATTCGGTTTGCCATGTGCCTATTGAAGCGCGAAACCACTGTCCAGGTCAGCACAGCACACAGAATAAAATATTTTAACAACAGGGGTTTACAAGTAAAAACACGATCCGTATTATGCGCGCCACAACGACGGGAAACGAAGTTAACCAAGTTGTAGTTGATAGCAAATAAGCAAGTTTTGCAATCAATGCCCAGGTGGTGAAATTGGTAGACACGCCAGCTTCAGGTGCTGGTGACCTTACGGTCGTGGAAGTTCGAGTCTTCTCCTGGGCACCAATTCAAAAAAACCGAGCCACTGGCTCGGTTTTTTATTGCCTGCGATTTAATCAATCACGACGCAACCATTCGGCGAGCGCCAGAAGCGCCCGCCTTGAATCGGTTTAAACGCGAAACTGCCCCAAGCTGGCCTTAAGCCTCTTCGCCAACCCATCCAACACACGTCCACTGCTCGCCGTCGCCGCTACAGCCTCCGCCGCCCGCTGCGCCTCGACATGAATCACCTCGACGCGACCACGCACAGCATCAGCACCGGCAGCCTGATGCGCCGCGGCCTCGGTCGCACCATTGATTGCACCATGCACCTCCTCCACCGCATCGCGCACCGATTGCTGCACCTGCGCACTTTCGCGCAACGCCGCCAACCCCTGATCAGCTTGCCTACCCGCCTGACCAATCGCCTCAACAGCCTCGCGCGCACCCAACTGCAACGCACCTATATGGGCCTGGATATCTCCGGTGGACTGCTGCGTCTTACTGGCCAACGCTCGCACCTCATCGGCCACGACAGCAAAACCGCGCCCGCTCTCGCCTGCTCGCGCAGCCTCAATTGCGGCATTCAGAGCAAGCAAATTAGTCTGCTCGGCAATTGAACGAATCACCGTCAACACCACCTCAATCTGCTCGCTTTGCTTGGCCAGCCGCTCGATCACTGCCGAGCCCGCTTCTACACGCCGCACTAACTCTTCGATTGAACCACCCACACGCTGGGCAATCGCAGCGTTCTCATCCGCCGCCTGACGAATCGCCCCGACACGCTGTAACGCCTCACGCATGGCCTGACTTTCTGCCTGCGCTTCACCCGCCATTTCCGCCAAAGCCTGCAGACTACCCGCCACTTCATCGCGCTGACGCTCCGCCGCCGACTGCGCCGCGGCACTGCGCGAAGCCAGATGGGCAATTTCCTGCCCGGTTAACGACGCCACCTCACCCGCCTCGCGCACAATCGGCTGCAGCTTGGCGACAAAGCGATTGACCGCCGCCGCCATGTCGCCAATTTCATCTCGGCTGTTGAGCTCCACCCGGCGAGTCAGATCCCCCTCGCCCGCCGCCCAGTCATTCAGCACCGCAATCAAGGTATGTAGCTTGCTGACCACTCGCTGCCCCAGCACCAGCGCCAACACCAGCAGAATCACCAGCGCCACCACCACAAGCCCCACACTGATATTCCAGCGCAACCCGGCCGCCGCCTGCCGCACCACCTCACGACTGCCCCGCTGCATAGCTTCAGCGGCATCACGAGCAACACTCAAACGTGCCGCCAAGGCCCCTGCACTGCTGCTAGCCGCACCACTCAGGCTGTCGGAAACCAACTGCCCACTACTGCCGATCAGCTCGACGAAACGCGCATCCAGCTTCGCCAACTCGTCATCCACCGATGCCGTGGAAACCCCGAGCAAAACCTTGCCGATATCCGAGCCCATCGGACTGATTGCAGCCTCGGCGATGTATACACCGGGATCATTGGCGGCAGCCTGCAGCACTTTATCCAGCGCACCACTGCCTTCGCCCTTGGCCAGCAGCGCCCGCACGCGCGAGTCCTGGCGATTGAGGTGACGCGTAAGGCGCGCGCCCTGCGCATCGAGATACACCGCAAACAGCACGGCCGGATTGCGGTGCGCGCCGCGCACCAACTCGGTCAACGCCGGCACATCAGCATCCCAAATCGCCTTGGGCGCAACCGCTGACAACAACTGCGCCAACTCATCGGCAGAACGCTTAAGGTTGCTATCCAGCACCACACGGATCTGCCCCTGCTCTTCGCCCAATCGAGCGGAGAGGCCTTTGGCTAACTGCGCCTGAGTATTCGCCGAAAGGCTATTGAGCCCACCACTGACCTCCTCACCCGCCTTCGTCAACTCTTCCGCCAAGCGCGCCGTATCGGCCTGCATGCCGCTGGCCAGATCAGCCTCAAGCGCCGCCACCGTGGTGCGCGTCAACGCCACCGCCACCACAACCTTAACCAACAAGGCCACGCCCAGCGCCAGAAACACCGGCAGCAATAAACGACTGCGCAACACAGAAATAATGGCAAACACGGCAGACACTCCTGACAACGGTATTACCTATAACGGCGGGAACACTGACTTATGAAGGCCAGCCCAGATATTTTCCCCCGCACCAGAAACGACAAAGGGCCGCCAAATGGCGACCCTTTGTGCATTGCTCACGACTATCAGGCAAACGGATGACGCAACACAATAGTCTCGTTGCGATCCGGCCCGGTGGAGACGATATCGACCGGCGCACCAACCAATTCCTCCACGCGATTGATGTAAGCACGCGCAGCAGCCGGCAGCTCTTCCAGGGTTTTCGCCCCCAGCGTCGACTCACTCCAGCCCGGCATCTCTTCATAAACCGGCTGTAAGCCCAGGTAGCTATCGGCATCCGTCGGCGCATCAACCAACACAACACCGTTCTGGTCTTTATAGCCGACACAGATACGGATGGTTTCCAGGCCGTCGAGCACATCCAGCTTGGTCAAGCACAGACCCGAGATGCTGTTGATCTCGATGGCGCGACGCAGGATCACGGCATCAAACCAACCGCAACGGCGCGCACGACCGGTAGTGGAACCAAACTCATGACCGCGCTTGGCGAGGAACGCGCCAGTTTCATCAAACAGCTCAGTCGGGAACGGACCGGAGCCAACGCGTGTGGTGTAAGCCTTGGTGATGCCGAGGATGTAATCCAAGTACATCGGACCAAAACCGGAACCGGTCGCAATCCCGCCCGCCGTGGTGTTGGAACTGGTGACGTAGGGGTAGGTGCCGTGATCGATATCCAGCAACGAACCCTGAGCGCCCTCGAACATGATGTCCTGACCCTCACGACGCATCTCGTGCAGTACCGCCGTCACGTCGGTCATCATCGGCTTGAGCAGCTCGGCGTATTCCATGCACTCGTCGAGCGTCTTCTGGAAGTCGATAGCCGGCTCTTTGTAGTAATTGACCAGCACGAAGTTGTGGTAATCCAGCAACTCGGCAAGCTTGACGGCGAAACGCTCCGGGTTAAACAAGTCGCCAATGCGCAGACCGCGACGCGCCACCTTGTCTTCATAGGCCGGGCCAATGCCACGCCCCGTGGTGCCAATTTTGTCATCGCCACGCGCCTTCTCACGCGCCTGATCAAGGGCCACGTGATATTGCAGGATCAGCGGGCAGGAAGGACTGATACGCAGACGCTCGCGCACCGGCACGCCCTTCTCTTCCAGCTTGAGGATTTCACGCATCAGCGCATCGGGCGCCACCACCACGCCATTGCCGATCAGGCATTGCACGTTTTCGCGCAGGATGCCGGAGGGGATGAGGTGCAGAACGGTCTTCTCGCCGTCGATCACCAGGGTGTGGCCAGCATTGTGACCACCCTGATAACGCACAACAGCTGCAGCCTGTTCGGTCAGCAGGTCGACGATCTTGCCCTTGCCTTCATCGCCCCACTGGGTGCCCAGGACTACGACATTCTTACCCATAACACTAACCCTCTTCGCAAACTGGATGCCGGGCACTGCCGGCGGAAACTTTTGGTACGGACGCTTAAGCTGTTAGCTCAGCCAGCTGCCAGCGACCATCACGCAACAACAGCTGACGATCACAACCTGCCACCTCGGCATCAGCCGCGGCCTGCCCAGGCAGCGCCTGAACCACACGCTGGCCGCCCTGACGCAAACGCTGAATGGCTTGCCACAAAAACACATCATGGTTATCTGGCGCCCAGATACCAGCCGGCACATCACCCAGCTGCATCTGCCCCAGGCTGACCAGGGTTTTCAGGTCAGTGGAGAAGCCTGTTGCCGGACGCGCGCGGCCAAAATCGGCACCGATGTCGTCATAGCGACCGCCCTGAGCAATGGCATAGCCAACACCCGGAACAAAGGCCGCAAACACCACACCGGTGTGATAGTGATAGCCGCGCAGCTCGCCGAGGTCGAAGTACAGCGGCAATTCCGGATAGCGCAAGCTCAGCGCATCGGCAATCGCCATCAGCTCGTCTAGCGCGGCATGCACGTCGTCGGGCGCATCGACCAAGCAGGCCTGAGCCAGATCCAACACCTCACGCCCACCGCACAGTTCGCTGAGCGCGCGCAGCATCTTGCGCAGGTCATCCGGCAGGGTTTCGGTCAGCTCGGCAACTTCATCCATCGCCTTGCGCTGCAGCGCATCGAACAACTGCTGCTCAACTTCGCCAGACAGCGCAGCGGCACGCGCCAAACCACGGTAGATACCCACATGACCAAGGTCCATATGCACATCCGGCACGGCCGCCAGCTCAAGGGTATTAACCAGCAGGCTAATCACCTCAACATCGCTGGCCGGGCTGGCATCGCCATACAACTCAGCACCCAGCTGAATCGGGCTGCGCGAAGTGGTCAGCGCACGCGGCTGAGCATGCACCACACTGCCGGCGTAGCACAGACGACTCGGCCCCTCGCGACGCAAGGTATGCGCATCAATGCGCGCCACTTGCGGCGTGATATCGGCCCGAAAGCCCATCTGCCGCCCGGACAGTGGATCGGTCACCTTGAAGGTACGCAAATCAAGATCTTGGCCGGCGCCAGTGAGCAGCGACTCAAGATATTCGATGTGCGGCGTCACCACGAACTCATAGCCCCAGCACTGGAACAGATCCAGCACCTGACGGCGCGCCACTTCAATACGCCCCGCGTACGGCGGCAGTACTTCTTCGATGCCATCTGGCAGCAGCCAGCGGTCTACCGTTGCCATTTCGCCATTCCCCTCTTGGATCGAGCAGCACAAGCGTTCAGTGAAGCCGGTAAGGACAGTTGTTCCCAGCAATCTGCTGGCCAACCCGATCAGACGCAGCTGTCGTTTACAGACAACTGCGTCAGTTGTAAAAGCGTGTCACGCCAAAGGCGCGTCCCCAGGAAGGGCAGGATGCCCTCTAGCATCAGCACAAGACACAATGCGATGACCAATTCCTGCCACATGCTTCCCACAGACGCAAAAAAGCCGGGATTTCCCCGGCTGCCGCATCATACCACGTTTTCAATAAGGATCACCCCGGCGGCTGCCCGCCGGGGTGATGACTTAGGGCTTAGATTTCTCGAGGTAACGGAAGAAGTCACTGCTCGGGTCCAGCACCAGCACATCACGCTTATCAGCGAAACTTTCGCGATAGGCTCTCAGACTGCGATAGAACGAGTAGAACTCCTGATCCATACCATAGGCCTTGGAATAGATTGCAGCAGCCTGGGCATCACCCTCACCGCGCAATTCTTCGGCCTGACGGTAGGCGTCCGCCAGCAACACGCGACGCTGACGATCCGCATCGGCACGAATACCTTCAGCCAGCTCACGACCTTTGGCACGGTGCTCACGCGCTTCACGCTCACGCTCCGAACCCATACGATCAAAGACGCTGCGGTTGACCTCTTTCGGCAGATCGATGGCCTTAACGCGCACATCCACCACCTCGATACCCAACTCCTTCTGCGCAGCCCGATTCAAGGACGCCGTCACGTCAGCCATCAAGGCATCACGCTCACCCGACACCGACTCATGCAGGGTGCGCTTACCGAACTGGTCACGCAGCGAAGCCTCAAGACGACGCGCCAGGCGCTCGTCGGCAATCTGCTTAATACCCGAGGTCGCGGTGTAGTAGCGCTCAGCATCCAGTACACGCCACTTGGCGAAGGCATCAACCATCAATGCTTTCTTTTCCAGCGTGAGGAAACGCGAGCTTGTGGAGTCCAGCGTCAGCAAGCGCGCATCAAATTTACGCACTTGGTTGACGTATGGAATCTTCACATGCAGACCTGGCTGCACATCAGGCTGAACGATACGACCGAACTGCAGCAGCACCGCCCGCTCAGTCTGCGCCACGATATAGAAGCTGTTCCAGGCGACGATCGCCAGCACCACACCAACAATCAGGGCAATCAGTGATTTATTGCTCATCAGCGACTCTCCCTTGTACGCAGCTCAACCTGGCGCGGATCAATACTTACACGCGACCCTGCATCCGACGCACTCGCCGAACCGGAGATAGAGCTAGGGGCAGACGCGCTGCGACCATCGATCATTTTGTCCAGCGGCAGGTACAGCAGGTTGTTTTGGCCTTTATCACCCGTTACCAGCACTTTGCTGGTGTTGGTCATCAGCTCTTGCATGGTGTCCAGGTACAGACGCTCACGCGTCACCTCGGGCGCCTTACGGTACTCGGTGACCAATGCAGTGAAGCGATCCGCCTCACCCTGTGCGCGCGAAACCACTTCATCACGGTAACCGCTGGCATCCTCAATCAGACGCTGCGCCTGACCACGGGCCTCTGGCACTACACCATTGGCGTAGGTTTCAGCTTGGTTCTTCTCACGCTGCTCGTCTTCACGGGCACGGATCACGTCATCAAAGGCTTCCTGCACTTCACGCGGCGCAGCTGCGCTCTGCAAGTTAACCTGAGTGACTGCGATACCGGTGCGGTAGTTGTCGAGGAACCGCTGCAAGCGCTCCTTAACCTCACTGGCCATCAACTCACGCCCTTCGGTCAGCACCTGATCCATCTCGGTGGAGCCCACCACATGGCGCACGGCACTGTCAGTGGCATGCTGCAGGCTGATTTCGGGCTGGTCGACGTTGAGTACGAAATCTTGCAAGTTGCTGATCTTGTACTGCACGGTCAACGGCACTTCGATGATGTTCTCGTCCTCGGTCAACATCTGCCCCTGCTTGCTGTAAGCACGCTCGCGGGTGACGTTTTCCTGGAATTTGCGATCAATCGGCGGAAAATAGATATTCAGGCCCGGACCGACTGTTTCGTAGTACTTGCCGAAGCGCAGCACGACTGCCTGCTCCTGCTCATCAACGACATAGATCGCGCTGTACAGCCAGACTGCAGCAAGCAAGCCAAGGCCCACGAACAGCAGGCCGAAACCACCACCACCGCCTGAGCCAGCTTCGCTGCCTCGTTTTTTGCCGCCACCGAACAGCCCATTCAGGCTCTCTTGCAGCTTGCGGAAGGCCTCATCGATATCCGGCGGCCCCTTGCGATCACCGTTCTTACGGCCACCCCATGGGTCCTGATTATTCGAGTTGCCACCCGGCTCATTCCAAGCCATAGCGCTCTCCATCTGATAAAGCAAAGACGCACCCACGGCGCGTCAGCCAATGCTACAGAATGCATGCACCCAGCGGCAAAGTCGCTGGCGCAGGCTTTATTGCAAAGTGTGTTGCTCAATAAATTCTTGCGGTTCGAGCCCAGCACGGCTGACCAGCCGGTTCAGCTCGATACGCGGCAAGCGCACCGCCAGCAGGCTACTGCCATCCTCACTGTACGACTCGCTCTGCACCACGCCCAAATCGAAAAACTGCGCACGCATGCGGGCAAGCCGTTGCGGCAACTGCAATGTACCGACAAACAGGTCATCACCCAACAGCTCCGCTATAGCCTGACGCAATAACGGCAACCCGCGCCCATCACGCGCCGACAACCAGACCCGCTGCGGCTTACCATCGGCATCACGCTGAATCTGTGGCTCCACGCCTTCCAGCAAATCAAGCTTGTTGTAGACCTCAAGCATCGGCAGATCCTGCGCACCGATCTCACCCAACACAGCAAGCACCTGCTCAATCTGCTGATCACGCTCCGGCTCATGGGAGTCAATTACGTGCAGCAGCAGATCGGAATTGCTCGATTCTTCAAGCGTCGCGCGGAACGCCTCGACCAGCTTGTGCGGCAAATGACGGATAAAGCCCACGGTATCGGCGAGCACAATCGGGCCCAGATCATCTAGATCCAGACGACGTAGAGTCGGGTCAAGGGTGGCAAACAACTGATCGGCCGCGTAAACCTCCGAGGAGGTCAACGCATTGAACAGCGTCGACTTGCCGGCGTTGGTGTAACCCACCAACGATACAGAGGGAATGTCCGCACGCTGCCGCCCACGACGGGCTTGATCACGCTGGCTACGCACTTTTTCAAGCTTCTGCTTGATCTGACGAATGCGCACCCGCAACAGACGGCGGTCAGTTTCTAGCTGGGTCTCGCCCGGGCCGCGTAGACCGATACCGCCCTTTTGCCGCTCAAGGTGAGTCCAGCCTCGCACCAGCCGCGTACTCATGTGATCAAGCTGTGCCAGCTCGACCTGCAACTTGCCTTCATGAGTACGTGCGCGCTGAGCAAAAATGTCGAGGATCAGACCGGTACGGTCCAACACTCGACATTCGAAAGCACGCTCAAGGTTGCGTTCCTGGCTCGGCGTAAGCACGTGGTTGAAAATAACCAGATCCGCCTCACAGGCCTTGACCTGGTCACGCAACTCTTCAACTTTGCCACTGCCGATCAGGTATTTGGCCGTCAGCCGATTACTCGGAATGCTGAAAAACGCAACAGTTTCAGCGCCAGCGGAAAGCGCCAGCTCCTGAAACTCCTGCGGATCTTCACGCGCCTCGGAGTTTTGGCCGTCCAGATGCACCAGGATAGCTCGATCCCCACCTTCATGACGCTCGAAGAACAATACAGCCTCCTAAATCAGGCGTTACCAAGTTCAGCTTCAGCTTGTTCAGTTTCACTTGCGCTCGGCAGACGCACCGGGCGGCTAGGCACCACGGTAGAAATGGCGTGCTTGTAAACCATCTGGCTGACAGTGTTTTTCAGCAAAATCACGAACTGGTCGAAAGATTCGATTTGGCCTTGCAGCTTGATACCGTTAACCAAATAAATAGACACCGGGACGCGCTCTTTACGCAAGGTGTTCAGGTAAGGGTCTTGTAGCGAATGCCCTTTTGACATGTGCCGCACTCCTTTAAGGATCAATTTTCAATAATTTAAGTAAACAAACCAACGGCTCAAAGCCGTCATACCCCAAGGATAGACGGCCAGCGGCAATATCTCAGGTCAATATGGAGACCGCTGCCAAGTATTTCAAGGCACGCGGCAGATTGTTGCAATCAGCGCTATCTAACCAATGCACATCTTGCTGCCAACCACGTAACCAGGTGAACTGTCGCTTGGCCAGCTGGCGCGTGGCGATAATGCCGCGCTCCTGCATTTGCTCAGCGTCAAGGTTGCCGTCCAGAAACTCCCAGACCTGCCGATAGCCCACTGACCGTATAGACGGCAAGCCAACGTGCAAGTCACTTCTTTGATGCAGAGCTTCGACCTCGGCAACCAGCCCCTGTTCCAACATCAAACGAAAACGCAGGGCAATTCGCTCATGTAACAGCTGCCGTTGCGCCGGAGCGATAGCCAATTGCGCGACAGTATAGGGGAATTGCCCGCTTATCGATGCGCCACTGACAGTATTTTCTGCAGCCTGGCGCCGGCGATGAGCGGTCATACTTTCACCGCTCACTTGATATACCTCAAGGGCACGAATCAAGCGCTGCGGATCATTGGGGTGGATGCGTGCCGCCGACTCAGGGTCAACAGCACACAACTCGGCGTGCAACGCCTGCCAGCCTTCAGTTTGGCCGCGCGCCTCGAGCGCTGCGCGCAACGGGGCATTGGCGCTGGGCATTTCAGCCAGCCCCTCAAGCAGCGCCTTGAAATACAGCATGGTGCCGCCCACCAGCAGCGGAATACGCCCGCGCGCAGTGATTTCGGCCATCGCCGCCAACGCGTCATGGCGAAACTCGGCGGCCGAATAACTTTCGGCCGGGTCTCGAATATCGATCAAACGATGGGGAAACTCGGCCAACGTCGCCTTATCCGGCTTGGCCGTACCGATGTCCATGCCACGATAGATCAAAGCGGAGTCCACGCTGATCAACTCACAGGGCAGCACCCGCGCCAGCTCAATAGCTAGATCGGTCTTGCCGGCCGCCGTCGGCCCCATCAAAAAAATCGCCGGAGGCAGACGCTCAGACATGCTCAAAAAATCTCTAAATAAAAGGACGCAACAACTTTAACGGCCGCGCAAGAACAGCTTATCGAGGTCATCCATGCCCATCTGCGTCCAAGTTGGACGCCCATGATTGCATTGACCACTGCGCTCGGTACTTTCCATGTCGCGCAGCAAGCCGTTCATCTCTGGCAGGGTTAGCCGTCGATTGGCACGCACAGCACCGTGACAGGCCATGGTGCCCAGCAGCTCATTGAGGTGCGCTTGAATACGATCGGTGGTGCCGTATTCAAGCAGGTCACCCAGCACATCCTGTACCAGGCGAGTGGCCTCGGCCTGTTTAAGCAATGCGGGTATCTGACGAATTGCCAGGGTTTCCGGGCCCAAGCGTTGCAGCTCAAAGCCAAGCCGCTGGAACCACTCGGCATGTTCTTCAGCACAATCAGCCTCACGCTGGCTCACGGCAATCGACTCTGGCACCAGCAACGGCTGGCCGCGCAGACCTTCACTGGCCATGGCCACTTTCAGCCGCTCATAGGTAATGCGCTCATGGGCCGCATGCATATCCACCACCACCAGCCCCTGAACGTTCTCGGCGAGGATATAGACACCTTTGAGCTGCGCGATGGCGTAGCCCAGCGGCGGAATATCACCTTGCTCCTCAGGGAGCGCAGCCGGTGTCGACGCAGTGGCCATCGGCGAGAAAAACTCGCGATACGCGCCCTGAGCTTCAGCTGCGGGCAAAGCGGCCTCCGGACGAGAACCCTGATAGCCAGCCCCCGGCGAACGCCAGACCGACGCACTGGGTGTCGACTGCAACAGACTGGCCGCTAAGCCGATTTCACCTTGCGGGCCAAACTCGCCAGCGGCCTGGCCGCTCGGACGCACCATCTCGCTGACCGCCGCCGGGGCAGCCAACTGATCTTCAGGGCGCACTTCGCCTAACGCACGGTGCAAGGTGCCATAAAGAAAGTCATGCACCATGCGCCCATCACGGAAGCGCACCTCATGCTTGGTCGGGTGCACATTGACATCGACCACCGCCGGATCGATTTCCAGAAACAGCACAAAGGTCGGATGGCGGCCATTAAACAGCACATCGCGGTAAGCCTGGCGCACCGCATGGGCAACCAATTTGTCGCGCACCATGCGACCGTTCACATAGAAGTACTGCAGGTCGGCCTGGCTCCGCGAAAAGGTCGGAAGCCCTACCCAGCCCCACAGGTGCAGACCATTGCGCTCGATATCGATCGGCAGCGCTTGCTCCAGAAATGCCGCGCCACAAACCGACGCCACCCGCCGCGCGCGCGTAATTTCATCCGGGGCCTCATGCAAACCGAGGACAGTCTTACCGTTGTGACGCAGATGAAAAGCCACGTCGAAGCGCGCCAGCGCCAAGCGTTTGATCACTTCCTGCAGGTGGTCGAATTCAGTCTTTTCGGTTTTGAGAAACTTGCGCCGCGCCGGGGTGTTGAAGAACAGGTCGCGCACCTCCACCGAGGTGCCGACCGGGTGCGCGGCTGGCTGCACCCGCGGCTGCATGTCGCGCCCTTCGGTTTCCACCTGCCAGGCCTGCTCAGCCCCTTCGGTGCGCGAAGTCAGAGTCAGGCGCGCCACCGAGCTGATCGAGGCCAACGCCTCCCCCCGAAAGCCCAGACTCATCACCTGCTCAAGGTCTTCCAGCTCGCGGATCTTGCTGGTGGCATGGCGCGCCAGCGCCAGCGGCAGGTCATCTGAAGAGATGCCGCTGCCGTTGTCACGCACCTTGAGCAGCTTGACACCGCCCTGCTCGACATCAACTTCGATACGTTTGGCACCGGAATCCAGGCTGTTTTCCAACAGCTCCTTGATCACCGAGGCCGGACGTTCAACCACCTCACCGGCAGCAATCTGGTTGGCCAACCGCGGACTAAGCAGTTGGATACGCGAAACGTCACTCATGGCTGTGCAGCCAGAGCGGTAGCTGGAATCTGGATACGCTGCCCCACTTTGATCACGTCACTTTTAAGCGAATTGGCACTACGCAGCACCGCCAGGCTGACCTGATAACGCTGAGCAATCAGCGCCAGACTCTCACCCGAGCTCACAACATGCTCACGCGGCCCGAGGGCGATTTTGCCGTTATCGCGTAGCCAGGCTACGTACGTACCGGGCGGCGGGTTTTCATGGAAAAACTGCCGCACGCCACTGACGATCGAGCGGCTTAGGGCCTGCTGATGGCTTGCACTGGCCAGTTTGCGCGCTTCATTAGGGTTGGAGATAAACCCGGTCTCCACCAGGATCGAGGGAATATCCGGCGATTTCAGCACCATAAAGCCTGCCTGCTCCACGCGACGCTTATGCAGCGGGGTGATGCGCCCCATATTGCCCAGCACCTTGTTGCCGACGTTGAGACTGGACGACAGCGAGGCGGTCATCGACAGGTCAAGCAATACACCGGCGAGCATGCGGTCCTTATCATCCAGGCTGACGTTACCTGCACCACCGATCAGGTCGGACTGGTTTTCCGAGTCAGCCAGCCAGCGCGCGGTTTCCGAGGTGGCGCCGCGATCTGACAAGGCATACACCGAGGCGCCGAAGGCCGCTGCCCGCGGCGCGGCATCGGCATGGATAGAGACGAACAGATCGGCGCCCTTCTTGCGCGCAATCTCGGTGCGCTTACGCAGCGGGATAAAGTAGTCACCCGTGCGCACCAGCTCGGCGCGGAAGCCTTTCTCGGCATTCACCTGGCGCTGCAGTTCTTTGGCAATTGCCAGGGTCACATGCTTTTCAAACTGACCTTTGACTGGCGACAGCGCACCCGGGTCTTCACCACCATGCCCCGCATCGATGGCAATCACGATATCGCGCTTGCCATTCGGCACCGGCGTCAGCTTGGGCGGGGCCTGCGTCGGCGTTACTGGCAACTGAGGCGCGGTAGTCACGGCGGTGGCCGGCAGGCTTGGCGCCGCGCCGCTCTCCTGATCAAACAGGTCGACAACCAGACGATGGCCGTACTGCTGATTTGGGGCCAGGGTAAAGCTTTTCGGCGTGACCGCAGCCGACAGGTCAATGACCACGCGCAACTCTTCGGGGGTTCGCTGCGCCGAGCGCACACCGGTGATAGGCGTATTGCTTAGAGCCAGCTGATTAAGGTTAGTGGCTAACTTGGCGCCATTTACATCAATAACGATGCGATTTGGCGCAGAAAGCTGAAACACGCTGTGCTGTACCGGGCCAGACAAGTCAAACACCAGACGGGTGTTATCCGGTGCACGCCAGAGCCGCACACTGCGCACATCCGAAGCGGCCATTACATTGGCGGCCAAGCCGACCAATACCACTCCAACTGCGATGAAACGCGCGCTTATGCGCATAGCCAACCCCATAATTGATTCATGCCCTGACGGCCAAAGCGGCACACCAGGTGGAGCCGCGCTCACCTTGCGCCTGCAAACGCAGCGCGCGGCCGGCCCCATGCGGACTAATGGTAATATCCAGGTCAGCCTTTGGCAAAACGCCCGCACCGCGCTGCGGCCATTCGACCAGGCATAGCGCATCGCCTTCGAAATAATCGCGGATACCCAGGTATTCCAACTCTTCGGCATCCACCAGGCGGTAAAGGTCGAAGTGAAAAGCCCGCACCGCGCCAATTTCGTAGGGCTCTACCAGGGTAAAGGTCGGACTTTTGACCGCTCCAACATGCCCAAGGCCACGAATAATGCCGCGCGACAGGGTGGTTTTACCGGCGCCCAGATCGCCATGCAGGTAGATCACCCCTTTACCGCCCGTCACCTCGGCGATCCGCGCACCCAGCACCAGCATCGCCTCTTCGTCGGCGGCAAACAGCTCTAATTCAGACACGCAGACTGCTCCTGCAATAATTCACGAATAACCGCACACAAATCACTGGCTGCCAAACCTCGGCCCTGCTGCGCCAAGCGCTCACCGGCACACGCATGCAGATAGACCGCCAACTGGGCCGCCGGCAACGCTGCCATCCCCTGCGCCAGCAGCGCACCAATAAAACCGGCCAATACATCACCTAGCCCTGCGCCAGCCATGGCCGGATGGCCACGATCACACAACCATAGGCCACCGTCCGGCGCGGCGATCAAAGTACCTGCGCCCTTCAGCACGCAAACCGCCTGATAGCGCTGCGCCAGCGCGCGAGCCGCCGCTGGGCGATCCGCCTGCACCTCGGCACTGCTGATACCCAACAAGCGCGCAGCCTCACCCGGGTGTGGCGTCAGCACCACGCCAACAGGTAACTGGACCACAGCTTGCGCCAGCAGGTTCAGCGCGTCGGCATCCCAGACCTGCACAGCATCACTGGCCGCCGCCGCCGATAACAGACTACGACCCCACGCACCTTGACCGAGACCAGGCCCCACCACCCAGACACTGGCATGAGCACCTAACGCCATTAATTGATTGGCCGACGCCACGCTGGCCGCCATGACTTCAGGCAGACGCGCCTGCGCGGCAGACACATGCTCGCCACGGGTCGCCAGACTGACAAGCCCAGCCCCTGCACGCAGCGCACTCTGCGCCGCCAGCAGGCCAGCACCGGCAAAGCCACGATCCCCGCCGACCACCAGCACATGCCCCAGCTGCCCCTTGTGCACAAGGGGCGAGCGCGCTACCAGGTGCGGCAAGCTGATTGGCGCCAGGCGCTGCGCGGCAAAAGCCTGAGCGGCCACCAGCGCGGGATCGGCCTGAAGGTCATCAAACTGCAACGCGCCCCGAAAATCCGCCGACTGGCCAGTGAACAGGCCCAATTTCAGCCCGATCAGGGTCACCGTCAGCTCTGCGCGCACCGCCTCACTCAACACCTGACCGGTATCGGCGCAGAGCCCGGATGGCACATCCACCGCCAGAACAGGCAAACCACTGGCATTTAGCAGTCGGATAACCTGCGCATACGGTTCGCGCACAGCCCCCTGTAAACCTGTACCGAGCAAGGCATCGAGCACAACGCCGCGCAGCTCGGCCTGCTGCTCCCATGACTGAATGGGCACGCCGGCAGCCCGCGCCTGATCACGCGCCAGCGCCGCATCGCCTTGCAACTGCGCGGGGTCACCGACCGCCAGCACCTGCACCTGCCAGCCCGCGCGAAGTGCCAGGGCCGCGACTAGGTAACCGTCACCTGCATTGTTGCCGCGTCCAGCCAGCACCGTCAGCACCCCGGCATCCGGCCAGCGCCGACGCAGGGCACGCCAGATGGCATGCGCGGCGCGGCTCATCAGCTCAAAACCTGAGGTGCCAGCAGCAATCAGCCGCGCATCCAGCTCACGCACTTGTGCGGCGCTGAACAGCGGCAGAGGAAGATTGTCAGGTGAATGCAGCATGCGCGGGCTCCGTTGTCTGGCAGAATTATACTCACCTCCGCTCCGGTTACCCGCCTTCATATGAACACTGACGCCCTCGACCTTGCCGCTCTCGCCCAGTCAATCAAAGACTGGGGCCGCGAGCTGGGCTTTCAGCAGGTCGGGATTGCCGACGTGCAACTGGGCGAGCACGAAGCGCACCTGCAGCGCTGGCTGGACGCCGGCTATCAGGGCGAGATGGACTACATGGCCGCCCACGGCAGCAAACGTTCACACCCAGAACAACTGATACCCGGCACCCTGCGCGTGGTATCGCTGCGCATGGACTACCTGCCCGGCGACACGCAGATGGCTCAGCAGCTTGCCCAGCCGGAAAAAGCCTACGTGTCGCGCTACGCCCTGGGGCGTGACTATCACAAGCTGATCCGCAAACGCCTGCAGCAGCTCGCCGAGCGCATCCAGCAGCAGATCGGCCCATTCGGTTACCGCGCCTTTGTCGACAGCGCACCGGTGTTGGAAAAAGCCATCGCTGAACAGGCCGGCCTCGGCTGGATCGGCAAGAACACCCTGGTACTCAACCGCAAGGCCGGCAGTTATTTCTTCCTCGGCGAACTGTTCGTCGATCTGCCGCTGCCGGTGGACCCAGCCCACACCAGCGAGCACTGCGGGCGCTGCACTGCCTGCATGGATATCTGCCCCACAGCGGCCTTTGTCGGCCCCTATGTGCTGGACGCGCGACGCTGTATTTCCTACCTGACCATCGAGCTCAAAGGTTCGATCCCTATTGAGCTGCGTGCGCCCATTGGCAACCGTGTGTTCGGCTGTGACGACTGCCAAATGGTCTGCCCGTGGAATCGCTTCGCCAAACCCACCGAGCAAAGTGACTTCCAGCCCCGCCATAGCCTAGACAATGCCGAGCTGGCCGCACTGTTCGGCTGGAGTGAGGACGAATTTCTCAGCCGCACCGAAGGCTCACCCCTGCGCCGCGCCGGCTACGAACGCTGGCTGCGCAACCTGGCGGTCGGCCTGGGCAATGCGCCCTCGACGATCCCGGTACTGGAAGCACTTAAAGCACGCCGCGAGCACCCCTCCGCCCTAGTGCGCGAGCATGTCGAGTGGGCACTCGACCAACATGCGCAGCGCGACCTAACACCTCAGCCCTGAGGATCGTCCCGATAGACGAATTTGGGCATCTCCCAGTGCAAGCGGATCGACAGCAACCTAAACAGCAGGCCACCGAACAGGCTGATCAGCAGCGACTGCTCGTTGGCCAGGCCTAGGTAGAGGCAGCCGAGAAAACACCAAGCGCAGGCGAACGACACGCTGGCATACAGTTCGCGGCGAAAAATCAGGGGCACGTCGTTGCAGAAGATATCCCGCAAAATGCCGCCGAATACGCCGGTAATAACCCCACTGACCGCTGCGATCAGTGGGCCGTGCCCCATGTCCAGGGCAATCTGGCAGCCAATCAGGGTGAAGGCCACCAGCCCCATGGCGTCCAGCACCAGAAACAGCGAGCGCAGATGCCGCATCAGGGGCGCGATAAACACCGTGACCAGCGCGGCGAAGGTGGTCAGCACCAAGTATTCGGGATGTTTGACCCAGGTCAGCGGGTAGTGCCCCAGCAGCATGTCACGCACCGAGCCGCCCCCCAGGGCGGTAATGCAGGCGATCAACGCCACGCCGAACCAGTCCATGCCGCGCCGCCCGGCCGATAGCGCACCGGTCATGGCTTCGGCGGTGATCGCTATGAGGTACAACACAGTCAGCAACATCGGTCAGCCCCTGCCAAAAGGCGCGCAGTCTACATGCCCGCGAAAGCATGCGGGCACCTAAAAACCACGACGCACGCTACGGGCAGACCGCTAGGCGCGTACAGGCGTTGCTTAATGCGCAGTCAACGCCCTAGACCTTGATGAAATGCTCGCGGTAATGACGCAGCTCAGCGATGGACTCGCGGATATCGTCCAACGCCTGATGCGTGCCTTGTTTCTGAAATGACTCTTTGACCTGTGGCGCCCACATCCCAGCAAGGATTTTCAGGGTCGACACATCCAGTGCGCGGTAATGGAAGTAGGCGTCCAAGTTCTGCATGTACTTACACAGGAAGCGCCGATCCTGGCCAATGCTGTTGCCGCAGATCGGTGACTTGCCCTTTGGCACCCATTGCTCAAGGAAGGCAATGGTCATGGCCTCGGCCTCGGCGGGACTGATTTTGCTCTCGCGTACACGCTGGGTCAGACCGCTGCCACCGTGAGTGCGGGTATTCCACTCGTCCATACCGGCGAGCAACTCATCACTCTGATGGACGGCGATGACCGGGCCTTCGGCGAGAATATTCAGGTCGCTGTCGGTAACGATCGTGGCCATCTCGATGATGACATCCGTTTCGGGCTCCAGACCGGTCATTTCCAGGTCGATCCAGATTAGATTCTGTGGGTTCTGCATGCGGGGATCCTCGGCTAAGGCCGACAGTTTAGCGAATAAATCAGCCGCGCATGCGCCACAGCAGCAGTCGCGAGTTACGCCAGTCGTGCAGCTCGATCAGCTGATCCGCTGACTGACCAGGCACCTCGAAGGTATTACTGATCAGCAGACTGCCAGCCGGCATTTGCTCGCAGGCCTGAACCCACAACGCTGACATGGGCGCAGGCGAGAGAAAGCAATACACCACATCGAATACAGACAAGTCCGTGCGCCAGAGGCTTTGATAGCGAACCTGACAATTACCCCGGCGCAAGGCGCGCAACCAAGCGATGGCAAAGGACAACGGCGCCGTTTCTACGCCAACAAAATGTGCCTGCGGGAACTGCCGGGCCAGGCTCAGTAGCATGCCGGCCGGACCACACCCCAGGTCGATAAAACGAAAATGCTCGGGCTGCTCGCGCAACACCTGCACCAGATGCTGCCGGGTGCCGGCACCGGTCAGGTATAGCGGCACCTGCTCGGTAAAACTGTTCCAGTTGAGCAGCAACACCAGGACAAACCCGCCCAGAAAAAACCAGGACGGAAGAGGAGCACCGCTCGCCAACAGTAACGCGGGCGCAAACAGCAGGTTCAACCAGCACCACCAGCGCGACAACCCCAGGTAGCGGGCCAGCGCGGCGGCGATCAACCCCTGGCTCAGCCCAACAGCCAGCCAAGTTGGCCGCCAGGGAGCCACCTGCGCGACCAGATACAGCGCCACGCCGACCAACAACGTCGCGCCCAGCTGCGCGCCTAAAGCCAACAGCGCCGGGTATCGCCGGACAACGCGCAGCATGCAGACTCCTGACCAGACCGACCAATAATGCGCCGCAGTGTAGCCGCGTCAGAAGCGCAATTGGCAGCCCGTGCTAGACTCGCGACCGTTTATTGCGCAATCCAACTCTCGGAAGACCCATGGCCAAACGCCAACTCAACCGCCGGCAAAACTGGCGTATCGAAAAAATTCAGGGCGAGCGTGCCGCCCGCGCCGCGAAGCGCGAATCGCAGGCTGTACAAATTCTCGAAGGTGGCGATTTAGGCCCGGAACAAACCGGTCTGGTAATCGCCCACTTTGGTGTGCAGGTCGAGGTTGAAGCACTGGACGGCGAACTGGCCGGCCAGGTATTCCGCTGCCACTTGCGCGCGAACCTGCCCACCATGGTGACTGGCGACCAGGTAGTGTGGCGCGCCGGCAACCAAGGCATTGGGGTCATTGTTGCGCAGCTGCCGCGCAGCACTGAACTCTGCCGCCCGGACACACGCGGCCAGTTGAAACCGGTGGCGGCCAACGTTGACCTGATCGTGATCGTCTTCGCCCCACTGCCCGAGCCACACGCCAACCTAATCGATCGCTATCTAGTGGCCGCCGAGCACGCCGGCATCCGCCCGCTGCTGCTGCTGAACAAGGCCGACCTGATCGACGAGCAAAATGGCATTGCACTAAACGCCATGCTCGACGTTTACCGCCAGCTGGGTTACCCACTGCTGGAAGTATCGGCGCATCACGGCAACGGCATGGAGCAGCTCAAGCAACAGCTCGATGGCAACGTCAGCGTTTTCGTCGGCCAGTCGGGGGTCGGCAAGTCATCGCTGGTCAACACCCTGCTACCGGATGTAGACACCCGTGTCGGGCCGCTTTCGGAGCTTTCCGGCCTCGGCACTCACACCACCACCACGGCACGCCTGTTCCACTTCCCCGGCGGCGGCGAGTTGATCGACTCCCCGGGGATTCGTGAGTTTGGTCTGGTGCACGTCAGCCGCGATGACGTTGAAGCCGGCTTTATTGAGTTCGGTGAGCTGATCGGGCAATGCCGTTTCCGCGATTGCAAACATGACCGCGAACCGGGCTGCGCCCTACTCAAGGCACTGGAAGACGGTCGCTTGCACCCACAACGCATGGCCAGCTACCGGCAAATCCTGGCGAGTCTGCCGGAAGCCGATTACTGAAAAATCGCCTGAGCGTTTTTTAACATCGCGCCGCGACGACCCGCAGGGTGGCCGCCAGGGATGGCAGGCCATCAACAAAAAAGGCCGCGAAGATTCGCGGCCTTTTGCTCACAGCGGCAACTCACTCAGCCGGCTGATCGAACTGCAGCACACCGTCTTCGAAAATATTCAGTCGTTCGCGTAGCTGCCCATCGGGTAACGGATCATCCGGTGCGCTAGGCGCGACTGCATCGGGCGCGCCAGGCGCGGCGGGTACATCGCCCGCACCGACATCACTCTGCGCGCCCTCAATGGCCCGCTGGGCCTTCTTCGTCAGCACCACAATATCGATACGCCGATTGACCGGGTTGAGCGGATTCTCGCGATCAAACAACGCCGACGAGGCATACCCCACGACACGCGCCACCTGCGTATCGTCATAACCACCGGCTACCAAAACTCGCCGCGCCGCATTCGCGCGATCCGCAGACAGCTCCCAGTTGCCATAACCACCGCGCCCAGCAAAGGGCTGAGCATCGGTATGACCACTGACGCTGATCTTGTTCGGTACCGCCGCAATGGTGTCCGTCATGGCCAGCAGAATATCCTCGAAATAAGGCTGCAGCTGCGCACTGCCAGAGGCAAACATCGGCCGGTTGGCAGCATCCATAATCTGGATGCGCAGACCGTCCTGAGTGATTTCGAAGAGAATCTGATCTTTGAAATTCTGCAGCTGAGGGTTCTCCTCAACTTTGTTTTGCAGCTCTTGCAGCAGCAACTCCAGGCGCTCACGCTCAACTTCCTCGGCTATCGACTCGGCTTGCTGCTGGTCGATTTCACCCTGCGCCTCACCGGCCGGGTCGTCGTCATCTTTTGCCTCGGGATTCAGGGTTTTATCCGGCGCCGGCGTGGGCGTGCCGCCAAGGTCGATCACATACGGGCTTGCACTCTCGGAAAAGCCGACAGGGTCTTGAAAGTAGCCGGAGATGAGTTTTTTCTGCTCTGGCGTGGCCGATGACATCAGCCACATCACCATAAAGAACGCCATCATCGCCGTGGCGAAGTCAGCAAAGGCGATTTTCCAAGCACCGCCATGGTGGCCGCCAGCAACCTTTTTGACGCGTTTGACGATGATCGGCTGATTGTTTTCCATGCAGCGCTCTAGCTCCCACGCATGGCTTGCTCAAGCTCAGAAAAGCTTGGCCGGTGCGCCGGAAACAGCACTTTGCGCGAGAACTCGACGGCCAGCGAGGGCGGCATGCCTGAAGCCGAAGCCACCAAGCCCGCCTTGATCGCCTCGTACACATTCAGTTCTTCCTTGGCATCGTGCTCCAGCGAGCCGGCCAGCGGCCCGAAGAAGCCATAGGACGCCAAGATCCCGAGGAAGGTGCCGACCAACGCGGTGCCGACCTTCTCGCCGATTTCCGCGTTATCCGCCTCGGCCAGGATCGACATGGTAATCACAATGCCCAGTACCGCCGCCACGATCCCCATGGCGGGCATTCCGTCGGCAATCTTCGCCACGGCATGCGCCGGGTGCTCGAGCTCTTCTTTGAGGCTAGCGATCTCCATGTCGAACAGCCCCTCAAGCTCGTGCGGGGCCATATTGCCGGACGACATGATGCGCAGGTAATCGCAGATAAAGGCGGTCATCCGCTGATCTTTGAGGATGCCGGGGTACTTGCTGAATATCGGGCTGGCGGCAGGGTCTTCAACATCGGCCTCGATGGCCATCATGCCTTCACGGCGACTTTTGTTGAGGATCTCGTACAGGAGCTTAAGCACATCCAGGTAGTAGTGATGAGTGAAGCGCGAGCTGAACATGCTCAGCGACTTCTTGAACACCTGCATAAACATGCTGCCGGGGTTGGCCTGCAGAAAGGCCCCCAATGCAGCGCCGCCAATGATCATCACTTCGAAGGGATGAACCAACGCCATAAATTTGCCGCCCGAAAGGATAAACCCCCCCAGTACGCTGGCGAATACAACAATGATGCCGATGATTTTTGCCATAAAGAGACACTTGCCAGAGAGGGTAGAAGGGGCTTTGCAAAACAACCCTTCTATTTATCGGAAGTTTTGCGCGAGACTATAGCCAGTTAAGGTCAAAAGCCAGCTTGTCTCAATACACATGCCTAAGCCCGTCCACCATCCGCGCAACCTGACAGACTGGCTCAAGCAGCTAGACAGCCAGCTATTGCCTGCCTCAACCGAGAGCCAGCAACAGCTGCGTCGCGCCCTGGCGGACAGTAATCGCTCGATGCGTGAACTGGCGGAGTCAATGCAAAGCTGCCCGGCTCTGGCACTCAGCGTCATGCGCGAGGCCAACCGCAAAAGCAGCGGGCTCAGCGAGCGAACCGAAAGCCTCGAAGCCGCTATCAGCCGTCTCGGCATCAAACGTACCGAAGAGCTGCTCAACCGCCTGCCCGCCTTGCCCGAACAGGCGCTACCAAAGGCACTCCGGCAGATTCTGCTGATCAGCCAACATGCCTGCCAGCAGGCGAACGGCCTGTTCGCCGGGCGCCTGGCGCGCCTGTGGCAGGAAGTGCACTGGGGCAGCCTGCTGTTTCTCTCCCCGATTTGGACCCTGCTGGCCGCCCACCCGGAACTGTTCGATAAATGGGAACAGCGGGTACTGGTCAACGGTGAAGCGGCGACCAAGGTTGAGCAGGAATTACTCGGCGTCCCTCTGCTAGAGCTATGCCTGGCACTGAGCGAGCAGTGGAACCTGCCAGAATGGATCACCCAGGGTTATCGCCTACTGGTCAACGACCGGCGCTTACTGGTCAAAGCCCTGCACATCGCCCGCGACAATCAACATCCACTGCACCAGCAGCAGTGCCTGGACTCGGATAGCAACCTGCGCCGCTGGCTAACCCTGCCAGCCAACAGCATTCTCCTGGCCAATGGCTTGGCGATTTCTGCACACTATGCTTGGAACAGTCCGCACAGCCTGCGCTGGCAGCGCCTGACCGGCCTATTCCTGCAACTGCCACTCGATAACGTGCAGCAACTGTTGCACCAGAACGCCGTCAACAGTGCCCGCCAGATGCCCAGTTCAGACCTCTGGCACCCGGCCGAAGCCTTGCTGTGGCCGTGGTCGGCGCGGCACCTGCAAGCAGCGGTCACACAACCCAGCACTGCACTCGTCAGCGCGTGGCGTCAGCATTGCGCACAACTGCTCGCTCAACCCAGCGCTTTTACCAATGTGCTGCAACTCACCGCCTGCGCCAATCAAGCCCTTCAAGCCTGCGGTATGCAACGCGTGCTGATCCTGCTGGCGGATCGCAACCACACCCGCCTAATCGCCCAACAGCAAAGTGGCCTAGACAAGGCAGCAGCCAGCCTCAGCCTCGACCCACAGCAAAGCCAGGTGCTGCGCCGCTTGCTGAGCGCCCCCGCGCAATTGAAGCTGAGCCCCGCCAACATCGCGCAGTTTTCCGCCCTACTGCCGGGCACGCTGAAAAACCTGTTCCCCAGCGAACACTTGCTGATTCGCTCAATCGCCAACAATAACCGCGTGGTCATGCTGATCTTCACCGACCAGGGTGGCCGGGCGCTGAGCGACACCAGCGTGCAGGGCTTCGGCAAAACCGTGCAATGCATTGAGCGCGCCCTCGCCAGCTTTGCCAACCGCGGGCGATAGGCTTTCCGCTACAATCCGCCCTTTCCCGTCAAAAGAGGCCCGGCATGACCGCCTTCGCTGAGTTGCCCTTGCTGATCGAACCCGCCCAACTGGCCAGCCGCCTGGAGGCGCCCGAGCTGATTTTGGTCGACCTGACCAGCCAGGCGCGCTATGCCGCTGGCCACATCCCGGGGGCACACTTTGTCGACCCCAAGCGCACCCAGCGTGGACAGCCCCCAGCACCAGGCCTATTGCCGGAGCCGGCACAACTTGAGCAGTTGTTCGCTGAACTCGGGCACCATCCTGATGCTGTCTACGTGGTGTACGACGATGAGGGTGGCGGCTGGGCCGGACGTTTCATCTGGCTGCTGGATGTAATCGGCCACCGCCACTATCACTACCTTGATGGTGGCCTGCTGGCCTGGCAGGCAGAAAACCGCGAACTGAGCACCGCTGTGCCGCCAGTCGCTACGCAAGCCATCCGCTTGAATATCGACCCCACACCCACGGCTACCCGCGAATATCTGCAAAGTCGTCTCGGCGCCACCGATTTGGCGATCTGGGATGCACGCTCGCCCGGCGAATACAGCGGCGAGAAAAGCCTGGCGCAAAAAGCCGGGCATATCCCCGGCGCGGTCAACTTTGAATGGACCGCCGGTATGGACCCGTCCCGCGCGCTGCGCATTCGCCAGGACATCCAGGCGCAACTCGACAGCCTCGGCATCACGCCTGACAAAGAAATCATCACCCACTGCCAGACCCACCACCGCTCTGGCTTTACCTACCTGGTCGCCAAGATCCTTGGTTATCCACGGGTAAAAGCCTATGCCGGCTCCTGGGGCGAGTGGGGCAACCATCCGGACACTCCGGTCGAGCGCTAAGTACCCGCAGACCGCCTGCCACTTTTAAGGAAACCCAATGAAAGATCGCCTGTTTATTCTCAGCCAGTACCTGCTGCCGCACCATCTGCTCTCACGCCTGATTGGCTGCGCCGCCGAATGCCGCGCCGGCTGGTTCAAGAACCGCCTGATCGGCTGGTTCGCCAAGCAGTACCAGGTCAACATGAGCGAAGCCCAGGTCGAAGACCTGACCGCCTTTGCCCACTTCAATGACTTCTTTACCCGTGCCCTGAAAGACGGCGCACGCCCACTCGACAGCAGCCCTGGTGCAGTGCTCAGCCCTGCCGACGGAGCGATCAGCCAGCTCGGCAAAATCGAACAAGGCCGGATTTTCCAGGCCAAGGGTCATAGCTTCAGCGTGATCGAACTGCTGGGCGGTGATACCGAGCGCGCGGCAGCCTTTATGGGTGGTGATTTCGCCACTGTTTACCTGTCCCCCAAGGACTACCACCGCGTGCACATGCCACTGGCCGGCACGTTGAAAGAAATGGTCTACGTGCCAGGCCGGCTGTTCTCGGTCAATCAAACCACGGCAGAGAATGTGCCGGAACTGTTTGCCCGCAATGAGCGAGTGGTTTGCCTGTTTGACACCGAGCGCGGGCCGATGGCGGTGGTGCTGGTTGGTGCGATGATCGTGGCGTCAATCGAGACGGTCTGGGCTGGGCTGGTCACCCCACCCAAGCGCGAATTGAAGACGTTCAAGTACGATGACGCCGCACGCGCGCCAATCAGCCTGGAAAAAGGCGCTGAACTGGGCCGCTTCAAACTGGGCTCCACGGCTATCGTGCTGTTTGGCCCGGAACAGGTGCAGTGGGCTGAAGAACTAACGGCCAACAGCGCAGTCCAGATGGGCCAGCGCCTCACTTCACCACTCACCTGACATGTGCACAGCCTGCGCTGCCAGCAGACGCTGGTAGTGCAGGCGCGACTGAGCCTCGGCTTACGAAGACCAAGCACACCAACGACTTCCGACTGGTTAGCAGCCCATGCCAGCCTGGCAATACGGCCAAGGACATGGCTGCGAGCCAGGCGAGATGCTGCTAGAGTCGAACCATAATTGATAGCCCGATCAGTTTTGCCTGTGCGCTGGAGTATTCGATTTAGATGGATAAACAGAATTCTCATTTGCTGCTGCGTGTCACCACGCCGGACAAGCAAAGCCTGTCATTCTGCGACGCCAGCCCTCGTGACTTGAAGAAATGGGTCGATGGCCTGCCCAAAGCCAATATTGGTGAAACTGCACGCCAGCTCTACCAAGCCTTAGTCGAACTCAATCAGTTGCTGACACCCTCGGAAAATCGCCTGCAACTGCTGGAGATCCTTCGCCCAGAGGTTTATTTCGTTTGTAAGCAGCTGGAAAAACACTTTCTTAAACAAGCCATTGTTCTTGATGAGCGCCCGCGCAAGGTTGCCAACCTCTGCCAGGCCCTGCAGAACCACCTGGCCATTGGCTACAAACTGATCGTCGCGCGCCTGGCGACTCAACCTGGCCGCGAGCGTCATCAGCTGCTTGCCATCGCCCTGCAACGCGCCACACACAGCCTGTGCGGACCACTGATTCGCGCCAGCCAACTGTACTGCCCGGTTCCCGAGGGGCTTTGGCTTGAGTTGCACCAGCTGTACCAGATAGCCCTTAAGCGCGACCTGCACAAAGTCATGATTCGTGACAACCAAGCCTTGCACACCCAAGGCCTGAGTACCGAGCAAAGCTATCTGGTTGCCCTGTTGCTCGGCTGTGCACGCTGCAACCAAATGCGCCAAAGTGCCATTGCACGTCTGGCTGAAGTGCTCGAACCCTGGAGTACGCTGGTCACCCTGCAGGCCGGTGACGAACACTCCAGCTTGTTTGCGGTCGCTCCACAACTGGACGGCCCGCCCCGCTACATCTCGCTGTTCCAGAAGAGCGAACTGCACAACGCCCTAGGGATCGACCCTAGCCACTTGGTGGACGCCATTAAGGAGCATTTGCTGCTGCCGGCGGAAAATCTGAACCATTCGCGCTTGACCGTTCCCGAGGGATTCAGCCACGACATGCTTCAGCACCTGGCAGCCGCCTGGGGCGACATCGCCGAGCGCACCTTTCAGCGCAGCCAGGGCCAGGGCGCATTGACCCTGTGCATCGGCATGAGTGCGTTGCACTTCTACCTCGCCGGTAAGCGCCCATTCAATGAAGTTCTGCAGCTACCCGTTCAAGCCAATACCGCCGTCTTCAAGGCCGAGACTGGGCCGCAAGACATCTGGTCAAATGCCTTCGATGCCCAGAAACACAACCACTGGGAAAACGGCCTACCCTTCGAAGAGATCCAATACAGCAAGCCTGGGAAAAGTATCGACATCCCGGAAAGCAACGCTGTTGAAAGCTACCCGACCTTCGACGTGTCCATTGTCAACATCAGCCCCGGCGGTTATTGCCTGTCATGGCCGAAGGATGTGCCCAACCAACTCCAGGCCGGCGAACTGCTCGGCGTGCAAAGCCTGCCGCAACAAGGCTGGAGCATTGCCGTGGTGCGCTGGATTCGCCAGGTGCGCGGCGGCGGCACACAAATGGGTATCGAGCTGATCGCTCCGCATGCCCAAGCCTGTGGCCTGCAGCTGGTACGCAAGGCCGAACAGAACAGCCAGTACTTGCGTGCACTTTTACTGCCAGAAATCAGTGCAATTTCACGCCCGGCAAGCTTGATTACCGCCCGCCTCCCCTTCCAGGAAGGCAACAAGGTCAGCATCAACCTGAACGGGAGCGAACACCGCGCGGTACTCAGCCGTCGACAAACCAGCACCGGCAGTTTCAATCAGTTTGAATACCGCGGCGTCGAGCAGGTCGGCAGCGAGCAAGGGAAGCCTGTCACAGCGCCGAAAGGTCGCACGCCAGGCGGGGAGGAAGACTTTGACTCACTCTGGAAGTCGCTGTAGATTGCCGACGCTCTCCCTTTTGTCGCCTTTTCGCGCCCGTTCGGCGCAGATTTGATACCCAACCATGGCCATTGAAAAAAAAACCATTCGGCTACTGATACTCGAAGACTCACAAAATGAGGCCGAGCGCCTCGTCAGCCTGTTCCGCAACGCAGGCCGGGCAACCCGGGTGCATCGCCTGAGTTCCAGCGATGACCTAAACGAGGTCCTGCAGCAAAGCTGGGACCTGCTGATTTGCGCACCGAGCAGCGAACAGCTGGCCCCTAGCGAGGCGATTGGCGCGATCCGCCGCCTGGCAAAAGACATTCCAGTCATCCAACTGCTCGCCGACAACGACTCCGACAGCATCACCGAGGCGCTGATGCTCGGCGCTCAAGACGCCCTGCCGCAAGGTGAAGACGAACGCCTGGTCTTGGTGGCTAAACGCGAACTGGCCAACCTGGAAGAGCGCCGCGCTCGCCGCGCCTCGGAAGTGGCCCTGCGCGAAGCGGAAAAACGCTGCCAGTTATTGCTCGAAAGCTCTGTCGACGCCATCACCTACGTGCACGAAGGCATGCACATCTATGCCAACCGCGCCTACCTTGACCTGTTCGCCTACGTAGATGCTGACGAACTGGAAGGCATGCCGATGATCGATCTGATCAGCAGCAGCGACCAGGCCAGTTTCAAGGACTTCTTGAAGAGCTATCACAGCGCCGAAGGCCATGCCGAACTGAAGTGCAGCGGCATGAAGGCCAACGGCCAGCGCTTTGCGGCGCAAATGAGCTTCTCCCCTGCCACCTATGATGGCGAGCCGTGCATTCAGGTGGTGATTCGCGCCGAAACCAGCAATGCCGAACTGGAAGAGAAACTGCGCGAAATCAGCAGCCAGGACCTGGTCACCGGCTTATTCAACCGCACCCACTTCCTTGAGCTAATGGACAACGCCGCCGAGCGTGCCGTGAATGCAGGTCAGCCATCGACCCTGGCGTATATCCGCGTTGATCATTACGCCAGCCTACTCGCCGACATCGGTTTGGCAGGTATCGACATCCTGCTTACCGACATGGCCAACCTGCTGCGTGCGCACTTCAATGCGGATGCGCAGCTGGCTCGCTTTGGCGATGATGTGTTTACCGTGCTGCAGCCTGGCGTCAGCCCGGAAAGCAACCGCGAGCACCTGAGCAGCTTGCTGAAAAAGGTCGAAGGCCACCTGTTCGAGGTGAGCGGTCGCACCGTACAAAGCACCCTGTCGGTGGGTATCGCCGGGCTCAACGAGACCACCACCAAGGCTCAAGAAGTGGTCAACCGCGCCCACCGTTGCGCCGATGAGCTAAGTGACGGCAACGCCATCAAACTGTTCAACCCTGCCGACGAGCTGGCGGCAGCCGCCAACCGCGGCAACATTGCAGCGATGATCCAACAGGCGCTGGAGAAAAACAGCTTCCGCCTACTGTTCCAGCCGATCATCAGCCTACGCGGCGATAGCTTTGAACACTATGAAGCGCTGTTACGCCTGATCAACCCTCAAGGCGAAGAGATCCCGCCGAAAGAGCTGTTTGACTCGGCGACAGATGCCGGGCTTGCGGAGAAGATTGATCGCTGGGTGATTCTTAACTCAATCAAACTGCTCGCTGACCATCGCAGCAAGGGCCACAACACGCGCCTGTTTGTCCATCTATCGAGCGCCAGCCTGCAGGATCAAACCCTGCTGCCGTGGCTCAGCGTTGCGCTGAAAGCCGCCCGCCTGCCGTCGGACTCACTGGTATTCCAGTTCAGCGAACCCGAAGCGATTGCCTACCTGAAACAGGCCAAGGCGATCACACAAGGCCTCAACGAGCTGCACTGCAAAACCGCGCTGACCCAGTTTGGCTGCTCGCTTAACCCCTTCAACACCCTCAAGCACCTGCATATCGACTTCGTCAAAGTCGACAGCTCGTTCTCTCAGGACCTGAGCAACGCGGAGAACCAGGAAGCACTGAAAACCTTGCTGGCCAGCCTACACGCCCAGGCAAAGCTGACCATTGTGCCTTTCGTCGAGACGGCCAGCGTGCTGGCCACGCTCTGGCAAGCCGGGGTCAACTACATCCAGGGCCACTACCTGCAGGGCCCGAGCCAGTCGATGGATTACGATTTCGCCGCCGACGACGAGTAGCCTCCGCAAAAACCAAAAAGCCGCCCTTGGGCGGCTTTTTCGTGAGCGGTTATTTACTCCAGGCCGTCGCGGTCGCGGAAGCCAAGCAAGTACAGAATGCCGTCCAAGCCCAAGGTCGAGATCGCTTGCTTGGCCGATTGCTTAACCAGCGGCTTGGCACGGAATGCCACGCCCAGCCCGGCGATCGCCAGCATGGGCAGGTCATTGGCACCGTCGCCCACGGCAATCGTCTGCTCCAGGCGCAACCCTTCCTTGGCTGCCAGCTGGCGCAGCAAATCGGCCTTGCGCTGCGCATCGACGATTGGCTCCACCGCCACGCCAGTGACCAGACCATCAACGATCTGCAGCTCATTGGCGAAGACGTAGTCGATACCAAGCTTGGCCTGTAGCTGCTTAGCGAAGTAGGTGAAACCACCGGACAGGATCGCGGTTTTGTAACCCAGACGGCGCAACTCGCTGAACAGGGTTTCCGCGCCCTCGGTTAGGCGCAGCGACGCGCCGATGTCGGCCAGCACGGTTTCCGGCAGGCCTTTTAGCAGCGCCAGGCGCTCGCGGAAGCTCGCGGCAAAGTCCAGCTCACCGCGCATTGCACGCTCGGTAATCTCGGACACCTGCTCACCGACGCCCGCCGCCTTGGCCAGCTCGTCGATCACCTCAGCTTCGATCAGCGTCGAGTCCATGTCGAACACCGCCAGACGGCGATTGCGGCGATACAACGAATCACGCTGGAAGGCGATATCAACATTTAACTCCTGCGCCACGCTCAGGAACTCGGCACGCAGGGTCGCTGGATCGGCCGGTTCGCCGCGCACCGAGAACTCGATGCAGCCTTTACCCTGCTCGGCAGGCATATTCAACGGCATCCGCCCGGAAAGGCGATCGATATGGTCGATATTCAGGTCATAGCGCGCGGTAATCGCGCTGACACGCTGCAGCTGTTCAGCCGTGACCTTACGCGTGAGCAAGGTGACAATGTGTCGGGCCTTGCCCTGGCCGCTGACCCACTGCTGGTAATCCGCCTCAGATACCGGGGTAAAACGCACCTGCTGGTCGAGTTTGTAAGCGGTGAACAGAATGTCCTTGAGTACCGACGAGGCGCGCTCGTTATCCGGTATCTCGACCAGGATGCCAAACGACAGCGTGTCATGGATCACCGCCTGGCCAATATCGAGGATATTCACCCCACCCTGGGCCAGTACGCCGGTGATGGCGGCGGTTAAACCGGGTCGGTCTTCACCGGTGATATTGATCAGGACGATTTCGCGCAAGGCTCGGTCTCCAGTAATGCGGAAGGGGCAGCGGCTTGCAGAACAGACCACAAGCAGCGCAAAGGCGCACATTCTACCCATTTACACCGATAAACAGCCACGCACGGTGCTTTGCCCACTGCCGAGGCGCCGCTATACTGCGCGCCACCTACAGTCGACATGAGCCGAGCTCTGTGAACCGGCCCGCCCCCGTAAAATCCGATAATTTCTTCCTGCTGCTGTTCCAGGCCCTGCGCCAAAAGCGCATCCCTCTGGCGCTGCGTATTGTCTGCCATAGCCTATTGCTGGTGGCCCTGGCCCTGGTGATTTATGGCTGGGTCATCGGCATGCAATTTAAATATGCCATGCAGCAGCAAGCTGAAGCCCTGGGCACCAGCCTGATTACCCAGACGGCCACGTCAGCCACCGAACTGCTGGTGTCCAACGACATCCTCAGCCTCAATGTGCTGCTGAATAATTTGGTGAAAAATCCGCTGGTGGCCCATGCCGCGATCTACAGCGTGGACAACCGAATCCTGGCCGAGGCCGGCTCACGTCCGACCCAGAGCATGCTCGGTGAAACCGAAGGGCTGTATTCCACGCCCATCACCTTTCAGGAAGTGATCGCCGGGCAATTGCGCATCAGCCTGGACATGCAGCAGTTCCAGCAACCAATGACCATCAGCCTGCAAAGCATGGGCATTCTTAGCCTGATTTTGCTGGCCCTGGCGCTGTCACTGAGCATGCGTTTGGGGCGGCACATCTCCACGCCGCTGCTACAACTGCGCGTCTGGCTGCGCGACCCGGATGACCCTGCCCCCGGCAGCGGCCGACAGGATGAAATCGGCGACCTGGCGCGTCAGCTGCAAGCTCGCCTGGTGCCGGAAAAACCTGCACAGCCAGAAGAGCAGCCACTCTACGACGACCAGCCGATAAGCGAAGACGCCGACGACTACCTCGATGAGTCGTTTGATGACGAACCCGATTTTGAAGTGCGCAACCTGCACGATGAACGCTTTGATGAGTTCGACGAAGCCATCGAATCAGCCCATGCCAGCACCGACGATGCTGTGGACGACCCGTTTTCCGAGCTGCGCGATAACGACGAGCACACACCTGCCGTACCACCAACGCCACAGCAACCGCTCCCCAGCGCGGTATTAGCGATCCAACTGGGTGCCCAGGAACAGCTGCGCCGCCTGCCCCGCGCGCGCCTGATGGAATTACTGCAACGCTACCGCGACTGCCTGGATCAGGCCGCCAAGCTCTATCAGGGCGAGCTGCACACCCTCAGCGATGGCAGCAGCCTGATGCTGTTCCACCAACTGGACTGCGGTGAAGATTATCTGACCCACGCCATCTGCTGCGGCGAGCTGATGCGCGCCCTCGGCCATGCCCTGCAAATTGAAGTGGCAGACAGCGGTATTACCCTGCAACTGCAACTTGGCCTGACCCTCGGCGAGCACCTTGGCAACCTTAGCCAGGGCGATCTGCTGCTGAGTGAAACAGCCCAAAGTGCGCTGGCGCTGTCACAGCACAGCCGCAACCTGTTGCTGGTTGAACGCAAGATTGCCGACGATGCGCTGATCAGTCAGCGGGCGCGTATTCGTGCCATCGCCAGCCCGCAAGGGGCGTGCTGCGTGGAGCGCCTGCTAGAACCTTACCCATCATTACTGGAGCGCCAACTGGCGCACATGCACGAAAGCAACTAGGCGCCGGACTGGCGCCTAGGTTGTATCGCTAGAAGCGGAACACTTCACTTTCCCCACGCATCGGCTCAACCACCGGAATACGCGGCGGCGCTGGTGGCTCAGGCTTTACCGGCACGGGCTTGCGCACCGGTGCCCGCGCCTTGGGTGCGGGTATGACCTGGGTTTCGACGGCCACGGCCAGTTGCTCGACTAACTGCTGCACCACCAGACTCTGCGCCCGCACCTGATCAACGATGCTGCCATTGTGGCCTTCTTCCAGGTGCACCAGACGCCCATCCAGCAACTTGCCGTCCGCCCCCGCCAGCCGCCATTGTGCTTCCAGCACGGCCGGCCGCTGCGGACCGGAGTCCAGGCGGGTGATCGACAAGCCCAGGCGTACCTGCGGCACGAACCCTGCCGTCGTCGGTGCCAACACCAAGCGCTGGCTGTCCAGGCGCGAAGCCAGCTGGCGCACCAACTGCTGATCAATATCAGACGCCAGGCTACCGGCCCAGCTCGCATTATCTGCGGCGGTTAGGCTGCCATCGGCCTGGCGCTGTAACAGCGCCTCACGCTGCAGATAATCGGCAATCTCTACCGGCCCAAGTAACACGGCAATGCCCTGCTCGGCAGCAGGTACGCGGATATCGCCACTGTCGAGCTGGTACAGCGGCGCTTGCTGGTAGCGCACACAACCGGCCAGGCTGAGCACGCCAGCCAGCAGCAAAACCCCAGGAAAACGCAGTGCAGTCATCTCATTCATCCAGCCGGTAAATCTGCCGGCGCGCATACAAAATTAGGTGCAGGCGGGTTGCTGAAGCCAACCCGCGTTGCGGCTGAGTATCATCCTTGAAAGCCACTCGCGACTCCAGCGCCGCACGGTGGAACGCTGGGTGTGCCGCCAACACTTAGCCCTGAACTTCAACCAACAAACTATCGACACGCTGGAAACCCCGCGGCAGCTTATTACCGCGCCGTCCGCGCTCGCCCTTGTAGTGCTCGAGGTCATCAGGCTTGAGCGACAACGTGCGCTTGCCTGCCTGAAGCACAAGAGTGCTGCCTGGTGGTAACACGGCCAGGTCACTGAGGTATTCCTCACGCGAAGCTACCCGTTCACCCGGAATGCCGATGATTTTGTTGCCCTTGCCCTTACCCAACTGAGGCAGATCAGCGACCTTGAACAACAGCAGGCGCCCTTCAGTGGTCACCGCCGCCAACCAGTCCTCTTCACGATTGCCCAGCGGTTTGGGCGGCACCACTCGCGCACCGGCAGGCAGGCTCAGCAGCGCCTTGCCGGCCTTGTTCTTGGCTTGCAGGTCTTCGCCCTTAACCACAAAACCGTAACCGGCATCGGAGGCAATCACAAACAGCGCATTGTCCTCAGGCAACAGCACACACTCAAAGGTCGCACCCGGCGGAGGGGTTAGCCGCCCGGTCAGCGGCTCGCCCTGCCCGCGGGCGGACGGCAGTGAATGTGCAGCCAGCGAGTAGCTGCGCCCGGTGGAGTCGATAAACACCGCAAACTGATTGGAGCGGCCCGGCGCGGCGGTCTTGAAGCCATCGCCGGCTTTATAGGAGAGGCCAGTCGCATCGATATCGTGGCCCTTGCCGCAGCGCACCCAGCCTTTCTCCGAGATCACCACGGTGACCGGCTCGGTCGGCATCAGCTCGGTTTCGCTCAGCGCTTTGGCTTCAGCGCGGGCAACGATCGGCGAACGACGGTCATCGCCGTACTTTTCGGCATCTTCAAGAATTTCCTTGCGCACCAGTTTCTTCAGCTTGGCTTCGCTGCCGAGCAAGGCTTGCAGCTTGTCGCGTTCCTTGGCCAGTTCGTCCTGCTCACCACGGATCTTCATTTCCTCAAGCCGCGCGAGCTGACGCAGACGGGTATCGAGGATGTAGTCGGCCTGAATATCGTCGAGGCCGAAGCGTGCCATCAGCACCGGCTTGGGCTGATCTTCGGTACGGATGATATGGATCACTTCATCCAGATTGAGGAAAGCCGTCAGCAAGCCTTCCAACAGGTGCAAGCGTCGCTCAACCTTATCCAAGCGGAACTGCAGGCGGCGGCGTACGGTATTCACCCGGAACACCAACCACTCCGTCAGCAGCGTGCGCAGGTTTTTCACCGACGGTTTGCCGTCCAGGCCAATCACGTTGGTGTTGACCCGGTAGCTGGACTCCAGCTCGGTGGTGGCGAACAAATGCTGCATCAGCTCGTCGGCATCCACCCGGTTGGAGCGCGGAATGATCACGATGCGGCACGGGTGTTCATGGTCCGACTCATCGCGCAGGTCGGCAACCATCGGTAGTTTCTTCGCCTGCATCTGCGCGGCAATCTGCTCCAGCACCTTGGCCCCGGAGACTTGATGCGGCAACGAGGTGACGACGATATCGCCATCCTCGACGCGGTACACGGCGCGCATGCGCACCGAGCCCTTACCTGTTTCGTAGATTTTCAGCAGATCCGCACGCGGCGTGATGATCTCAGCTTCGGTCGGGTAATCCGGGCCAAGCACATGCTCGCAGAGTTGCTCAACCGTGGCATTCGGCTCGTCCAGCAAGCGAATGCAGGCCGTCGCGACTTCGCGCAAGTTATGCGGCGGCACGTCGGTGGCCATGCCCACGGCGATGCCGGTGGTGCCGTTGAGCAGCAGGTTGGGTAAGCGCGCCGGCAGCGTCGCCGGCTCGTTCATGGTGCCGTCGAAGTTTGGCACCCAGTCGACAGTGCCCTGGCCCAGCTCGGTGAGCAGCACTTCGGCGTAACGCGACAAACGCGCCTCGGTGTAACGCATGGCGGCGAAGGATTTGGGGTCATCCGGCGCACCCCAGTTACCCTGCCCGTCGACCAGGGTGTAGCGGTAGCTGAACGGCTGCGCCATCAGCACCATGGCTTCGTAGCAGGCACTGTCGCCGTGCGGGTGGAACTTACCGAGCACGTCACCGACGGTACGCGCCGACTTCTTGTGCTTGGAGTCGGCGTCCAGGCCCAGCTCGCTCATGGCGTAGATAATGCGGCGCTGCACCGGTTTCAAACCGTCACCAATATGCGGCAGCGCACGGTCCATGATCACGTACATGGAGTAATTGAGGTAAGCCTGCTCGGTAAAATCGGCAAGGGAACGGCGTTCAACACCGTCCAGGCTCAAATCGAGGGAGTCGCTCATGCGTGCCTCATTGCAAAGTAGGTTGCTGCAAAATGGGTTGTTGCGAAGTTGGCTGGCGCAGCAGCAAGGTGCCGCCGCGCTGGGTAAATTCGAGTTGTTTCAGGGCACTCATGCCCAGTAATACGTCATCGCCGCCCATCCCGGGGGCAATCAAGGCGTCGACATCGGTCAATACGATATCGCCCAGCTGCAAGCGCTGCAGCCGCGTACGGTGCGCCGTGGCGCGACCGTTGGCGGTGCTGATAATAATCGCCGCACCGGCCTGCAAACCCAGACGCTGCGCCACCTCGATCGGCACCGCGACCTGCGTCGCACCGGTGTCGAGAAGAAAGGTCACCTCTTCGCCATTGATCGTGCCGCCGGCCATGTAGTGGCCTTGGCGACTGCTGGCCAGGCGTACTTCCACATAGCCACTGCCGTGCAGCGACTCTGGTGTGCGATTGGGGTTGCGCTGCGCCTCTTCCCAATCGCCGAAGAACTTGGTCGCCAGCAGCAACGCCGCGCCCCAAGCCAGCACCAGCATCACCCGCCCGGCGCGTTTACCGGCAGGTTGGCTGCTCAAGGCTTACCACTCCAACCGCCTTGCGGCGCGGCAAACCTCCAGATAATCGGCCGCGACTCACCATCGGCGCGACTGAAACGGCCATTGTCGACGCCGATCCAGGCCCCGTCCTGATCCACCCACAAGGCTTCGGCCATGCCATAGGCCGGCGGATAGCGCCGCTCGGGCATCAGCGCCTCAGCGGCAAACGACCAGCAGCGCTCGACCTCAGCATTGCTCAGGTTACGCCGGCAAATACGGTGCGCCTGACGCTCAAGGGTGAAGAGTTTTTCGTTGTGGAAGGCCAGGCCAGAGAAGTCCCGGGGCTGCTCTTCAGCCCCCAGTTGTGCGGGCGAGGGCTCAGTACCCGCCTCGCTGAACAACACGCAGCCGCCGGTGCAACGCCAGATGGAGCGCTGCTTGTGCACCACCAGCAAACCTCGCCGACGTTGCTCGGCCGCCAGGTACAGGCGCTCACCGGCAGGATCAACGGCAATACCTTCCAGCAGCGCGTTGGAATGCAGCAACATGCCGCTCGCCCGCGCCTGACGCACCAACCCTTGAGGCAGGTTCAGCCAGTTGGGCTCGCCGATGACGGGCAGCTGCAGCACCGCGGCATGGGCCTCACTGACCAGGTAACGGTTACCGGCGGCATCGCAGCTTATGCCCTCGAAATCCAGCTCGCCACCACGCACCAGGCCAGCGACCCAGCTGCGCATGCGCAAGCCCCAGGGCAGACGCACATCCGGCGCCGGCGGCGCGACAAAGGTCTCAGCGGTGGCTTGCCACTGCGTCTGGTCAGACTGCAGGCGATACAGCTGCTGATCATCACGATCAGACACCGCCCACAGCGCACCTTCGCACCAGGCCAGCCCGGACAGGTTGCCGCCGCTGACGCCACTGACCGGTTGTTCGTTGAGCAGTTTCAGCTCTTCCAGCGCCGCCGCATTCACCAGCAAAGGTGCGCCAAGCAATAGGCAGACAGCCAACAACCGCTGCATCAGAGCAACACCTCGGCCAGGTTGCCCTTGGACTCCAACCAGGATTTGCGGTCGCCAGCGCGTTTCTTCGCCAGCAGCATGTCCATCACTTCCTGGGTGCCGGGGTAATCCTCCAGCGTCAACTGCACCAGGCGCCGGGTGTTGGGGTCCATGGTGGTTTCGCGCAGCTGCGGCGGGTTCATCTCACCCAGGCCTTTAAAGCGCGTGACCTGCGGCTTGCCACGGCGCTTCTCGGCTACCAGGCGGTCGAGAATGCCGTCGCGCTCGGCTTCATCCAGGGCGTAGAAAATCTCTTTACCCAAATCGATGCGGTACAGCGGCGGCATGGCCACATAAACGTGACCCGCATCTACCAACGGGCGGAAATGCTGAACGAACAAGGCGCAGAGCAAGGTGGCGATGTGCAGGCCGTCGGAGTCGGCGTCGGCGAGGATGCAGATCTTGCCGTAGCGCAGCTGCGAGAGGTCGCTGGAGCCTGGATCGAGGCCAACCGCCACGGCAATGTTATGCACCTCCTGGCTGGCCAGCACTTCACTGCCGTCGACTTCCCAGGTGTTCAGAATTTTCCCGCGCAGCGGCAGAATCGCCTGGAATTCTTTATCACGCGCCTGCTTGGCCGAGCCGCCGGCGGAATCACCTTCGACCAGAAACAGTTCGGAGCGCATCGGGTCTTGCCCTGCGCAATCGGCCAGCTTGCCGGGCAACGCCGGCCCTTGGGTGATGCGCTTGCGCTCAACCTTCTTGCCGGCCTTGAGGCGGCGGTTGGCGTTGCTGATCGCCAGCTCGGCGAGCTGCTGCCCGAGTTCAGGGTGGGCGTTAAGCCACAGGCTAAAGGCATCCTTCACCACGCCAGAGACAAAAGCTGCTGCCTCACGGGACGACAGGCGCTCTTTGGTCTGCCCAGAGAATTGCGCATCCTGCATCTTCATCGACAGCACAAAGGCGATGCGCTCCCAGATATCTTCCGGCGCCAGCTTGACCCCGCGCGGCAGCAGGCTACGGAACTCGCAGAACTCGCGCATGGCATCCAGCAACCCCTGACGCAGCCCATTCACATGGGTGCCGCCCTGGGCGGTGGGGATCAGGTTGACGTAGCTTTCCTGCACCGCGTCGCCGCCTTCCGGCAGCCACAGCAGCGCCCAGTCCACCGCTTCCTTGTTACCGGCCAGGCTGCCGCAGAAAGGTTCATTGGGCAGCCGTTCAAACTCGCTGACCGCATCGACCAGGTAAGAACGCAGGCCGTCTTCATACAACCACTCGACTTTCTCGCCGCTGGCTTTGTCTTCAAAGCTGACGGCCAGCCCCGGACAAAGCACGGCCTTGGCCTTAAGTACATGCTTGAGGCGGCTGACCGAGAACTTGAACGCATCGAAATACTTGGGGTCGGGCCAGAAGTGCACGCTGGTACCGGTGTTGCGCTTGCCCACCGTGCCGACTACGGCCAGGTCGCTGGCCTTGTAGCCGTCGGCGAAGCTCATTTGGTACTCATTGCCGTCGCGTTTGACCGTAACCAGCACGCGGGTCGACAGCGCGTTGACCACGGAGATGCCCACGCCATGCAGGCCACCGGAGAACTGGTAGTTCTTGTTGCTGAACTTGCCGCCGGCATGCAGCTTGGTCAGGATCAGTTCGACCCCAGGTACGCCCTCTTCCGGGTGAATATCCACCGGCATGCCGCGACCGTCGTCGAGCACTTCCAGGGAGTTGTCCTCATGCAGGATCACCTGGATCGATTTAGCGTGCCCGGCCAGCGCTTCGTCGACGCTGTTATCGATGACTTCCTGGGCCAGGTGGTTGGGCCGGCTGGTGTCGGTGTACATGCCCGGGCGTTTGCGCACCGGGTCGAGGCCGGAAAGGACTTCGATGGCATCGGCGTTGTAAGAGCTAGAACCTTGCTGGGCCATGGGGTCTCGTGTTCGTCAATTGAGAGCGGAAAAGTCGATATCCTGCCACAAATGGCGAGGAATACCGGCGAAAGCGAAAAGCATCGGCAGGCGTTCGGCAAAACCCTGAAAGCCATGATTGCCACCGGCCTGGATACGCAGCGCGCTGCCCCGGTAATACGCCTGGGCATCACGGTAATCGAGGGTTTCATCGGCGGTTTGCAACCACACCTGATAACGCGCGGGATCTTCCAGCGTGGCGACGTCCAACTCAGCCAGCGCCGCCACATGGTCGGTGGTTAGCTCCCAGGTTTCATCGTTGTAATAGTTCTTCTGCGGGCCCAGATAGCCCTCGAAACGCAGGTGCGGGCGCACGGCGGGGTTGATCAACAGCGCCGGCAGCCCATGTCGCTCAGCCAGATGGGTCGCATAGTAGCCGCCCAGCGAGCTGCCAACCAGCACGGGCCGACCAAGCTCGCTAATCAACGCCTCAAGTTGAGCAATCGCCTGGCGCGGATGATGGTGCAACGCAGGCACACGCAGCTGCGCGGCCAAACCCAGCTGCTGCATGGCGCGCTGCAACAGACTGGCCTTGAGCGACGCTGGCGAGCTGTTAAGCCCGTGAAGATAAAGTAAGGATGGGGTCATGGGCGGGAGGCTAACCGTTAGCGGCGGCCGGCTGCAACCGCTGCACCACCGCGCCAGGTAACGCCTCAATAGCCTTTGATGGCGTAATCGATTTCGAAGGTGATACCGGTGACCCGCGACACGCCCGTTTCCAAGCGGCCATCGTCAAACAAGCGCAGCCAGCGATAGCCGGGTGCACTTTTATCGACCTGAAATTCCTCGCTACCGGGGACGAACTGCACACAGGTAGACGGTGACGCCAGCAAGCGGATCGGCCCGCGCAGCTGATCGAACTCTTGATGGATATGCCCCCAAAGCACTGCACGCACATTGCTGAAACGCTCCAGCACGGCAAACAGGGCATCGCGATTGCGCACCCCGATCGGCTCCATCCATTTGCAGCCGATGGACACCGGGTGATGGTGCAGGCAGATCAGGTGGTGGCGATCCGGCGCTTCGCTCAGCGCACGCGCCAACAGCGCCAGTTGTCGATCATCGAGATAGCCCGGCACGGCCCCTGGAATAGAGGAATCAAGTAGCGTTACCCGCCAGTTACCCAGGTCAATCACCGGGTCGAGCAGGTCCGTGCCGACACAGGTGGCCTGCATCGCGGGCACTTCATCATGGTTACCGGGAAACCAGCGCGCCGGCGCGGGAATGGCCGCGGTCATGTCACGAAAGCGTTGATAGGACGCAACACTGCCATCCTGCGAAAGGTCGCCGCTGGCTAGCACCAGGTCGATTTGCGGCTGCTCTTGCAGCACGCGCTCAATCACCCGCTGCAAGCTGTTCTGGGTATCCATACCCAATAGTTTGCCTGCTGCATCGGCAAATAGATGGCTGTCGGATAACTGCACCAGCAGTACCGAGCGATCAACAGCAGTGCTTTTAGTCAGTGCGTCCGGCAAGACCTTCTCCTTGGGCGGCATGCATGAATTATGCTGGCAGCCCGGCCGACGGTAAACCCGCTAAAGGGGAATAGGTCACAGAACGCCCGCTGTAAATCCGGCATGTGCAGCAAAGGCTAGCGCAGTCCAGGCGCATACAGCCGCAGCAGGCGTCCGCCAATCGCGCGCGCACTAGCGAACTGGCGCCAACTCATGGCCGCAAGCCAGGCAATGGCTGAGCCATTCGCCGAGAAACAGATTGAGCTGAGTCTTTTCATCCGGCTGATGCATCGCCGCATTCGGGTACGGGTAGCGGCCATGAAACCGGCGCGCGCTTTGTGCACCCACAACTTCCGCCATGCGCGCATCGTGATACACGCGCACCTCCAACTGCGGCAATGGCAACCAGGCCAGGCCGAGCTCTTGGCGCACGGAGAGGGTCGAGGTGTAAGGGCATGTCTCCAGCACGTCCAGCGCCAGCACACCGAGTTGCTGCTCGCCTTGGCTTAGCGCGACCCGCCGCGCTTCACCGCTCTCACGCATCGCCGGCAACAGCTGCATCAGGCGCGCATAGTTGGCCTCACAAGCGGCTTGCAGCTCGACCAGGTCGACCCGATAGCGCTCGCGCAGCAGGTTCATGACCACAGGCCCCTGACTTCAACCCGGTTTAGCGCCAGCCACTGCAGGGCAATGATGCTCGCAGCATTGTCGATACGCCCGTCTTTGACTGCATCCAGGGCATCTTCCAGCGGCCAGACATGCACCCGAATGTCCTCGCCCTCTTCTGCCAAACCATGTACGCCGCCCGCACCGGCACTGTCGCAACGGCCGACGAACAAATGCACACGCTCATCCGAGCCACCGGGCGAGGGGTAATACTGCGTGATGGGCCATAGAGCGCTCAGCGGCAGATTGGCTTCTTCCAGCGCCTCTCGGCGCGCCACCTCTTCTGGCACCTCATCCTTATCAATCAGCCCAGCCACCAGCTCCAGCAGCCAGGGGTTGGTGCTTTTATCCAGCGCGCCGATGCGAAACTGCTCGATCAGCACCACGCAGTCGCGCTGCGGGTCGTAGGGCAGCACACACACCGCATCGTGACGTACGAACAATTCGCGACTCAGCTCAGGGCCCATATCACCGGCAAACTGGCGATGGCGCAAACGCAGCCGATCGAGCTTATAGAACCCGCTGAAGCAGGCCGCGCGATCGATTACTTGAACATCATCTTGAGCATTCATTGCGCACTCCAAAAACGTGACAGACGCGACCGGCAACAGCATTGCCGGCCCGCGTATTCAGCACAGCTTACACGCTGTTTCTAGACGCCTGGCAAGCCTCCATTGCACTTGCCCGGCAAACAGCGGCGCAGCGCTGCCGCACGGCGGCCGCTGCCAAGGCCTGCCTCTCAGCTGATCGCCGCCAGGCGCTTACGGCTCAACCCACCCAGTAGCAGCTGCAGCCCCGCGGCCAACAAAAACGCCGGCAGGGTGGCACCAATTTCCGGTAAATAATGACTGAGCAGGTGATACACCGCCGCGCCACTGCCCCACGCCAGCAAGGTATCACCACGCCAGGCACACACGGGAGCCAGCTCGGCGCGGCGACGGCGCAGAATAAAGTGATCAACCAACACCACGCCAAACAGCGGCGCAAACACCGAGCCGATCAACAACAGGAAGTTCTGATACTCGGCCAGCGGTGCCAACCAGGCAATTAAGGTGCACAGCACGCCAATAGCCAGGGCCAACGCCTCAACCCGCAGCGGCAGCACGATACCGGCGGACACCGCCGCAGAGTGGATATCCGCGAAGGCGTTTTCCGACTCATCGAGCAAAATCAGCAACAGCGGGATGCCCAAGCCAGCACCCGCCAGCGCCAGTAGCAAGGCGTTGGCCTCAGCTCCGGTAGCAAAGGCCAAGGTGTAGGCCACGCCCAGGCTCATCAGCCAGACATTGCCGAGGAAGAAGCCCAACGCCGTACCACCAAACACCCGCACCGCACTCTTGCCGAAGCGCGAGTAGTCGGCAATCAGCGGCAGCCAGGACAGCGGCATGGCAATCGCAATATCAAAGCCCAGCGCAAAGGGCATCGAGCCATCGCCGCCACGCGCCCAGATACGGGCCAGATCGGCCTTGTCAAACAGGTTCCAGGTCAGCCACAGGCAAGCGCCCAGCAGCAACCAGATGCCCCACTTGCGCAAAATCTTGCGCACAAAGGTCAGCGGCCCGGTAACGGCTAGCAGGGTCGCCAGTGCGCCGAAGAACAAGGTCCATAGCAGTGGGTTACTCCAGGCGCTACCCGCACCGAATGCGCGTTCGGCCAAAACGCCAGCAGCATCGCGCATCACGATGATCTCGAACGCGCCCCAGCCAACCAGCTGCAGCACATTGAGCAGGGCCGGCAGCAACGCGCCCTGGCTGCCCAGGCTGAGCTTTAACGCCGCCATGCTGGAACGGCCGGTGTCGCTGCCGATCACCGCCACAGCACCCAGCAACAGCACGCCGACGGCCGTGCCGCAGACAATCGCCAGTAGCGCGCCGCTCATGCCCAGCCCCGGCGCCAGCAAGGCCCCCAGCTGCAAGACCATCAAGCCGATCCCCAGGGAGAACCACAGCGAGAACATGTCCCGCGCGCCCAGCACGCGCTGATTACTGCCCACACTCTGGTGCGGCGAGTAGGTGTTGGTCGTCATCACGATAAAAACCACCTCAGAAAAATAAAAACCACCCAGGGCGCAAACCCTGGGTGGTACTTCGGTCAAACCGACGCTGTATCTCAGACCTTGTGGTACAGCTCGCTGCCCTGCGACTTGAACTCAGCGGCCTTGGCCTGCATGCCCAGTTCTGCCTCGTCCAGCTCCAGCGCAGCGATACGCTGCTCTTCGGCGTAGACCCGCACTTCCTGAGTGATCTTCATCGAGCAGAACTTCGGCCCACACATGGAGCAGAAATGCGCGACCTTGGCCGAGTCCTTCGGCAGGGTTTCGTCGTGATACGAGCGCGCCGTGTCCGGGTCGAGGCCGAGGTTGAACTGGTCTTCCCAGCGGAATTCGAAGCGCGCCTTGGACAAGGCGTTGTCGCGAATCTGCGCGCCCGGATGGCCCTTGGCCAAGTCGGCGGCATGCGCGGCAATCTTGTAGGTGATGATGCCGGTCTTCACGTCATCCTTGTTCGGCAGGCCCAGGTGCTCCTTGGGCGTGACGTAGCAGAGCATGGCGCAGCCGAACCAGCCGATCATGGCCGCACCGATGCCGCTGGTGATGTGGTCGTAGCCTGGTGCGATATCGGTAGTCAGCGGGCCGAGGGTGTAGAACGGCGCCTCGTCACAGCATTCGAGCTGCTTGTCCATGTTCTCCTTGATCAGCTGCATCGGCACGTGACCGGGGCCTTCGATCATGCACTGCACGTCGTGTTTCCAGGCAATCTTGGTCAACTCACCCAGAGTCTCCAGCTCACCAAACTGCGCTTCGTCGTTGGCGTCGGCAATCGAACCCGGACGCAGGCCATCGCCCAGCGAGAAGCTGACGTCGTAGGCCTTCATGATTTCGCAGATATCTTCGAAATGGGTGTAGAGAAAGTTCTCTTTGTGGTGCGCCAGGCACCACTTGGCCATGATCGAACCGCCACGCGAGACGATGCCAGTGACGCGCTTGGCGGTCATCGGCACGTAGCGCAGCAATACGCCGGCGTGGATGGTGAAGTAGTCCACGCCCTGCTCGGCCTGCTCGATCAGGGTGTCGCGGAACAGCTCCCAGGTTAGCTCTTCGGCCGCGCCGCCGACTTTTTCCAGGGCCTGATAGATCGGTACGGTGCCGATTGGCACGGGCGAGTTGCGGATGATCCACTCGCGGGTTTCGTGAATGTGCTTGCCGGTGGACAGGTCCATCACCGTGTCCGAGCCCCAGCGGATGCCCCAGGTCAGCTTGGCCACTTCTTCCTCAATCGAGGAGCCCAGCGCCGAGTTGCCGATATTTCCGTTGATCTTCACCAGGAAGTTACGGCCGATGATCATCGGCTCCAGCTCGGTGTGGTTGATGTTGGCCGGGATGATCGCGCGACCGCGGGCGATCTCTTCACGCACAAATTCGGGGGTGATGATCTTCGGCACACTGGCGCCAAAGCTATGACCGGGATGCTGCTGATCAAGCAGACCGGCGGCGCGGGCGACTTCCAACTTCATGTTCTCGCGGATGGCGACGTATTCCATCTCGGCGGTGATGATGCCTTTGCGCGCGTAGTGCATCTGGCTGACGTTGGCCCCGGCCTTGGCGCGGCGCGGATTATTCACATGGGCAAAACGTAGCTTGGTCAGCTCGGCGTCGGCCAGGCGCTGCTGGCCGAAGTTGGAACTCAGCCCAGGCAGACGCTCGGTGTCGCCACGCGCCTCAATCCACGGCGAGCGCACATCGCCCAGGCCTTTGCGCACATCGATGATCACCTTGGGATCGGTGTAAGGACCGGAGGTGTCGTAGACCATCACCGGCGCGTTGACCTCGCCGCCGAAGTCGGTGGGCGTCACGTCCAGGCTGATCTCACGCATCGGCACTTGAATGTCCGGGCGCGAGCCTTGCACATAAATTTTTCGCGAACGCGGAAAGGGTTGGATCGACTGCTGGTCGACCTGGGCTGACTCACTCAGCATCGGGTTCAGATTTTGTTGTTGTGTGCTCATCGGCGGCTCTCCAGGGCTGAATGTCGGAGCGAACCTGGACGGATGAGCGGCGAAAGGTGCACCTGGGGCGGTGCCAGAGGCTCGCCAGAGAAAAGGCGGGCACATCTTGTTCCCTACGCAGGCTTTAACCTGATCAGGTTCAACGGGATCCGGCAGTAGCCAATCTCAGCCCCTCAATTAGGGCACCCCGACAAGAACCCGGCCAGTCTAATCAACCCCAGACAATAAAACCAACCCGCGAGTCAAAAAATATGACCAGCGCGTCGGCTTGTGACGAGGCGACGTGCGCAGCTGCATTGTTGCATCCAGGCAACATAGCTTGTTGCAAACTACACTACGGCTGCCACCACGCCCCTTGACCCCTTGGGCACGGCCCCTTAGCCTTGCCGATTACCGCCAAAACCAGGATCACCCTCATGCTGCGCAGACTTTCTCTGGCTCTTGCTGTGGCCGCCGCGCCGACCGCAATGGCCTGGGCTGAACAAGCCCCGCTGTCCACCAAAACTGACCTGGTCACGGTGTATCAAGAGGCCGCCGCCAATAACGCCGATTTGGCTGCCGCCCGCGCCGACTATAAAGCGCGCAGCGAAGTGGTGCCCCAGGCCCGTGCAGGCCTGCTGCCAAACCTCTCGGCCGGTGCCAACTTGAGCGACACACGCACCCAGGTCGACTCGCCAGCCAATACCAGCTCGCGCAGCGGTATGGTCTACCAGGCCAACCTCAGCCAGCCGCTGTTCCGTGCCGATCGCTGGTTCCAGTTGCAGGCCGCTCAAGCCGCCGATGAGCAAGCCGCTCTGGAGCTCTCAGCCACCGAGCAGAGCCTGATTCTGCAAAGCGCCGAAAGCTACTTTGCCGTGCTGCGCGCCCAGGACAACCTGGCCTCGACCAAGGCCGAAGAAGCCGCATTCAAACGCCAGCTGGACCAGGCCAATGAGCGCTTCGATGTTGGCCTGTCGGATAAAACCGACGTGCTGGAAGCCCAGGCTGGTTTCGACACCGCGCGCGCCAACCGCATCATCGCCCTGCGTCAGGTTGAAGACGCCTTCCAGGCCCTGATCACCCTGACCAACCGTGATTTCAATGCCCTCGAAGGCATTGAGCACAGCCTGCCAATCCTCGCCCCGACGCCGAATGACGCCAAAGCTTGGGTCGACACTGCAGCCGCGCAGAACCTCAACCTGCAAGCCAGCAACTACGCGGTTGAAGCCGCTGAAGAAACCCTGCGCCAGCGTAAATCCGGCCACGCGCCAACTCTGGATGCGGTCGCCAGCTACCAGAAAGGCGATAACGACAGCCTCGGCTTCAGCAACAACGCCGCCTCCGCCAACCGCTTCAGCGGTGATGTCGAGCAGCGTTCAATCGGCCTGCAACTGAATATCCCGCTGTACAGCGGCGGCCTGACCAGCTCCCAGGTGCGCGAGTCCTACCAGCGCCTGAATCAGAGCGAGCAATTGCGTGAAAGCCTGCGCCGCCAGGTGGTGCAGAACACCCGCAACCTGCACCGTGCGGTCAACACCGACGTGGAAACCGTGCAGGCGCGCAAGCAGTCGATCATTTCCAACCAAAGCGCCCTGGAAGCCACCGAAATCGGCTATCAGGTGGGTACGCGTAATATCGTTGACGTACTCGATGCTCAACGTCAGCTGTACAGCTCGGTACGCAACTACAACAACGCGCGCTATGACTACATCCTCAATAACCTGCGCCTGAAGCAAGCCGCTGGCACCCTTAGCCCAGATGATCTGGCTGCGCTGGAGCAGTACCTGAAATCCGACTACAACCCGGACAAAGACTTCCTCCCGCCCGACCTGGCCAAAGCCGCCGAAGCCCAACTGCGTGGCAACCCGCAGTACTGAGTGAGCCGGACAAAAAAGCCCGCTGAAATCAGCGGGCTTTTTATTGGCTGCGAGTAGCGCTGCAGATTACTTACTAAGTAACCGCTCCAGCCCCGCCAGCAAGCGCGCCAATGCGCCCTGATTAGCCTGCATCACGCCCTGCCCGGCCATGCACATCGCCTGCGCAGCCTCAGGCTCGCGCCACAACTGCGCCACGCGCTGTGCCAGCGCAGCAGCATCTGCCACCTCGCTCAGCGCACCGGCAGCACGCAACTGCGCCGCAATCTCCAGGAAGTTGAACAGATGCGGACCGCTCAGCACCGGCTTGCCCAAGGCGGCAGGTTCGAGCAGGTTATGCCCGCCATTGGCCACCAAGCTGCCGCCGACAAAGGCGATGTCCGCCAGGGCATAGAGAAACAACAGCTCACCCATGGTGTCGCCGAGCAGCACCTGATCAGTGGCCTGCAGCGGCTCTGCGCTAGCGCGGCGCCGCGTGCTAAAACCTTGGCGCTGGCACAGCTCGAACACCGCATTGAAACGCTCGGGATGGCGCGGCACCAGGATCAGCAATGCATCAGGCCGCTGCTTGAGTAGCTCACGATGGGCAGCCAGGACAATCTCATCCTCACCGGCGTGGGTGCTTGCGGCGATCCATACCGGGCGCGACCCGGCATGCCATTGCTCGCGCAGCAGCGCGGCACGCTTGAGCAAATCAGGGTCAATGGTTAAATCAAACTTGATCGACCCGGTCACCGCGACGCAGGCCGCGCGCGCGCCAAGGCTTTTGAAGCGTTCGGCTTCTACTGCCGTCTGCACGGCAATAAAATCCAACTCGGCGAGCATCGGCGCAGTCAGCTTGGCAAAGCGCGCATAACCCCGCGCCGAACGCTCAGACAATCGCGCATTGGCCACCGCCACCGGGATGCCGCGCTTGGCGCACTGGTGAATATGATTGGGCCATAGCTCGGTTTCCATAATCACCGCGAGTTTCGGCTGCGCGCGATCGAGAAAGCGCGCCGCCGCCCAAGGCAGGTCGTACGGCAGGTAGCAATGCTGCACACGTCCGGCGTATTCGGCCGTGCCGAACATGGCCTGGATGCGCTCCGAACCGGTAGGCGTCATACAGGTCATGGTGATCGACTTATCGGGGTAACGCGCCAGCAGTTCGCGCACAAGTGGCGCGGCAGCAATGCTTTCACCCACCGACACGGCATGCAGCCAAATACCACCCGGTTTGAGCGCCGGAAGGCCGAGGGCAAAACGCTCACCGATGCGCTGGGCATAGGCCGGCGCTCGCCAAGTGCGCCAGGCCAGTCGCCCGGCCACAATCGGCAGGCCGAGATGAAACAGCAGGGTGTAGAGGCTTCTATTCATGGCGCGCAGCTTATGCACTTTGGCAAACATCGTCGAGTCACGCGCAAGCACGCCTCAACCAATCGCCTGCAAATTCTCGGCGAAACATTCCGCCAACCACAATGCCGCCGGGCCGAGCGCCTCATCACGCCGACAAACCAGCTCAACCACCAAGGGCGGCGGAGTCCAATCACTGTTCAGTTCAACCAGCTGGCCTTGATAGGTTGGGTACTGCAGCACATGGCGCGGCAACCAGGCCCAGCCCAAATTGCGCATCAGCAGCTCGGCCATGGCGTAAAAACTGTCGGTGCGCCATACCGACGGACTGAGCTGCTCGCCGCCGGGATAGTGGCTGTCCTGCGGGGCCATCAACAGCTGCCGATGACGGGCCAGCTCGCGCCGATCAACATGTTTGAAATGCGCCAATGCATGCCCGGCGCCGCACACCGTCACCATCTCGATGGTACCCAGACGCTGACGTTCCAGTGCATCGGGCATCTGCTCATGGTGGAACAGCAGGCCGAGGTCGGCGCGATGTTCCAGTAGCTTACGCGCCACATCGCCCTGGGCGCCGCTGGCCAGCTGCACCTCCAATAGCGGGAACTGCTGAGCCAGCGCCTCCAGGCTGTCGAGTACCGGCTGATAGGGCATGGCTTCATCTTGAGCCAGGCGCAGGCACACTTCCTCACCACGTACGAGCCCCAGCGCACGGCCCTCAAGGCGCTGACACTGACACAACACCTCGCGCGCCTCTGCCAGCAGGGCCGCGCCGGCCTCGGTCAGGCGCGGCTGGCGGCCGCTGCTACGTTCGAACAGGCACACGCCAAGGTCGGCCTCCAACAAGGCAATCGCATGGCTCACCGCTGATTGCGCGCGCTGCATCTGCCGACCCACGGCAGAGAACGATTGACCATCGGCGACGCTGACAAACAGGCGAATCTGCTCCAGGCTCCACTGCACAACCTATCTCCTATTCAGATAGGTAATCACTTTATCCCATCTGGTGTAGGCCTAGAATGGCGCGCAGATCACACAGGAGTCCACAGCATGGGCGGCTACCTCTACCTCGCCATTGCCATCACGGCTGAAGTCATTGCCACTACCTCGATGAAAGCCCTGGATGGTTTCAATAAACCCTTACCGCTGCTGCTGGTCGTGGTCGGTTACGGCCTATCGTTCTGGATGCTCAGCCTGGTGGTAAAAACCATCCCGGTGGGCGTCGCCTATGCGGTCTGGGCCGGCCTGGGCATTGTGCTGGTGAGCATCGCGGCGGTGTTTCTCTACCAACAACGACTGGACCTGCCGGCCATGCTCGGCATGGGGCTGATCGTTGCCGGTGTGGTGGTGATTCAGTTGTTCTCGCAAAGCGTCGTCCATTGACCCAGGCGCGGGCGGGTTATACTGCGCACCTGTTTTCCCGGTGAGACGCATGCATGTCCCAAGCATTAAGCACTGATGTTTTGATCGTTGGCGGCGGTGTTGCTGGCCTTTGGCTGAATGCGCGCCTGCGCCGCCAGGGCTTTGCCACCGTGCTGGTGGAAAATGCCAGTCTCGGCGGCGGACAGAGTGTGAAATCTCAAGGCATCATCCACGGCGGCGCCAAATACGCGCTGCACGGCGCACTCACCGGCGCCTCCGAAGCCATCGCCGACATGCCACGGCGCTGGCGTGAGGCCCTGGCCGGCAACGGCGAACTGGACCTCACCGGCGTACGCCTGCTTTCCGATGCCCACTACCTGTGGTCGCCCGGCAGCCTGGCCGGCAACATCACCAGCTTCTTCGCCAGCAAGGCCGTGCGCGGCCGGGTCGATCAGGTCAAGGGCGAGCAACTGCCACCGGCCCTGCAGCACCCGAAATTCAAGGGCAAGGTCTACCGCCTGGCCGAGTTGGTGCTGGATGTACCCAGCCTGATCAGCCGCCTGAGCGAACTGGCTGGTGATGGCCTGCTGGCTGCCGAGCGCATTGAACCCCTGCAGGAAAATGGCGAGCTGATCGGCCTAAGCGTCGACGGCCGCGAGATTCGCGCACAGCGCATCATCCTCAGCGCCGGCCGCGGCAACGCCGAGCTACTGAGCAGCCTGGGCCTGAGCCAGCCCGCGCAACAACTGCGCCCGCTGCATATGGTGCTGGTCAAAGGGCCAACCCTAAAACCACTGTACGCCCACTGTCTGGGTGGCGGACCGAAGCCGCGCGTGACGGTCACCACGCATCCGGGTGCCGACGGCCAGTGGGTTTGGTACCTGGGGGGCGATCTGGCCGAAGCCGATGGTGTCGCTCGCGATGAGGTCAGCCAGATCAAAGCAGCGCAGAAAGAACTCAGCGACTTGCTGCCCTGGGTCGACTTGTCCAGCGCCCAGTGGGCTACGCTGCGGGTGGAACGTGCCGAGCCGTCACAGTCCGGCCTGGTTCGCCCTGATAACGCCTTCGTGCATGAGCAAAACAAGCTGCTGGTCGGTTGGCCAACTAAACTGGCCCTGGCGCCAGACTTTGCTGATCGCGTACTGGCCGCACTAAGCCGTGACGGTATTCAGCCGACGCCGCACGCACCACTGCCCGAGCTGCCACGCCCGGCCATTGCCGCACCTGCCTGGGAGGAACTGTTCTGATGCATCCACTGCACAGCCTGCACAACTTGTACCGCCCGCTGGGCGCCACCGAGCTGCTGGTTTCGCCGCTGGGGTTGGGCACAGTCAAGCTGGGCCGCGACCAGGGCGTGAAGTACCCCAACGGCTTTACCATTCCCGATGACGCCGCCGCCCGCGAGCTGCTGGCCCAGGCCCATGATCTGGGCATCAATCTGATCGACACTGCGCCGGCCTACGGCACCAGCGAAACCCGCCTTGGTCCGCTACTCCGTGGCCAGCGCCAGCAATGGGTCATCGTCAGCAAGGTCGGTGAAGAGTTCGACAACGGCCAGTCGCACTTCGACTTCAGCCCGGCGCACACGCGTTTTTCCGTAGAGCGCAGCCTCAATCGACTAGAAACTGATTTTATCGACTTGGTATTGGTGCACTCAGACGGCAACGACGTGGCGATTCTGCGTGACAGCGGCGTGTACGAAACCCTGGCCGAACTTAAGCGCGAGGGTAAAATTCGCGGCTTCGGCCTTTCCGGCAAAACAGTTGAGGGCGGCCTGCTGGCACTGGAAACGGGCGATTGCGCCATGGTCACCTACAACCTCAATGAGCAGGCCGAGTTGGCCGTGCTGGATTACGCCGAACTGCACGGCAAAGGCATCCTGATCAAGAAGGCCCTGGCCAGCGGCCACGCCTGCCTGGCGGGCGAAGACCCGGTGCGTGCCAGCTTCGAACTGATTTTCGGCCACCCCGCCGCCACCAGCGCGATCATCGGCACCATCAACCCGCACCACCTGGCGCATAACGTCGCCACCGCGGCGGCTGTAATTCAGGATATTGCCTGAGCGCGCGCAACCCACTATCTGTGCCAAGCTCTCAGGCCTTAGCCGCCGCGAGGAGTTGCCATGCCGCGCACCCTGATCCGCAAAGACCCCAGCACCTTTAAAACCCTGCAACTGTTGGTCGAAGCCAGCCCAGAAGGCCTGAGCTACCAGAGCCTGGGCATGCCGCTGAATTTTGCGCAGATGCTGGAGAAGCGCAAGCCGGTAACAGTCACCGACTGCCAGCGCTTTACCGTGGAACTGGCGAACCTGGGCGTTTCAGTACGCCTGACCCTCAACTGGCAAGGTCGTGATTACTGGGTACTGGTGCGCCAACGTCGCGCCGACCGTGGCGATGTGGTGCTCAAGCTGATCTCAGGCTACGTACCGACCCATGAACTTAATCTGCCCTTGCTCACCGTGATTCAGGAAGTGGCAGAAGAGTGCCTGCTGGAAACGCCTGAAGGCTGGCTAGGCGGGCGTTTTGGCGACACCTGGCTGCCAACCCCTTACCAAAAGAGCCTGCACTATCGGGACAGCACGCACTTCAACCTCAGCGCGCTATCGGGTGCGGCGCGACCGGTGCAATGCGGCAACCTCAAACTGCTCGAACGCCCCCGCGCCTATGTGCACCTGCCAACCGCCTCGCTGCAGCTGGTGTACGACCTGCGCCTGGATCTGCCCAAGGAAACTCACCAGCTCAGCCTGCTGCATGTCGATGAACACCTGGAAGATGGCCAGCTGATCGCTCGCCTCAACCGCGCCCGTCCCGACCTGTTTCTGATCCCGTTGAACCAAGGCCGACCAACGGCCGAGCTACTGATCCTGAAGCAGGGCCAACTAGTGCCCGCCAGCACCCGCGGCCTGTGGTTAGCAGAAAGCTTCGCGCCTCAAGACGGTTGGCTGGTACGCGAGAAGCGCATCCGCTGGAAAGATTGGCTGGCCCAGCAAAACGGGACGCCACAAAAAAGCCCCGCCTAGGCAGGGCTTCATCGGCAGCAGACGCTTACTTGCTGCGGATTTTTTCGACAATCGCGGTGGTCGAGCTGTTTTCCACCAGCCCCAGCACCCGCACTTCACCACCGTAGGCCGTGACAATGTCGGCGCCCACCACCTGTTCAATACCATAATCACCGCCCTTGACCAGCACATCTGGCTGGACCGCACGCAATAGGTTTTCCGGTGTGTCTTCGCTGAAGCTCACCACCCAATCAACGGCGCCAAGACCCGCCAAAACAGCCATGCGTCGGTCTACAGCATTAATCGGCCGACCTGGACCCTTTAAGCGGCTGACTGAAGCATCATCGTTAACCGCCAGCACCAGGCGATCACCTTGGGCGCGCGCTTGTTCCAGATAGGTCACATGGCCGGCATGCAGGATGTCAAAGCAGCCGTTGGTGAAGACGATCTTCTCGCCATGGGCGCGGGCGTCTTCAATGGCCAACAGCAATTGATCCAGGCTCAACACGCCGCGCTCGGAACCGGCCTCACGCTGAATCGCACGGCGCAGCTCCGGCGCACTAATCGCAGCAGTACCTAACTTGCCCACCACAATACCAGCGGCCAGGTTGGCCAACGCCACGGCATGCGGCAACTCCTCGCCGGCAGCCAGACTGGCGGCCAGGGTGGAAATCACCGTATCGCCGGCACCGGTGACATCGAAGACTTCCCGCGCACGCGCCGGCAGATGAAGGGCCGGATGCTGCGGGCGCAGCAGGGTCATACCATGCTCGCCACGGGTGACCAACAAAGCCCCCAAATCCAGCTCGGTCATCAATGCCGCGCCCTTGGCCACCAACTCGGCCTCATCATGACACTGGCCGACGATGGCCTCGAACTCGCTGAGGTTCGGGGTAATCAGGCTGGCGCCGCGATAGATGGAGAAGTCCTTACCTTTAGGGTCGGCCAGCACGGCAATGCCTTTGCTACGCGCCAGCTGCACCAAGGCCTGATGGTTCTGCAGCGCGCCCTTGCCATAATCGGAAAGGATCAACACCTTGATACCGTCCAGCTGTGCCTCGACGCTGGCGGCCAACGCGGCGCTGTCGGTGCGAAACGGCTCTTCGAAGTCCATGCGCAGCAACTGCTGATGACGGCTCATCACGCGCAGCTTGACGATGGTGGGCTGATCTTTGATGCACTGAAACAGGGTTTTCACACCGACCGCGTGCAAGCTGTTACTCAGGCTATCCGCGGCCTCATCCTTACCGGTCACACCGATCAAGACTGCCGGCGCACCCAGGGCCGCGATGTTCAACGCTACGTTGGCGGCACCACCTGGACGATCCTCAATCTGCTCAACCTTTACCACCGGCACTGGCGCTTCCGGCGAGATCCGTGAAGTGCCGCCATGCCAATAACGATCGAGCATGACATCGCCGACCACCAGAACGGCGGCCTGGTCGAAACGCGGCATGGACAATTTCATAAAAACTCCAGAAGCGGCTGATGCAAATCGCCGCAGATCATAACATTTGCAGGTCAAAACGCCGGCTAGCCGCCGAGCGTACGCACCCAAAATAATTCATGGCGGCGCACGGCCTTGCGGAAGAACTCATCGTCACCGGTTGCCGGCCAACGGCGCCCCACCAGTACACGTTGAATCAGCCGGCGGATACGCCGTTTGAGCGGTAATGCGCCTTGCAAGTCATGCTGCATGGCTAAGGCCATGGCCTTATCCAACTGCTGCGCAGCATTCAGAGCCGGGCTCCACAAACCATCTGCCGGCAGCGCTTCAATGGCCGGCGGCAAAGCAATGCCGAAGCCCGCCGGGCCCATGGGCCAGCGGTCGTTGTCATGCAAGTGGTTGGCGTACAGCAGTAGCGTTTTCGGCTTCCAGGCACTCAGTTCAATCGCCTCCAGCAGTGCCTGGGTGCTGGCCACATGGTCGCTGTGTGGGTCCAGCTGCGGATGCGGTGTGACCACCACCTCTGGCCGAAAGTGCTCAAAGCTCGCCGCTAAATCGGCCAATAGGTTGCGCCAGCTAGGCACGCCGTCTGCATCGCCGGGCAACTGGATAGCGTTGCCGGCACGCACGCTACGGATATCACTCTCGCCGGACTCACGCGAACCAACGCCCAGCTCAGGCTGCGCCTGCATGGCAGGTAATTGCAGGCAGTAATAACCCAGCTGTACACATTGGCTTTGCGGCACGCCGCCCCACAGCGGAACTGCCAGGCTATCCCAAGCACGCAAGCGCCCTTTGAGGCGGGCTGCACCGGCCTGATCAAGGCCCAGCGCTTCATAGGGCTTAGCCTCAATCTCGCCCTGGGTCAGGGTCACAATGCTGACATCCACGACCCGACTATAGAGCCCGAACGCCGCCAACTCCGCATCATCAGCATGCGGGGCTATGACCATCAGCCGTTGCGCGGCGTAATTCGGGTTGCTCAGGGCATACAGAGTGACCACTGGCTCAATACTGCAGAAGCGGCCTCGCACCTGCAGCTTGCCGCTGTTCAACAGCTCGTTTTGACCTGACAGGTTCAGGTAGCGGCGGCCATTCACACCGCGCTCAAAGTCCTGCCGATCCGCCCCCACCAGCACAAAAGGGTCCAGCCAGCGGCCCAGCCAGCTGGTCTTGAGCTGCACTTGGAGAATCAGGGTATCGGCCGCAACAATATCTGCATCCAACCGCAGGCAGCCTGCCTCGATGCGCCCTGCAAACGCGGGCACTCCGTCAGCAAAGTTGTAGCTGTAGTCATCACTCGGGGCATAAAACAGGTGATCAGCAAACCACGCCTCATGCGCCACCCAGCCCAGTAACAGGAGCAATGGCAACCACCACCAGGCGACTACAACGGCCATCACCAGCAGTACGACCAAAGCTAGCAGCAGGGCGATGCGCTTTTGCCGGCGATGCCGCTTGAGCAGGGTTTGCTTGCGTGCAGACATAATCAGACCTGATAGACCGGCACACGGTTGCACCAGCGATCTTTATATTCGCGATCAGCACGACCAAAGGAATAGCGCAACGGTTTACCCAGGGCTCGCGCTTCGGCCCAGGCCGTTTGGGTATTGATAAAACTGAGCACGCTGCCTGGGCTGAACTCGCGGTTTTGCGGGTCAACGCCGCCGTTGATGTACTCCAGGCTGACCCATTGCGGGGCCTCGACACGGTAGAGTATCTGGATAGCCACCGGCTGATCATTCAGGTAGATCAGCGAACCGGTCATAAACTCGCGCATCAGCCCGAACACCTCGGCGAGATGGGCCATGCCTGTCGCCTCAAAACCCCAGCGACGCTGAAAGAGATCGGCGTAAACCAGTGCCTGCTCGACGGCGGACAACTCCAGCATAGGCCGCACAAAGCCACCAGCCTCCTCCAGCAAACGCTGCTCGCGGCGCTGGTTGTAGCGGAATTTCTTGCTGTATTCCTCAGGCTCGCGAGCCAGCGCCAAACCTTCCGGCTGCTCACGAATGCCGAGCGCCTGCTCGGCATTCAAAGGCGACAGGTAGCGCACTTTATGACGCAGAGGTACGCGCACGTCACTGGCCAACGGCAGGATAATTTCAGCGTTACCCAAGTCAAACAGCCCGCGTTTACCGTGCTGCTTAAGTACATCCTTGGACAACGCCAGATGACGCCCCCAGACGGGCAAGGCCGCACGTATCTCGCCCTGCTCAAACCAGCCCAAATAGCTCACCGGCAAGCCGGCAAGGCCCGCCAGACGCTCAATGACCTGCGGATGGGTGGCCACACTGCCGCCAAAGCGCTGCCAGGCCTCGGCATAAGTGACGGCATCGATAGGCGTCCAGCCGCGCTCACGCCAGGCGCGTAAATGACTGAGCATCAGGCGTCGTGCTCCAACGACACAGCACCACCGCCCTCAACAAAATCTTTTTCATGCAGACGCGCGTAGTAACCGTTCTGCGCCAGCAACTCGGCATGCGTGCCACGCTCGACGATACGCCCCTGATCCATCACCAAAATCAGATCAGCCTTCTCGATAGTGGACAGCCGGTGGGCGATCACCAGAGTCGTACGACCCTTCATCACCTCATCCAGCGCGGCCTGGATATGTCGCTCCGACTCGGTGTCGAGAGCAGAAGTGGCCTCATCGAGAATCAATAGCGGCGCGTTTTTCAACAATGCCCGGGCAATTGCCAGACGCTGGCGCTGACCGCCCGACAACAGCACGCCGTTTTCACCGACGAGGGTGTCATAGCCTTGCGGCATCTTCTCAATAAACTCGGCGGCATAAGCGGCCTCTGCCGCCTTACGCACGTCTTCCAGCGGCGCACCCTGTAAATCGCCATAGGCGATGTTATTGGCCACCGTGTCGTTAAACAGGGTTACGTGTTGGGTAACCAAGGCGATATGACGACGCAGGTTTAACAACTTGTAGTCTTCAACATCCAGGCCATCGAGCAAAATCTGCCCTTGATCATGGTGATAAAAGCGCGGAATAAGGTTCGCCAGTGTCGACTTACCACTGCCCGAGCGCCCCACGAGAGCGACCATTTGCCCGGGCTCAGCGACAAAACTGATGTCATTCAGAACGGGCTTATCGCTGCCCTCATACTGAAAACTCAGGTTGCTCACCTCCAACCGCCCGTTTACCCGCTCACGCTCCTGAGTGCCGTGATCCACTTCGGGGGCTTCATCCAACTGCTCGAAAATACTCTCCGCGCCAGCCACGCCCTTTTGAATGGTTGAGCTCACCTCAGACAGCTGACGAATCGGTTTCGGCAGCAGGCCTGCCAGAGTGATGTAAGCAACCAGGTCGCCAGCACTGGCATCGCCGCGCATAAACAGCACCAGAAACATCAGCACTGCCATAGCGCTGTAAATCACCAACTGCAGCATCGGTGTATAAACCGCGGATGTCTTAGTCATGCGCAGCTGTTTTTCCGTATTACTGCTACTCGCACCGAGAAACCGCTGTTGCTCGTAGGCTTCACCGCCAAAACTGCGCACAACCCGATACCCTTGAATGGTTTCCGAGGCCACATGGGTGACATCCCCCATAGCCACTTGAATTTTCTTGCTTTGCTTGCGGAATTTTTTGCTCGCGCTACTTACCATGAGACCGATCACCGGCAGGATGGCGACCATTACCAAGGTCAACATCCAGTTCATCCACAGCAACGTGGCGAACAGGAAAACCACCGTCATGCCTTCGCGGATGACCACTTTGATCGCATCCGTAGCAGCCCCGGTGACCATGGTCACGTTAAAAGTAATCCGTGAAATCACATGCCCGGAATTGTGGCTATCAAAATAACGATTGGGCAGCGTTAGTAAATTATTGAACAGCGCCACACGTAGGTCATGCACCAGTCCCAGCGAGACCTTAGCTAGAAAGTAGTTTCCCAAGAAAGAGCCGACACCTTGCCAAAAGGCAATCAACACAATAAGCAGAGGCACAGCCTGCACCAATTGCAAATCCCTAAGGTAGGGCACGCTAGGGAACAGGCTCGCATCCGGATTGGAAAGGCCATCAACAAAGTATTTGAGGATGTAACCGAGCATCGGCTGAGTCGAGGCAAAGATCAAAAAGCCCACAATACTCAGCGCAAAAAAACCAAGGTAAGGACGGATATAAGTGAGCAAGCGCAGATAGATTTTCAGGCTCGATGAAGCGCCCTGACTTGCAGCTTTTCCACTCATAAACACGCCCATAATCGGTAAAAACGGGATATTAACATAGCCCGCCCAACCTGCGATTAGGCCCACTGGGAACCGTGTATGCGGTAAAAGCGCATAAGTGGCCTACTCGCCCAGCAAAGCAGTTATCGCCATGCTGTCAAAGACGGCTTGGAAGAAAGTCGAACCAGCCAAGAAAAGGCCTGACTTGATCCTGTAGAATCGCGACTCACTGCCGAACTGGACTTAAGCATAGATGCACACACAGATCGACTCACGGACACAGCAAGCACACGCCCTCATTTGCAATTGGTTACTGCCTGCAGGCTTTGTCGTTCTGCTCATCGGACTGGCCGCCCTGCCTGAGCGCAGCCTTTATCACAAGGCTTTCTACGCGCTTATAGCCGCGCCCACATTAATTGCCCTAGCATTGCGCCCCCGCATCTGCGTAGCGCTCTTGCGAGAGCCTGTGATCATCGCTTTATTAATGTTCTCGACCTGGGCCTTGATCAGCATTAGCTGGTCAGACACCGAGCGGTCCTTCGGCACGCTATTCAAGCGCCCGCTCTATATTTTTATGCTGTTTGCCGCCTGTGCGCTGATAGCGCTGCAAGCCCATACAAGACTCGCCCAAAGCACACTACTCGCGGCTGTATTGATGCTGCCGCTAACCGCCTACAGCCTGATGATATTCATGACCAACGCAACTCCGGGCGAACGGCTGATTGGCTTCGGCGCCCTAGACAACCCCCTGCTGAGTTCGCATGTGTTCGGCTTTTTTTGCGCGTTCTGGCTGGCACTAAGCATGACCCTAAGCCCTCGCCAAAGTTGGCTCGCACTAATTGCCGCAACCTTAATGGGAATGGCGCTGCTAGCCACAGGCTCACGCACGCCACTTGTGGCAACCGCACTGACCTGTGCCTGGTTGATAGTCGCGTGCTGGAGTAAACGCTCAGTTGGGCTGCTGCTCTTCGGCGCACTGGGGGCACTGGCTCTAATCGTGCTTTACCCCGAAGTTTTGTCTAGTCGTGGCCTGTCTTATCGGCCCGAACTGTGGGCCAAAACCCTCAGCATGGTTATTCAACAGCCTTGGCAGGGATTCGGCTTTGGTGCGCACCTGACGATATTTATCGCTGATCTCAAAATGAGCTTTAGTGAGCCCCACAACTTTGCACTGGGGGTACTGTATTACACCGGTATTATCGGCCTGGTCCTTTGGCTCGCTATGCACGGACTGGCCCTCTTCCAGTGCTGGAAGCACCGAAGCAACTACTTGTTCATCGTTTGTGGGGCGCTGCTGGTTTACGGCATAGGTGCCGGCCTAACGGAAGGGGGCGGCATCCTGTCAAGGCCCAAAGAACACTGGCTGGTAACCTGGATTCCCTTGGCACTGATTGCAGCTCTGACTATTCGCACTCGGCAAGCACAAGGAGCCCTGCGCTAATGCAAACGCTTTCCCAGCCTGAGCTGACTGCACTCTCAGCCAACGCAAGCGTGCTTGAAGTCGACGGCCTTGGGCCAAAAGTGCTGAAGTTAGCAGACGGTAGTTTTCTCAAACTGTTCCGTAAACGCTCTGTATTTTCCCGCGAAACCCTCAAGCCTTACGCCAAACGCTTTGCAGAGAACGCTGCTCGCCTACAAAAGCTGGGGTTTAGCAGCCCGAAAATCATCCAGGTGTATAGGTTGGTTGACCCAGTCAATAAAACTGCTGTGCATTACTGGCCGCTCCCCGGAGAAACCTTACGCCACATACTGAGCAACAGCTGTAGTGAGCGACGCCAGGAGCTTGTAGAGCTGTTTGGGGAGCTGCTTGCCAAACTGCATGGCAGCGGCGTCTACTTCCGCTCGGTGCACCTGGGCAACGTACTGGTACAACCTGACGGACAGCTGGGTTTGATTGACCTCGCCGACATGCGCATAAGCCACTTTGCACTGAGCCTGCATAAGCGTCAGCGCAACCTGAAGCACATGCGCCGCTATGTCGACGACCAGAAGTGGTTGTTCGAAGAACACCGTGACGCACTAAAAGCAGGCTATAGCCGCATCGCCAAGCAGCAGGCACTCAAGCTGTTTACGTAATTTGTAGAAACCTACAGCGCTTTAGCCTTCTGCGCCGAACGCTGCCGAGCATACTGCAGAAAGCTATCGAGCTGATCACTGCACAACAGTGGGCTGATGCTACGCACCTCCTGCTCTGGCCACTCCCACCAAGCAGCCTCAAGCAGCGCTGCGCAGAGCTCTGGAGCAAAACGCCAGCGAATATGCCGCGCTGGATTGCCAGCGACAATGGAGTAGGGCGCCACATCCCGACTCACCACTGCGCCGGCAGCAACCACGGCACCATGCCCCACAGTAACCCCTGACAGAATCACGCTATTGGTGCACAGCCATACATCACTGCCGATCACCACATCACCCCGGCTCACGGCATAGCCTTGGATATGCTGAGCCTCTTCAACCATCGCGGGAAACGGATAGGTTGTGAGCCAATCACTGCGATGATGGCCGCCCAGAAAAATCTCCACATGCTCGGCAATAGATGTGTAACTACCGATCTTTAACGTGGCCCCTTCCTGCCAATCATGCACGATAGGTATGCCGTAAGTCCCCAGACCGACTTGGTAGTGCGGATAGCGCTGAAGAAACTTCGCAGGGCCACGCTGCAATTTAGGCAGCATCCGCAGTTGTTTTTTGGCCCGCTTGGCCAAAAAACGCGCCCACACTCCCATAACCAATCAGCCCTTCTCCAAGGGAGAAAAGTACAGGCGCATGAGGCCACGCCATGTTTTCTTCGACCACTGTTTAAACGGGATCTGCGCCAATAACTCGCGCGCCAACTGACGATCACGGTTGGAGCATTTAAGAAACATGGAGCTGAGAAAACGCGTACGGACAAACTCATACTGCGGATGATCGCTGTACAACGCATAAATACGCAGGATGCTGCTGATCATAAAACGGTGGTTTTTGTACGAATTAGTAGCATGCTTACGGTAACGCGCCAACACTTCGCCCAGGCAGTCGATGTAGTAGCCGGCATGGGTGATTTTCAGCTCAATGGCCAGATCCTCCAGACGAATCTCAGGATCGAAGCCGCCTACTTTCTCCAATGCCTCCTTGCGGATCATCAAGGTTGTGGCGGGCGCATAAGGTTTACGCTCCATAAACACATCATCGAAGTCCATCCGCCGAAACGGCACATCGCGGCGCTGGCGAGACTCGGGAAATAGTGTGCCCTGAGAATCAATCAACTCGATATTGCCGGCGCAGATTCCCACTTCGGGCTTATCCGCCATGTAAGCCACCTGTTTGGCCAGACGCTCGGGGAGCATCACATCATCCGAGCCGAACGGCACAATCAACTCACCTTTGGCGCGAGCGATTGCTGAGTTCAACGTGCGGGTTAGCCCTTGGTTCTGCTGCACCTGAAAATCGAAGCCATGCTCGGCCTGCAAGCGCCGGATACGCTCAACGCTGTCATCGGTAGAACCATCATCCACTACCAAAAGTTCAACATGCGGATAAGTTTGCCCCAACACACTGAGAATACACTCTTCGATATAGGGAGCGTGGTTGTAGGAGGCAATAATGACGCTAACAAGCTGGGAACTCTGACTCATTGGGAGGCACTCGCCTGATTCAGCGACTCGTCGATGAGCTGCCGATACTGCTGACGGAAGGTTTCGATATCGTGATTGGCACACAAATAGGCATAGGCCTGCTCACCCTTGGCCTGCAACTGCTCATCACTCAACTGTAAATAGCTGTTGAGCGCCTGACTCAGCGCGTCGACGTCAGTCGGCGGCACAGCGATACCACCCGCCCCCTCGATCAGCGGCAGCATCGCCGGCACATTCGAGGCAATCACCGGCAAGTGCCCGCTCATGCCTTCCAGCAACGCCAAGCCCAGGCCTTCAGCCAGCGACGGCATGGTCCAGATATCAAAAGCACGAACATACTGCAGCGCATTTTCACGAAAACCGAGCAGATGAACCCGCCCACCGAGACCAAGCCGCTCAACCTCAGCCAGCAGCCGCGACTCTTCACGCCCCTTACCGATAATGGCTAATTGTGCCTGCGGGTAAAGATCTTTGAGTTTGGCAAACGCTTGGAGCAGGTAGGTATGTCCTTTAACCGGCACCAGACGCCCAAGTGCGCCCACCAAGCGCGCATTGGGGTCAAGCCCCAACAGGCGGCGAGCGTCTTCGCGCGAATGCTGCAAAGCGGCGGCCTGCTCAATATCAATGGCGTTAGTGATGGCCACCGTATTGTGCTCGGTAAAGCCGCACGCACAGTCCAGCAAGTATTGCTTAACCGCCGGCGACACACCCACGAAACGCCAGGCCGTATCGATCAGGCGCCTGGCTTGTCGGCGCCGGTAAAAACGGTCGTACTCACCAAACCCGTGAGAGATGCCGATACACAGTGGAATCTTTAACCAACGGTTGAGCTGCAGCATCATATTGACTGGCTTAAAGCGGTTACAGATCACCACATCGAACTGCTCGGCGCGACAAAACTGATAGAGCTGCCACATGGCCCGCAACCGCAGTCCTTTGAGCTGCTTATCGGCGAACTCAAAATACACTGAGCGCGCGGCTCGACTAACGGGCTCGCCCGGCTGCGGCTTACCACGCAAGAATGCCGCGACCACTTCATAGCGCTCACCCGGCAAGGCTTTCACGATCTGCTCGGCCAAATCGGCGAAGTCATGCGCCTTAACGTTGTAGTCCGGCTGTAGCTGTAAAACCTTGATACGCCTAGGCATTATTGTTCACGCTCGAAGCCCTGCGGGCTGATTGACCAAGACGGGCTCAGAGCAAAACTAGTCGATGCTTGCAATTGCTCCGGCGGCAACTGATCCCAGCCGTGGCGCTTCCACACGATAAAGTGGAAATAAGGAAATTCGCGCGAACCATCCTGATCGTTGGTCAATTTTCCCTTATTCCAATACCACTTTTGCGGAAAGTTACGACTACCGTCATGCCAATCGATACGCGCATAAGGGGTGCTGTAGGCCTCAACAAACTCACTGCGCCGATACCAGGGGTTGAACAACGTCCCGAGTATTTTCTGCAAAAAATCTGGCAGATTCTTGTTACGCAAGAATAGTCGGGTAAAGGCGCCCTCATCTAAAGCCTGATGCTGCGGGTCACAGAACCGCTGCCTCCAGCTCGGCATGCGCTTGAACGCATCACGCATACGCGGGGTATTCCGGATCAGACACAAATGCCCCGATACACGCCGCGCGTGGGTTGAATAAAGATCATGCGACTGCAAGCGCTCAGCGGTGAAATAGGCACGCAAGTCACCATAAACCAAATCAATATCGCCAAAGCCCCAAAAGTCGTAGCCCTGTAGATCCGCTTCATGAATCAAACCAAATGCCGGGCGGATATCGCAGAGCTTATAAGCCTGTGTGGGACGAAAATCGATATCAAGCCGACTTGACACATGCTGGCAGTAGTCCGCGAAACTCATCGAGACCACACGGACATTCTCCGGACAGTTATCCAGCGGCGCACAGTCGCTATAAAACAACCATTCGACACTCGGGTTAAGCCGACAGCTCTGCAGAAAGAACGGCATCCAAAACGGCCATTTACCAAAATAGGGCATCACGAGACAGATGCTTGGTGACGTACTCATACAGTTCCTTCGCAACAAGTCCAAATAACCATCATCGATAACCTTGCGGATTCTTACTTTGCCAGCGCCAGGTATCGGCCATCATGCTGGCCAAACTACGCTCAGCTTTCCATCCCAGCTCACGCTCAGCCTTACTCGGCTCGGCCCAATTGGCAGCGATATCGCCAGGACGACGCGGCCCGATGATGTAATGCACTGAACGCCCACATGCCTGCTCAAAAGCACTAATCACCTGCAGCACTGAATAACCTTTACCGGCACCTAGGTTCCACACCGAACAGCCCTTGTGGCGGCTAATAAACTGCAATGACCGCACGTGCCCCTGTGCCAGATCAACTACATGGATATAGTCGCGGATACAGGTTCCGTCCGGGGTGGGGTAGTCATTGCCATGCACTTGCAAGCAATCCAGCTTTCCGACAGCCACCTGGCTCAGATAAGGCAGTAGGTTATTCGGAACACCCAAAGGGTCTTCGCCGATCAAACCACTTGGATGCGCCCCAACCGGATTGAAGTAACGCAAGATAGCAATCGACCAACGCGTATCGGCACGCTGCACATCATGCAGCAGATGCTCCACCATCAGCTTGCTACGCCCATAAGGACTGGTTGGCTCTGCTACAGGACAGCTCTCATCTACTGGCACCTGAGCCGGATCGCCATAAACAGTTGCCGATGAGCTGAACACCAGCTGAAATACCCCCGCATCAGCCATTGCTTGGCACAAGTTAAGGGTGCCAGCCACATTGCAAGCGTAATAGTCCAGCGGCTGCCGCACACTTTCACCGACAGCCTTAAGCCCGGCAAAGTGCACCACGGCATCCACTTGCTGCTGAGCGAAGAGCCGATCAAGCAATGCTCTATCACGAATATCGCCCTGAACAAACTGTAGTGACCGCCCGGCTATTGCCTGAATACGCCGCAGGGCCTCCAACGAGCCATTGCACAGATTATCCAACACCACCACATCGTGACCGGCTTGCAACAACTCCAGTACGGTATGTGAGCCGATATAACCAGCCCCGCCTGTTACCAGTAATCTCATCGCACGCTCACTCGTCATCACGCACTGGCCCCCAAGGACAGAGGCATATCACGCTCAAAACGGCTCACCCATCTGGAAAGGTCGCATGGCAGCCAGCCCCCAGAAAACCTCACTCACAGCACGGTCAGAAAACCGCTCCTGCAAGCGCGCGAACATAAGCGACTCGGTGCGCTCTCGCTGGGTCGCGGATATAACCGAGAATTGCTCCAGCATGGCCGCCAACGCAGCGGCATCAGCGAACCCAAACAACCCGCCGGCATCCCCCACCACTTCAGGCCCACCACCGCAATCACTGGCGATAACAGGTACACCGGCAGCCATAGCTTCCAACAACACCATGCCGAAAGGCTCGTGATCCGAGGATAAAGCAAAGAGGTCAAACGCCTTGAAGTAACGCCGGCCATTCGCCACCTGCCCGACAAAACGCACGGCATCACTCACACCCAACTCCACAGCCAGGGTCTTGAGCTGCGTTTCCAGTCGACCACTGCCCATGATCACCAATAGACTGCCCTTGGGCAGTTGTGGCAATGCTTGGGCAAATCCACGGATCAACGTAGCCTGATCCTTATCTGGATGCAGACGCCCGACATTGCCGACAACCCAAGCATCCTGAGGCAAGCCGAGGTGCTCGCGGGCGTCGTGACGGGAGACCTGAGCAGCCTGTACGGCGGCAATGTCGATACGGTTGTACAGGGTCTGGATACGCTCAGCCGGCCAGCTCGGTAAGCAGGCACGCATGTCATCACGCACCGCATCGGATACACCAAGCAACGCCAAGCGCTTCTTGAAGGCATTAGCGAACAGCCGACGTGATAAGCGCTGATAATCGCCAAACGCATGGTGTACGCCGATCACCGGCAAATCGCTACCCAGCAAGGCGATATAAATCGGCTTGAAGCGATGAGCGATACACAGCTTGAATTCGTGCGCAGCGACGATGCGCTTGAGATCACGAATCGCCTTGAGCTTGAGGCCGCGCACTTCGCGACTGGAGTAGTCGAGGAAAATCACCTCGTCAGAAGCCGAGCCCTGCTCGACCTCTGCACTTGGTTTGCCGGTCAGGTAAACCGTACAAACCTTATAACGGGTGCCGATAAACAACGCGGCGTACTGCCGCGCACAGTCGAGGAAGGGACCGTCGTAGCCGTGGCAGAACTGCAACACCCACGGCTGCCCGGTCACTGCGTCCTCAGACGTTGTCATACCAATCCTTGCCATCCTTGACCACCAGAATATCTTCCATGATCAGGTACTGCAGGTCGGAGCCGTAGAACATGTTCAGCGCGTCGGTTGGCGAGCAGATCATCGGCTCACCGCGGCGATTGAGCGAGGTGTTCAGCGACACGCCGTTGCCGGTAAGTTTTTCCAGTTCGAGCATCATGTCGTAGTAGCGCGGGTTGTATTCGCGCTTGAGCACCTGGGCACGCGAGGTGCCGTCTTCGTGGACCACTTCGCCGACGCGGGTCTTCCACTCGTCGTTGACTTCGAAGGTGAAGGTCATGAACGGGCTCGGGTGGTCGACCTTGAGCATCTGCGGGCCGACGGTGTCGAGCATCGACGGGCAGAACGGCCTCCAGCGCTCGCGGAACTTGATCTGTTCGTTGATGCGATCAGCCACGCCCGGCACGCTCGGGCAACCGATGATCGAACGACCGCCGAGGGCCCGTGGACCGAACTCCATGCGGCCCTGGAACCAGGCCACCGGGTTAGCGTCGACCATGATCTTGGCGATGCGCTGCGGCATGTTGTCGATGCGTTTGAACACCGGCTTGCTCGGGTGACGAGCACAGGCGGCGATCACGTCTTCGTTGGAGTAGGACGGGCCGAGATAGACATGCTCCATCTTCTCCACCGGCACGCCGCGCTGGTGCGAGATGTAGGCGGCAGCACCCACTGCAGTACCGGCGTCGCCGGACGCCGGCTGCACGAACAGCTCCTTCACGTCATCGCGGGCAATGATTTTCTGGTTGAGCTTAACGTTCAGCGCACAGCCACCGGCGAAAGCGATCTTGCCGGTTTCGCGGATGATGTCGCCGAGATAGTGCTCCATCATTTGCAGCGCCAGCTTCTCGAACAATGCCTGCATGCTGGCGGCGTAATGGATGTAGGGGTCGTCGGCGATGTCGCCTTCGCGCTTAGGCCCCAGCCACTCGATCAGCTTCTTGGAGAAATAGAAGCCTTTGCCGTTTTCTTTATAACGGCGCAGGCCGATGACGTTGGCGTACTCGGTGTTGATCACCAACTCGCCGTTTTCGAACTTGGCCAAGCGTGAGAAGTCGTACTTGCTGGCATCGCCGTAGGGGGCCATGCCCATCACTTTGAACTCGCCGTCGAGCATTTCAAAGCCAAGGAACTCAGTAATCGCGCCATATAGGCCGCCCAACGAATCCGGATCGAAGAATTCTTTGATCTTGTGAATCTTGCCGTTCTCGCCGTAGCCAAAGAAGGTGGTGGCGTACTCACCCTTACCGTCTATGCCAAGAATCGCGGTCTTCTCGGTAAAACCCGAGCAGTGGTAGGCACTGGCGGCATGGGCCAGGTGGTGCTCGACCGGCTCGATCTTGATTTTCTTCAGGTCAAAGCCGAGCTGCTGCAGGCACCACTGAATGTGCTTGTAGTAGCGCTTGTAGCGGCGGTTGCCCATCAGGATCGCATCAAGCGCGCGGTCCGGTGCATACCAGTAGCGCTTGGCATACTGCCAGCGAGCCTTCTCGAAGATGCTGATCGGGGCAAACGGAATCGCCACCACATCAACATCAGACGGCTTGATCCCAGCCTGCTCCAGGCAGAACTTGGCCGATTCATAGGGCATGCGGTTCTTCGCGTGCTTGTCGCGCACGAAGCGCTCTTCTTCGACGGCGGCGATCAGCTTGCCGTCGATATACAGGGCGGCGGAAGGGTCATGGCTGAGGGCGCCGGACAGGCCGAGAATGGTCAGTGCCACTGGTTTTGCCTCTTTTAGTCTGCTGAGCCGACGCCGGGCGTCAGCGGTATACGTTGGTTGAGCAACTGGTGCAGCGCCGAGTCGGCAGGCCAGTTGCGCAGAAAACGAGCACGGTCGCGGGCATAAGCCCTGGCGAAACGGCGTGCACTGCGGTGCTGCTGCATGGCGTCGAGGTCGATCAGCGACCAACGAGCCAAGTCTTCATCCCAAAACAGATTGTGCCCTTTGAAATCACCGTGACTGATGCGCTCGCGCAACAAGGCGGCGAACAAACGATCCAGCGCCAACAGCTCAGTTTCCGGAGGCGATCTGTCGAGGTAGTTGTCAAAGCGCGCGATTATATCCTGCCCGCCGCAGTATTCGGTAATCAGGTAGGCGCGCCCGCGCAACCAGCACCAGCGCTGCTCCAGTACGGCCAGTGGCCGCGGGGTGGCAATGCCCAACAAGTGGAGGCGGTTACCCTCGACCCAGCTGTGCCAGGCGCGACTAGGCCGCCAAAAGCGCTTGAGCCAATGGGCGACGCTCTTCACGTTGTAGCGTTTGACCACCAAGGGCCGCCCATTCAGCTCGACCCGCGCCACCGTCGCGGCACCACCGGTCTTGTAGATATGACCTTGTTCGGTGAGCTGATCCAGATTCGCCAGCAACGGCTGCAAGTCGGCCTCATCTTCACGGCGTACCACGCGCAGGCCAAAGGCGCCCACTTTAGCGGCGAACAGGCTGCAATCTCGGGCGACTTTGCGCAGGTAATCGCGCAGACGCCACTTACGGACCTTGGCCACCTCGTTGAGCAGTGCCTCCAGTGGCAAGGCATGCTCGCCGTTAGCCAGCAGGTAATGCACCAGCAACTCTTCGATAAAGGGCGTCAGCTCGGCGGGCAACTGGGCGAAGAATACGCCGAGGTTTTCCAGCACCTTGCTGCGTGACAACGGCTGCCCGGCCACCTCAACCTGCACGCCGCCGCCATCGATAACGAACAATTGGCCGTCGTGCCGCAATAGATTGTCCAGGTGCAGGTCAGCTTGCCAGAGCCCCTTGGCGTGCATATGCGCAATACACCCCAAAGCTTCAGCCAATACAGCCTGCTGATCACTACTGAGCAACGCCTGGTTTTCCACCGCACGCCAGGCATCCCATAAGCTCTCGGCACCGTCCAAATACTCAAACAACAGCCAACCGCCCTCGCCTTCGCGCAAGCCATCGGCCACTAGTGGCGGCGTAGGCAACCCCTGCTCAGCCAGCAGGCGCGCGCCATCACGCTCACGCTGAAAATGCCGAGCGGCCTTGTCGCCAACCAACAACTTGGCCAGCACCGGGCGACCGCGCCACTCAGCCAGGCCGACATAGCGCTGCCCTGGCAGGACACGCAGCAGCCGCTGTAGAGTCAACGCTGCCGAGCCCGCCGCATCGGCCAGCTGCAGAGTCAGCGGCAGAGACGGCGAACGCCCGGCCTGACTGAGACTCGCCAAACTCATCAACGCGCCTCCTTATTACGCCGACGAGCCCCAAGTTGTGCGCTCCAGGCCTCGAGATCAACACGCTCATCTAGATAAGCTGCCAGCAGCACGGCCACCTCTGCGTCACTCCAGACACTGGCGCGGCGCAGCAGTGGCTCCAGATCCTTAACCCGATCACGCCGCCCGAACAGCAGCGGTCGGGTCTTTTCCAGATCGATCAGCTGCGCATCAAAGCCAGCCGCCGTTTCGCGCAGAAAAATATGCTTGGGGTAAAAGCAGCCATGCATTTGCCCAGCGCCGTGCAGCTGCCTGGCCAGCGTGCCGCACGCCTGCAAAATAGCGCCACGCTGCGGTTCGCTGTGTGCGCGCCACTCCGCCAGCAAGCTATCCAGGTCGCTCCAGCCATCCAACGCGCGCGTCAGCAAAATTGCCCGTTGCTCGCCCGCGACTCGCCGCTGGGCAAAAAACGCCGCCTGCAACGCCGGGATAGCCAGGCGCTGATAGCGCTGAATATTGCGAAACTCACGGGCAAAAGTCGGCTCGCCGAACGGATGCAGCACACTGCGGGTCAGGTGGTTGCTCTGCCGCTTGAGGTAGAAGGCCGCCTCACCGAGGTCCAGGCGATAGACACTGCTCCAGCCACCGCGCTCGGTATTGGGCTCGTCGACCGCTTCAAGCTTTAACGCCCACAGCGCATCAAAACTGGCCAGGCCGTGCTGCTCAAGCAGCGCGCGATCCTGTGCCGCAATAAAATCCGTCATTCACGCCCCTCAAAGAAACCCACAACCCGACGTACGCGGCGTTTATCGGCAGTGCTCAAACGACTGCGACCTCGATATTGCAGATAAAAACGTAGGCGCTGAGTACGTGACAATTTGTACTTGGCCACCTTATCCAGGCAGGCCAGGTCCTTGATGATGCGATAGCGTAATAGCGGCCCCCACCAGAATGTACCCGTGGGGCAATCGATCAAAAATAACTCCGCCCGATCATTAACCAGTAAGTTGCGCCATTTGAGATCGTTATGGGTGAAGTGATGCTCATGCAAGGTCCGCGTGGCGCGGGCCAGTTGAAGGCTGACGGTATTAACCCAATGGCGATCCTGCAGGCGTGGATCGTCGTTATTGGCAAGCAAGCTCAGGTCTTCGGTATTGCTGATCTCGCGGGTAATCAACGCCCCCCGGACAAAACGTCCGAACTGACGCTCTAGCCCGAACGCGACAATCGGCGCCGTAGCCACGCCCCACTTGGCGAAGTATTTCAGGTTCTGCCATTCCGCCTTGACCCGTGGCCGCCCGATGTAGCGGCGCAGGCCCTTGCCGCCGCCCCAGTAGCGCTTGACGTAATAGCGCACGCCCGCGCGCTCGATGCGGATGACCTCGGACAACGGGTCTTTGGTCAGCCGCTCCCCCTGCAGAGCGAACACCGCCTGAAGGCTGCCAAAATCCTCTGCTAACTCCTGATACTGGGCATCCAGCGTCCACCCAGCCATCAGAGCGCATCCCCGTAACGCTGCTTGCGCGCATACAGCGCGTCCGCCTTACGCTCCAGCCACACCAGTAGCGGGCGTTCGGCGCTGAGTGTTTGGCGCAGCGGCTGCTGCCCGTTTAGCACCGCAAAGTAGCGGCGCAAAAAGCGCAGCTTGTCGCGCCGGGTCAGGCCGATATCCAGCACGGAGAAATACAGCGCGGCCAGGTCTTTGTTGCGCCAGCGCATGGGCAACTGGCTGCGAACCTGAGCGCGATGCAGATCGATCACCGACAGGCGGAAATCATCCGCCGTGACCGGCTTATCGGTATGCAGCAGGAAGTGGCAGATATAACAGTCGCGATGATTGACCCCGGCACGGTGCATGCTGCCAACCATGCTCGCCACTTCATTGATCAACGCCCACTTGAGCCGTGGCTCGGGCGGTTGTTGCGCCCAGTTCAGGCTGAGCTGCTCAAGGTCGGTAGTCGGCGCCAACTCTTCGGTGACGATAAACGAATGCTGCGCCGCCGGATTACGGCCGCGCTCGCCATAGGCCACAGCGGTCATGGTGGCTACGCCGACTTCAGTCAGGCGCTGGATGGCCTCCCACTCCTGGCGCGCACCGAGTACCGGCAGCTTGGCAGTGAGCAGGTTCTTGATGATCTCGCCCCAGCCAATGCCACGGTGGATCTTCACAAAGTAGCCACGCCCAGCCACTTCGGTACGCAGCGTGCGACGCCCTTCCAACTCGCGGTACACCTGACCTTGCAGGGCCTCAACGGCAGCGAAGGCATCGCGACCGGCCCACAGGCTTTTAAAGGGTTCAGCCAAGTGCAACTTCATGGACGCGCCGCCAGGATGATGTCGGCCGCATGTTGCGGCATGGAATACAGGTCCGCGTGGTCGGCGTAAGCCAGACCATTGCGCGACCAGAGGGCACGACGCGAGTCGTCGGCCAGCATGTCGGCGAGCAGCTGATTAAGCCGCGCCTGCTCAAACGGCCCGCTCAACACTCGCCCAGCATCCGCCTCGGCAATGTAATGGGCATAGCCGCAAACGTCGGTGACCAGCACGGGCAAGCCGGAGACCAAGGCCTCCAGCAGCACGGTGCCGGTGTTCTCGTTGTACGCCGGGTGAATCAGCAGATCGGCGCCGAGCAGAAAGCGCGGGATATCGCTACGCCCCTTGAGGATTTGCACCTGATCGGACACCCCCAGCGCCTTGGCCTGCAACTGGAAGGCGCGCGGATCGTCCTGACCGATGGCAATCAACCGGGTGCGTTTTTTCAGCTCACGCGGCAAGGCAGCCAGCGCTTTGAGGCTGCGATCCAGCCCTTTGGTCTTGAAGCCGGAGCCGATCTGCACCAGCAGCAGGTCGTCATCCGCCAGGTTGAATTCGGCGCGGAACGCAGCACGAATCTCGGCAGCATTGGCCGGCGCACGGCGGTCTTGGGCAATACCTGGCGGCAGCAGGTGAAAGCGCTGCAGCGGGGTGTGGTAATGCTTGATAAACAGCGGCTGCTGCACTTCCGAGATCATCAGAATCTCGGTCTTCGACTCGGGAGCAAACACTGCCCGCTCGTAATCGGCGAAGTGTTTGTAGCGGCCCCACAACTTGTAAAGCGGGTTGCGCAGGGTCTGCGCCTTGTCTTCATAACAGCCATCGGCGGCGTAATAGACATCCAGGCCGGGCATTTTGTTGAAGCCGATCACCCGATCTACCGGGCGCTTAGCCAGGTCGGCCTCAACCCACGCGGTGAGCTTTTCATTACGTTTGTGGTTGAACAGCGCCTTGACCGGCACCACGACCACCTCGAAACCCGCAGGGACCTCACCTTCCCAGATTGGCGTGTAGACGCGGATCGCATGGCCGCGCGCCTGGCACTCCAGGGCAATGCGCATAAAGTCGCGCTGCAAGCCGCCGAACGGAAAGTACTTGTAAAGGATAAATGCGAGCTGCATCAGACAACGCCCTCGGCCAGCAACAGGTCCTGTAAATGCGTAGCAACACGCTCAGCATCCAGGCCCTCGAAACAGGGTTTATGTCGATCGCCCGAACCGGCGTTCGGCCCCGTGGCGCACAGGTGCACCTGGCCACGGCCATAGGCCCCTACTCGCCCGGGCAGTGTTGGGCCGTATAGAGAAATACTTGGCACATCCAGCGCCGCGGCCAAGTGGCCCAGACCGGTGTCCACCGCCACACAGGCACTGGCGCCGGCAATCACCTTGGCCACACCTGCCAGGTTAAGTTTGGGCAGTACTGCAGCGCTTTCAATACCGGCAGCAATTCGCTCGGCGCGGGCTTTCTCGCTGGAGTTACCCCAAGGCAGACGGATAGCCCACCCCTGGGCACTCATCTGCTCAGCCAGCTGGCGCCAGTCAGCTTCCGGCCAGTGTTTGCTTGGCCAGGTGGTGCCGTGCAGAAACAGCAAGTAAGGCTGCGGCGCTGCATCGGCTAGCAGCGCGCGGTTGAGGCCGTAGTCGCCGATATCTGCAGGCAGCGCATAGCCCAACGCCTGGGCAAACAGCTGACGGGTACGCTCAAGCGCATGCTGCTCACGCGGTACGGCATAGCGGCGATCATAGAAGCGGCTGGCCAGCGGCTCGCGCGCGGAGTCGCGGTCTAAGCCAGCCACCGGCGCGTTGACGTAGCGGGTCAGCCAGGCACTCTTCAGCAGGCCCTGGGCGTCAATCACCAGGTCGTACCGAGTTTCCCCGAGGCGCTGCTTAAAACGCTGCCACTCACCATTCCTGAGCGTCTGCCAGAGGTGCTTGCGCCAGCGGCGAATCGCCACCGGAATCACCTGCGCGACGGCCGGATGCCAAGCGGGGATTTCGGCAAAGCCTTCTTCCACCACCCAGTCGAACTGAATACCGGGAATCGCCCGCGCGGCATCGGTGAGCGCCGGCAGGGTGTGTACCACATCGCCCAGCGAGGAGGTTTTGATCAACAGTACCCGCAAACTATTCAACCTCAACCGGATCACTGACCAGGCGATCCAACGCCTCGATCACCGGGCGCGGCTTAAGCTGGCCCAGGCAGTTGTAATGGCCGAAACGGCAGGTACGCTCGAAGCAGGGGCTGCACTCCAGGCCCAGGCGGACGATTTCCACCTGCTCAGCCAGCGGCGGGGTAAAGCCCGGCGAGGTTGAACCGTAGACCGCCACCAGCGGGCGATTCAACGCCGCCGCCACATGCATCAGGCCGGAGTCGTTGGACACCACGGCGCCCGCACACGACATCAAGTCGATCGCCTCGGCCAGACTGGTCTCGCCGGCCAGGTTGCTGGCTTCTTCACGCAGGCCAGGAATCAGCCGGCTACGGATATCTTCACCGACCGCATGATCATTCTTCGAGCCGAATATCCACACCTGCCAACCGGCGCGAATCTTCAGCTCGGCAACTTTGGCGTAGTGCTCGCTCGGCCAGCGTTTGGCTTCACCGAACTCGGCACCGGGACACAGCGCCAGCACCGGCCGATCCAGGCTTAAACCGAACTTAGCGAGCGCGGCATCGCGGCTCTGTGCATTGATCTCTAGTGCCGGGCGCGGATACGGCTTCGGCAGCTCGGCACCTGGCTCGAAAGCCAGCGCCATAAACCGCTCGATCATCAGCGGGTAGCGTTCTTTGTCCAGAATGCGAATGTCATTGAGCAGGCCGTAACGCAGCTCGCCTTTCCAGCCGGTGCGTTTGGGGGTACCGGCGAAGAATGGCACCAACGCGGACTTGAGCGAATTGGGCAGCAGAATCGCCTGATCGTACTGGCCCGCCAGGGACTTGCCGATCTTGCGCCGCGTCGCCAACTCCAGCACGCCATGGCCGAGCGGAAAGCTCAGGGCCTGACGCACTTCGGGCATGCGCTCGAGAATCGGCCGACTCCACTCGGGGGCCAGCACATCGATTTCACAGCCAGGGTGGCGCTGCCGCAGACACTGAAACAATGTCTGCGCCATCACCATGTCACCCACCCAGCTGGGGCCTACGATCAGTATTTTCATGCCACTTCCAGAAACGACCAAGGAGGCTTTCGCCTCCCGGACAGACTCAACACTCGGCTATCAGCCTAGCCTGCACGCCCGACGGGTATCGCAATGCTCAACCCATCCGACGCAGCAGGCCGCTTACTTAACTAGGGTACGCCACTCGGCATGGGCATCGGTTTTACCGGTGACCAGGTCGAAATAGGCAGTTTGCAATTTCTCGGTGATCGGTCCGCGACGACCTGCACCGATCTGCCGACCATCGACTTCGCGAATCGGCGTCACTTCGGCAGCCGTGCCAGTGAAGAAGGCCTCGTCGGCGATATACACCTCATCGCGGGTGATGCGTTTCTCGACCACGTCAATACCGTGCTCGGCCGCCAGGGTCAGGATGGTGTTACGGGTAATACCGTTCAGGCACGAGGTCACTTCCGGGGTGTAGATCACGCCGTTCTTGACCAGGAAGATGTTTTCGCCCGAGCCTTCGGCCACATAGCCTTCCGGGTCCAGCAACATGGCTTCATCGGCACCACCGGAGACCGCTTCCTGCAGCGCCAGCATGGAGTTGATGTAGTTGCCGTTGGCCTTGGCGCGGGTCATCGAGATATTCACGTGGTGACGGGTAAAGGAGCTGGTGCGCACCTTGATCCCCACCTGCAGGGCTTCATCGCCCATGTAGGCGCCCCAGCTCCAGGCCGCGACGATCACCTGGGTTTTCAAGCCGCTGGCACGCAGGCCCATGGCTTCAGATCCGTAGAACACCATCGGGCGGATATAGGCGCTTTCGAGGTTGTTCTCACGCACCGCGGCCCGGGTGGCTTCGTTGATTTCGTCTTTGCTGTACGGAATCTTCATGCCCATGATGTGGGCCGAGTCGAACAGGCGGTCGGTGTGTGCCTGCAGACGGAAGATCGCCGTGCCCTGCGGCGTGTTGTAGGCGCGCACGCCCTCGAACACGCCCATGCCGTAGTGCAGGGTATGGGTCAGCACGTGAGTGGTCGCGTTGCGCCACGGCACCAGTTCGCCGTCATACCAGATCACGCCATCACGATCAGCCATCGACATAGTTGCCTGCTCCTCAAACTCGATTGGTACAACGTTGGCCGGCCACCCTGGGCGCCCGACATCCTTATATTCAGCTCAAACCCAGCGCTCGCCAGATGCGCATCACCGTGTGCCGCTCCTCGGCAAACTGCTCACCGCTGACCACCCCAGGTTGCTTTTGCAGGGCCTGGCGATGTGCCGCTGAGCGGTAAGCCTTGTAAATATCCTGCAGCAAACGGGCATCTTCCCCCGGCAACAAGCCGGCCCGCTCCAACCCTTCCAGAATGCGAATATTATCGGTGAACTCAAGCAATTCCGGGTACTGGCGCGACCAGGCCAGGGCCGCGTATTGCACCATAAATTCAATATCGACGATACCTCCGGCGTCCTGCTTGAGGTCGAACGGGGCCGTAGCCTCGAAGGCATTCGCCGCGGTGCCGGCGGCGGTGGCCTTGCTGCCGAGGTTGTCACGCATCTTCGCGCGCATCTCGCTGACTTCAGTGCGCAGCGTCTCCAGGTCGCGCTCACGCCCCAGCACTGCGGCGCGCACCGCCTCAAACGCCTTGCCGACGCGCGCACAACCGACCAACACCCGCGCCCGCACCAGCGCCTGATGCTCCCAGGTCCAGGCCTCGCCTTGCTGATAACGCTCGAACGCGCCCAGCGAGCTGACCAGCAAGCCGGACGCACCGGAAGGCCGCAAACGCATGTCCACCTCATACAGCTGACCGGAGTTGGTCTGCGTGGTCAGCAGATGAATAATGCGCTGACCGAGGCGATTGAAGAATTGCGCACCGTCGATGGACTTTTCACCATCGGTTTCCGCGTGCGGATCGCCATCATGGATAAACACCAAGTCGAGGTCCGAACCGTGGCCCAGCTCGATACCGCCGACCTTGCCGTAGCCGACGATGACGAAATCCGGATTACAGAGACTGCCATCAGCACGACGCGGCACACCGTAGCGGCTCACGGTGTGGTGCCAGGCCAGAGCGAGTACCTGATCGAGAATCGTCTCGGCCAGCCAGGTCAGGTAATCGCTGACTTTCATTAATGGCAGGCTGCCGGCAATTTCCGAGGCCGCGACGCGCAAACGATGCGCCAGCTTGAAATGGCGCAGCGCCTCCATTTGCTGCTCCAGGTCCTCCTCGGGAATCCGCATCAAGCGCTCGCGCAGCTCGGCAGCCAGCTCGGGGGCCAGCGGCGGATTAAATAGCCGCCCTTCGTTGAGCAGCTCATCGAGCAACAGCGGGAAGCGGGTGATCTGCTCGGCGATCCACGGGCTGGCCGCACACAGGGTCAGCAACCGCTGCAAGGCATTGGGGTTCTCGGTGAGCAGCACCAAGTAAGCCGAGCGCCGCGCCACGGCTTCAATCAGCGGCAACACACGCTCCAACACCAGATCCGGGTTAGCGTGCTCGACGGTTTGCGCCAGCAAGCGTGGAATAAAGGCATCCAGGCGCTCACGACCCAGGCGCTGCATGGCACGCACCTGATTACTGTTGCGCAGCCCCAGCAGTCGCCGCCAGGCCGCTTGCGGCTCGGCAAAGCCGGCCTCAGCCAATTGCCGACACGCTGATTCTTCGTCCTGCATATCGTCCCACAGCGGCAGCCATTCGCAGCCCACCGCCGCCTCGGCCGGCTCGCCGCCCTCCTCTTCATCAGGGTCGGCAATCACCTGGCGGAAGTGCCAGTCGACCCGGCCACGCCAGTACATCAACTGTTCGTGGAACGCCTGCCAGCTGTCGAAGCCCATGATAAAAGCCACGCGCGCGCGGTCTTGATCGTTGTCCGGCAGCATCTGCGTCTGCCGGTCGTCGATGGCCTGCAGGGCATGCTCGGCATAGCGCAGGAAGGCATAGCCATCACGCAGTTCATCGGTCACCGCCGCCGGTAAGTAGCCTTGGTCGCGCAGGGTATTCAGCACCGCGAACAGAGAGCGCTGCTGCAGGCTCAGGTCGCGCCCGCCATGGATCAGCTGGAAGGCCTGGGCGATAAACTCCACCTCGCGGATACCACCAGAACCCAGCTTGATGTTCTCAGCCATGCCCTTGCGCCGCACTTCCTGCTGGATCAGCTGCTTCATCGCGCGCAGCGCTTCAATCGCCGAAAAGTCCAGGTAACGCCGGTAAACGAAGGGCCGCAACATCTCCAGCAACTGCGCGCCGGCAGCCTGATCGCCGCCGACCACCCGCGCCTTGATCATCGCGTAGCGCTCCCAGTCACGGCCCTGGTCTTGGTAGTACTGCTCCAAGGCATTAAAACTGAACACCAGCGAACCGGAGGAGCCATAGGGGCGCAAACGCATGTCGGTGCGAAACACGAAACCATCGACGGTGATCACGTCCAGCGCCTTGATCAGCTTCTGGCCGAGACGGATAAAGAACTCCTGATTATCCAGCGGACGCTTCACGCCTTCGGTCTCGCCACCTTCGGGATACCCGAAGATCAGGTCGATATCCGACGACAAATTGAGTTCATGGGCCCCGAGCTTGCCCATCCCCAGAATCACCATCTGTTGCGCCTGCCCCGTATGCCGACCGATGGGCGTGCCAAATTGCACACAATGGCCCGCATAGAGCCACTGATAAGCCAGATCGATACAGGCATCGGCTAAATCGGAGAGGTCGCGACAGGTTTCAATCAGATCAGCCTGGCGACTGATATCACGCCAAATAAGGCGCACCTGCTGACGGTTGCGAAAACGCCGCAAGCGCCGCGCCAGCTCATCTTCATCGGCGCACTCAACCAATGCCTGCGCCAGTTGACTGCGCAGCTCGCCCACACCGAGGCTGCGCTCCAGCTCACCACTGGCGGCCAGATCGAGCAGCATCTGCGGATCACGCTCGCCTTGCAGCACCACGAAATCGCTAGCCGCCACCACGCGCTGCAAGGCCGCGCGGCGCGCACTCGGCCAGCCCGCATAAGCCGCCGAAGCAGCATGGGAGAGCCCGGCAAACGCCTGCCGCAGAGACTGCTCGGCACGTGTTGCAAGAGGGGCTAGGGCAGCGGGTAAAGAGGCCAGCGCGGGCAGGCTCATGGTCTATCCTTTTTAACGATCTGCCAGCGCGCCGAACCTCGACGGGAAACCCCACTCAAAGAGCCTGCAGCGGCACTAGCAGAAAATAATTGTAGTTTTACTACCAAAGATTGTATCCAAAAGGCTGAAATCGGCGCCGGAATGTAGTAAAACTACACACAGCCGGTCCTACCCCCGGTCAATCCAAGAATTCACGCGGCCACTCACGAAGTCGTCCGCGAAACCTGGCCTCCGATTCTGGAAGCCTTTCCGCCCTGGAGCAAGCCATGCAAGACCTCGATCCCGTCGAAACCCAGGAATGGCTGGACGCCTTGGAATCGGTTCTCGACAAAGAAGGCGAAGACCGTGCCCATTACCTGATGACCCGTATGGGTGAACTCGCGACCCGCAGCGGTTCGCAGTTGCCTTACGCGATCACCACGCCGTACCGCAACACCATCCCGCTGACCCACGAAGCACGCATGCCTGGCGACCTGTTTATGGAACGCCGCATTCGCTCGTTGGTGCGCTGGAACGCCTTGGCGATGGTGATGCGCACCAACCTGAAAGATTCCGATCTGGGTGGTCACATTTCCAGCTTCGCCTCCTCCGCGACGCTGTATGACATCGGTTTCAACTACTTCTTCCAGGCTCCGACCGAGGAGCATGGCGGCGACCTGATCTTCTTCCAGGGCCACGCCTCGCCCGGTGTTTACGCCCGTGCCTTTATGGAAGGTCGCATCACTGAAGACCAGATGAACAACTTCCGTCAGGAAGTCGATGGTCAAGGCCTGTCGTCCTACCCGCACCCGTGGCTGATGCCAGACTTCTGGCAGTTCCCGACTGTCTCCATGGGCCTCGGTCCAATCCAGGCAATCTACCAGGCACGCTTTATGAAGTACCTGGAAGCGCGCGGCTTTATCCCAGCCGGCAAGCAGAAAGTCTGGTGCTTTATGGGTGACGGCGAGTGCGACGAGCCGGAATCCCTCGGTGCGATCTCCCTGGCTGGCCGCGAGAAGCTGGACAACCTGATCTTCGTCATCAACTGCAACCTGCAGCGCCTCGACGGCCCAGTACGCGGCAACGGCAAGATCATCCAGGAACTCGAAGGCGTGTTCCGTGGCGGTGGATGGAACGTTAACAAGGTGGTTTGGGGCCGTTTCTGGGACCCACTGCTGGCCAAAGACGTCGACGGCATCCTGCAGCGCCGTATGGACGAAGTCATCGACGGCGAATACCAGAACTACAAGGCCAAGGACGGCGCGTTCGTCCGTGAGCACTTCTTCAACTCGCCAGAACTCAAAGCGATGGTGGCGGATCTGTCCGACGACGAGATCTGGAAGCTCAACCGTGGCGGCCACGACCCGTACAAGGTCTATGCGGCCTACCACCAGGCGGTCAACCACAAAGACCAGCCAACCGTCATCCTGGCCAAGACCGTCAAGGGTTATGGCACCGGTGCCGGCGAAGCGAAGAACACCGCGCACAACACCAAAAAAGTCGACGTCGACAGCCTTAAGCAGTTCCGCGACCGCTTCGACATTCCGGTTAAAGATGACGAGCTGGAAAACCTGCCGTTTATCAAACCAGAAGCCGGCAGCGCCGAAGCGCGCTACCTGAGCGAGCGCCGCGAAGCACTGGGCGGTTTCGTGCCACAGCGCCGCGCCAAGAGCTTCAGCATCCCGACGCCGCCACTGGAAACCCTCAAGGCCATCCTCGACGGCTCGGGCGACCGTGAAATCTCCACCACCATGGCCTTCGTGCGGATCCTCGCGCAGCTGGTCAAGGACAAGGACATCGGCTCGCGCATCGTCCCGATCATCCCGGACGAAGCCCGTACCTTCGGTATGGAAGGCATGTTCCGCCAACTGGGCATCTACTCCTCGGTCGGCCAGCTGTATGAGCCAGTCGATAAAGACCAGGTGATGTTCTACCGCGAGGACAAGAAGGGCCAGATTCTCGAAGAAGGCATCAACGAAGCCGGCGCCATGAGCTCGTTTATTGCGGCGGGTACCTCGTACTCCAGCCACAACCAGCCGATGCTGCCGTTCTACATCTTCTACTCGATGTTCGGTTTCCAGCGTATTGGTGACCTGGCCTGGGCCGCTGGCGACAGCCGCACCCGTGGCTTCCTGATCGGCGGCACCGCCGGCCGTACCACGCTGAACGGCGAAGGCCTGCAGCACGAAGACGGTCACAGCCACATGCTGGCGGCGACCATCCCTAACTGCCGCACCTATGATCCAACCTACGGCTATGAGCTGGCGGTGATCATCCAGGACGGCATGAAGAAGATGACCGAAGAGCAACAGGACGTCTTCTACTACATCACCGTGATGAACGAGTCCTACCAGCAGCCAGCCATTCCGCTGGGTGTTGAGGAAGGCATCATCAAGGGCATGTACCTGCTCGAAGAAGACAAGAAGGAAGCGGCGCACCACGTGCAACTGCTCGGTTCCGGCACCATCCTGCGTGAAGTGCGCGAAGCGGCGAAGATCCTGCGTGACGAGTTCAACGTCGCGGCAGACGTGTGGAGCGTCACCAGTTTCAACGAACTGCGCCGTGATGGCCTGGCCGTAGAACGCAGCAACCGTCTGCACCCGGGCCAGAAGCCTAAGCAGACCTACGTGGAAGAATGCCTGGGCGGCCGTAAAGGCCCAGTGATTGCCTCGACCGACTACATGAAGCTGTTCGCCGAGCAGATTCGCCAGTGGGTACCGAGCAAGGAATTCAAAGTCCTGGGCACCGACGGCTTCGGCCGCAGCGACAGCCGCAAGAAGCTGCGCCACTTCTTTGAAGTGGACCGCAACTGGGTTGTCCTAGCTGCCCTGGAAGCCCTCGCCGACCGTGGCGATATCGAACCTAAAGTGGTGGCCGAGGCCATCGCCAAGTTCGGCATCAACCCGGAAAAACTCAACCCACTGGACTGCTAAGGAGCGAAACGATGAGTGAATTGATTCGCGTACCCGACATCGGTGGTGGTGAGGGTGAAGTAATTGAACTGATGGTCAAGGTCGGTGATCGCATCGAGGCTGATCAGAGCCTGCTGACCCTGGAGTCGGACAAGGCCAGTATGGAAATCCCCGCGCCGAAAGCCGGCGTGGTGAAAAGCCTGAAAGTGAAGCTCGGCGACACCCTGAAAGAAGGCGACGAGCTGCTCGAACTGGACGTTGAAGGCGATGCCGAAGCAGCGCCTGCGGCTCCAGCTGCAGCACCTGCTGCCGAAGCGCCGAAAGTCGCCGAAGCCGCTGCGCCAGCACCTGCTGCGGCCTCACCAGCAGCCAGCAGCGTACAAGACGTGCATGTGCCGGATATCGGCTCGGACAGCAAGGCCAAGGTCATCGAAGTGCTGGTCAAGGTTGGCGATACGGTCGAAGCCGACCAGTCGCTGATCACTCTGGAGTCGGACAAGGCGAGCATGGAAATCCCCTCGCCGACTGCCGGCGTGGTGGAAAGTATTGAGGTGCAACTGGATGCCGATGTTGGCACTGGCGACCTGATCCTCAAGCTCAAGGTTGCCGGGGCTGACGCCCCAGCAGCACCCGCTGAAAAACCAAGCCAGAGCCCAGCGCCCGCCGCTTCAAGCACCAGCGAAACCCACAAGGTACCTGCTGGCGCCAACCCGGCCATTGCCGCTGAAGTCAGCGCCATTGCCTCGCTCTCCGCCGCGGCCGCCAATGTGGCCGCCATGCCCAAGCGCGATGGCGCCAAGGTGCATGCGGGGCCGGCCGTACGCTTGCTCGCTCGCGAGTTTGGTGTCGAGCTGGCAGTCGTACCGGGCAGCGGGCCGAAAGGCCGCGTGCTCAAAGAGGACGTGCAGGCTTACGTCAAAGCGATGATGCAGAAGGCCAAAGAAGCCCCAGCCGCCGGAGCAACCGGTGGTGCCGGCATCCCACCGATCCCGGTGGTGGACTTCAGCAAGTTTGGTGAAATCGAAGAAGTGGCGATGACCCGCCTGATGCAGGTCGGCGCCAACAACCTGCATCGCAGCTGGCTCAACGTGCCTCACGTGACTCAGTTCGATTCGGCCGATATCACCGAGCTGGAAGCCTTCCGCGTTGCGCAAAAAGTCGTGGCGGAAAAGGCAGGGGTCAAACTCACCGTACTGCCGCTACTGCTGAAAGCCTGCGCCTTCCTGCTCAAGGAGCTGCCGGACTTCAACAGCTCGCTGGCACCAAGCGGCAAGGCGATCATCCGCAAGAAGTACGTGCACATTGGCTTTGCCGTGGACACCCCAGATGGTCTGCTGGTCCCAGTGATCAAGAACGTCGATCAGAAGAGCTTGCTGCAACTGGCTGCCGAAGCCGCCGCTCTGGCGGAAAAAGCCCGCACCAAGAAGCTCTCCGCTGACGACATGCAGGGCGCGTGCTTCACCATTTCCAGCCTCGGCCACATTGGCGGCACCGGCTTTACCCCGATCGTCAACGCGCCGGAAGTGGCGATTCTTGGCGTGAGCAAGGCGACCATCCAGCCAGTCTGGGACGGCAAAGCCTTCCAGCCCAAGCTGATGCTGCCGCTGTCACTGTCCTACGACCACCGGGTGATCAACGGTGCCGCGGCGGCGCGCTTCACCAAGCGTCTGGGTGATGTGCTTGCGGACATCCGCACCATGCTGCTGTAACGCTTCAACTTTCGAGCCGCCACGCTCGTAACCTCGACCCCGCCTTCTTGGCGGGGTTTTTTTTGGCTATGTCCCAATAGCGTGTTGCACAGTTCGCCCAACCGCTTCCTGGATGCAGTGAGTCGGCTCAATACGCTGCTG